>NZ_JAVDDT010000002.1:0-300000 GCF_030848495.1 Natronospira bacteriovora
CCCTGACCAGAACCGTGGGAAACAGGGATGTTTCCCTCGAGCCTACAGGGACGTATTCACGGCGTGTTCTGGGCAGGGCCGCCAAGACCCGCCCCGGCAACCACGCCCGAACTTCCTCCCCGCTTTTCCGCGAAGAACCTTTTCTATGAGGCAGGCAGTGGCGGAAGGTTCTTAACGCATTTCCGCGGGCAGATGAGGGCGGATTTCCCGTGCCAGGGCGGCAAAGACCTTGGGGTTGCCGGCCATGATGTGGCCGCTCTCCAGGTAATCGGTGCCGCCGGACAGGCTGCCCACCATGCCGCCGGCCTCGCGAATCAGCAGGGCGCCGGCCGCGATGTCCCAGGGCTTGAGGCCCATTTCCCAGAAACCATCGAAACGGCCCGCTGCCAGCCAGGCCAGATCAATGGCGGCCGCGCCGGGGCGACGAACACCGGCTGTTTTCTGGATGATGGCCCGGAACATGGCCAGGTATTCATCCAGGTAGCGGTGGTCGGTGTAGGGAAAGCCGGTGCCGATCAGGGCGCCGTCCAGGCCGCGCAGATTGCCCACGCGAATGCGCCGGTCGTCCAGGAAGGCGCCGGAGCCGCGGCTTGCGGTAAAGAGCTCCTGGCGCACCGGGTCGTAGATCACCCCATGCTCCAGCTTGCCCTTGTACTGATAGGCAATGGAGACGGCAAAGACGGGCAGGCCATGCAGGAAATTGGTGGTGCCATCCAGCGGGTCGATGATCCAGAGGTGATCGGAGTCGCCGCTGCTGCCGCTTTCCTCAGCCAGAACCGCGTGGTCACGATGATTCCGCCGGATCAGGTCTATGATCAGGCCCTCGGCCTCGTGATCCACTTCGCTGACGAAATCGTTGCGTTTCTTGCTGGAGACGGACAGGCGATCCCGGTCACCCATGCGGCGGATGATATGGTCACCGGCGCTGCGCGCCGCGCGCACGGCAATATTCAGTAACGGGTGCATCGACTCCCGACCTCCAAGGCGTTCTGGCTGATTGTTAACATCCCGCGAGCCCAATCAAAAAGCGCCCATCTGGGATGGAGAAGGGGCGTAGGATACCATGTCCGCAAAAATCGTTGTCGTTGTCGTTGTCGTAATCGTAATCGGGTTTTTTGATTTCCTGTCGAAAGGCGAAAACCCGATTACGACTACGACTACGATTACGACAACGACAACGACAACGACAACGACAACGAGCCGGTGGGGGGTGGGATGGAACTCGGAGGTAGATTGTGAGATTGGGTGTCAGGATAGTTCTTGTCGGGACGACGCATCCCGGCAACATCGGTTCGGCGGCGCGGGCCATGAAGACCATGGGTCTGCATGATCTGGTGCTGGTGAATCCGAAATACCCGCCGGATGACGAGGCCCGGGCCAGGGCCTCCGGGGCGGACGACGTGCTGGCCTCGGCCCGCATCGTGGGCAGTCTGGAAGAGGCCGTTGCCGATTGCGAGTTGGTCCTGGGGGCCAGTGCTCGCACACGTCGTCTAGGGGTGGAACCGGTGGGCCCGCGTGAGGCGGTGGCTTCGGTCATGGCTCTGCCGGTGGCTTCGAAGGCGGCCCTCGTCTTTGGCCGCGAGCGCACGGGCCTGACCAACGAAGAGCTGGATCGCTGCCACCAGCTGCTGCACATCCCGGCCAACCCGGAATACAGCTCACTCAACATTGCCTCGGCCGTGCAGGTATTGAGCTATGAGTTGCGCATGGCCGCCCTCGCCCTTGTCGGCGATCGGTTCACCCAGGCCGATACCACCCCAGGTGCTCGGGAACGCAAGCAGCCACTGGCCTCCGCAGGTGAACTGGAGCAGCTCTATGGGCACTTCGAGAAAGTGCTGGTGGATATCGGTTTTCTCGACCCGGACAATCCGCGCCAGTTGATGCGCCGCATCCGGCGCCTGTTCGCCCGCGCCCGGCCCGACCGCAATGAGCTCAACATCTTTCGGGGCATACTCAGCGCTGTGGAAGGTCGGGGCTCGGCTCCGCGCCGCCGCCAGCAACGTGGTGAAGGAGGAAAGCCGGACTAGGGGGTGTGCCCTAGCCCGTGGCGGTGAAATAGCGTGTCAGATAGGTGTGGAAATCCACCTCATCGTCTGCTTCCCGCTGGCGCTGGGCCGCCAGTGAGGCTTCGGCCAGGGTGCACAGCCGCTGCTCGCTTTCGGCGCTGAGCGGGTGCTTGAGGTGATGCTGCATATGCGCCTGGCTCAGGCGCATGGCGTAATCGAAGAAGCCCTCGCCTCGTTCCCGCATCTCCGCCAGCATGCGGGCGGAAGGGGTGCAGTCCGGATCGTCCAGCTTGGCCTTCTGGGCCCTGAGCGCCTCCGAATAGGCCTGCTCGCCATGGTTGGCATCCAGCAGCTCGCAGATGCCCTCCATGTCCGTGAGAATCTCCCGTGCCCAGCTGTCGAGACGCTGGTTGTCGCCATCCCGCAGCAGATGCAGGCCCGGCTGGCGGCCGCGGCAGGCCACTCGCTGCTGATTGACGTCGATCTCCCGCTCCTCCTGCTCGCTCAGGGGCGGGCTGTCCATCAGCAGACAGTAGATGAGGAAGGCCTCGACGAATCGCAGCTGGCTTTCGTGTACACCCAGGGGGTCGAAGGCACTCACGTCCAGGGCCCGAACTTCGATGTATTCCACCCCCCGGCGTCGCAGGGCATGCACCGGCCGCTCCCCCGGTCGTGTGGGTTGCTTGGGCCGGATGAAGGAATAGTACTCATTCTCGATCTGCAGCATGTTGCTGTTGAGCTGTCGCCACTCGCCGTCCACCTCGACCCCGATGCGCTCATATTCCGGATCCGGGGTCCGGGTCGCCCGTTCCAGTGAATCCGTGTAGCTCTTGAGATCGTTGTAGGAAATGCCCAGGCCCGCCTGGTTCTTGTTCTTGTAGCCGATGTCGCTCATGCGCAGGGAGGTGCCCCAGGGCTCGAACAGGGTGTGCTCGTCGAAGGCCTCGAAGTGGCTGCTGCGGCCTTGCAGGAAGGACTTGCAGACGGCGGGGGAAGCGCCGAACAGGAAGGGGATCAGCCAGCCGCTGCGCTGAAAGTTGCGGATCAGGCCGAAATAGTAGGTATCCCGCTGTTCCCGCAGCACTTCGGGGTCGCGGCTGTCGCTGAACAGACGCCAGAAGTTCTCCGGCAGGGAGAAGTTGTAGTGCACCCCGGAGATCACCTGCATGGCCCGTCCGTAGCGGTGGGCCAGGCCGTGGCGGTAGATGTGCCGCATGGTGCCGGCGTTGGAAGAGCCGTAGCGGGCGATGGGAATGCCCGCATCCTCGCCGATGGCGCAGGGCATGCTGGTGGCCCACAGCAGCTCGTCATCCGCCGCCAGGATTCTGGCGGTGAAGGCGTGCAGATCCTGGAGGTTGGCCAGGGTCTCGGACACATCCGTGAAGGGCGGGGTGACGAACTCCAGCAGTGCCTCGGAGTAGTCCGTGGTAATGTAGTCGTGGGTCAGCGCCGAGCCCAGGGACCCGGGGTGGGGAGTGAGCGCGATTCGGCCCTTCGGGGTCACACGGAGGCTTTCCTTTTCGATACCGTGCCGTCCATTCCGCAGGCAGTCGACACAGCCCTGTTCCCGCAGTCGTTTCAGGCGCTGTTCGACGCGCTTGGCCACCTCAGGCTCCTCGGATCTCGTCAAAAGGGCCTGCAATGATCCGGGCCCGGCCCTGTGCCGTCAAGCACCGATAAACGGGGCTTTGTGGTATTCGTCCCACTTGTCGGAATTTTCGTCCCGTCCGTAGCACACGGGGCTGCAAGGGATTTCAAAGGGCATAGAGTAGTGCACATGAAACAGCAGCGCGGTATCACATTGCTGGAGCTCATCATCACCCTGGCGGTGGTGGGGATACTGATCGGCCTTGCCACCCCCAGCTTTCGGGCGATGATCCAGAACAACCGCATCACGACTCAGGTGAACGAGTTCGTGACGGCGGTCAATATGGCGCGCAGCGAGGCGGTGCGCCGTGGCGACCCCGTGACCCTCTGTTCGTCCGAGGATGGGCAGAGCTGCACGGGGCAGGATGACTGGGCCATTGGCTGGATCGTGTTGGGGCAGGATACAGACGGTAACGACGAGGTGCTTCGGGTCTGGCGGGCACCCAGCGGCCAGCCGGTCATGGCCGAACAGGACAATGAATCCGAGGTGATCTTTCTGCCCAATGGCATGGTGGATCGGGAACTTCGGATCCGACACAGCATTCCCGATGCCACCTGCGACCAGGTGCGCATCATCCGCTTGATTCGCGGCGGCCGAACGGACATTCGCCGCCTGGAGTGTGACGAGGATGGCTAATCAGAGCGACAAGTTGCCATGGCCCGGGATGACACGTGGCTTCAGCTTCATTGAGGTCCTGATCGCCGTGCTGATTCTGGGCATTGGCCTGCTCGGCGTGGCCAGCCTGCAGGTGGTGGGGCTGCAGAACAACCAGGGTGCCTATGCCCAATCCCAGGCCACGACCCTGGCTTACCAGATCACCGATGCCATGCGGGCCAACCGACAGGCGGCGGTTGCCGGACACTACAACCTGGCCATGGGGGACGATGCGCCGACGGGCAATTCCGTGGCAGTGCAGGATCTGCAGGACTGGGTGGCCAATGTGCGGCAGTTGCTGCCCGATGGCCAGGGTGCGATTCGGGTAACGGGGGGCGGCGAGGTCCGGGTTCGGATTCGCTGGCTGGATGACCGGACACGGGAAGATGAAGCGGAACGCAGGCGGACTTATGAATATGCCACGGAAATCTGACATCCAGCGGCTGCTGCGACAGCGCCAGGGCGGCTTGACCCTGGTGGAGCTGATGATTGCCATGGTGCTGGGCTCGCTGCTCATGATCGGCGCCGTGCAGCTCTTTTCGGGCATGCGCACGGCCTACCAGCTCAACGAAGGGCTGTCCCGGGTGCAGGAGTCCGGTCGTTTTGCCATCGACCTGCTCAGCCAGGATCTGCGCATGGCCGGCTACATGGGCTGCACCTCCAACCCCAATTTCCTCGATATCGGCATCGCCCCCTACCTGGCCGATGATGATGTGGATCAGTTCTACCTCAATTTCACCCGTGGTGTGGAAGGCTATGAAGCGGTGGATACGGGGCCCGATGCAACTCTCACCATCACCACCCTGGCTCCCGGCGCCGGTGCCCTGAGCGATTGGAATCCGAGCCTGCCGAATGTCTTTTCGGGCGAGAGTGTCCGGCCCATCGCCGGCTCCGATGTTCTGGTCATCCGTTACATGGATCAGGACGCGGTTCGCTTCGTGCCGCCGTATACCAAGGGTAACCAGTATCACGTTACCAACAGCGAGCAGTATTTGCAGGATGATCTGCTTTTCGCCGCCGACTGCCAGGGAGGTGGGTATCTCTTCCGCAGAAACAACTCCAACAAGGCCGGTGGCAACATCCAGCCGGGACAGGGCACCGATCCGCAGTACCGCACCTTTGGTGCTGACGCTGAGTTGGGTCGTGCCCGCATGGTGATCTATTTCATTGGCGTCAATGTTAGCTCGGACAACCCTGACCCACGGCCCACGCTCTATCGGCGCTCCCTTACCGAGTCCGGTCAGAACGTTCAGACCGATGCCCTTGTGGGCGGTGTCGAAACCATGCAGGTCATGTACGGAATCGATGGGGGGGGCAACCGCGCCATCGATGATTACCAGACCGCTGGCCAGGTTCACGCAGGCAATCGCTGGAATTCGGTGAGCAGTATCCGGGTAGGCCTGCTGGTGCGCAGTGAGCAGCAGGTCGTACCGCCTGGCGAACAGACGCCAAAGCAGTTCAGCATTCTGGGAACGGACGTCACGGTGGACATTGACGACGACCGTCGCCATCGACAGATGTTCACCACCACGATTCAGGTGAGGAATCGCTGATGATCCCGAATTACCCACGGCCACGGCTCACCGCACCCCGGCAGCAACGCGGGGCGGCCCTGCTTTTTTCCCTGATCATCCTGCTGCTGCTGACCGTGATCGGGGTGACCGCGCTGCAGACCACGACCCTGCAGGAGCGAATGGCCGGTGCCCAGCGTGACCGTTACATCGCCTTCCAGGTGGCCGAGGCCACCGTTCGCGAGGTAGAGCGTTTTCTCGATCAACTGGTACTGCCGACCTTTGATGGAACCAACGGCCTTCATCACCATGCCTCATCACCACTCAATCTGGTGTATGAAGACGACAAGCGCCGCGTGGACTGGGTGGCAACGTTCGCGCAAAGCTCGGTCAACCCGAGAAGCTATGACGGGGCGGTAATCCAGTCCGCTCTGCCCGATGGTGCGGTCCGGCCCCTCTGGGTGGTGGAGGAAGTGCCCAGTGCCGGAGCAGGTGGGCCGGTTGCAGCAGATGAGGCCAGTGTCGAAGGCAATATTTATCGCATCACCACGTTGGCCAGGGGCCCAAGCGGCCGCTCCCTCGTGGTGTTACAGGTGGTCTACCGGCGAGGTGGCTGGTAACACCGAGTAGGCAGGAATGAGAGGAAAGACCATGAACGTTCATGCTGAAGGCCGAATGATCCGGTTTTCCCGCGACATTGCTCTTGCCATGTTGTCACTTGCTGTCCTGTTTTTTCTGGCTGCGGCCCCCAAGACAGCGACCGCAAGTGACGTGGCCCAGACGCCATTGACGGTGAGTACCGCCCGGGTTGCCCCGAACCTCATGTTCAATCTGGATGACTCCGGCTCCATGATCTGGGAGCTGACCCCGGACGACATCATGGCTGGTGGCGGTGTCATGTGGCTTTATCTGCCTGAAAGTGTCGATGCCACCGAGGCCACGGGGTACAATTTCGAAGTCACTCAGGTTGTTGCCCGGAGACAGTCGTTCTTCGATGATAACCAGTGTGGCGAGTGGGTGAACGAGCCCTATGAGCGCCAACATTGTCTTTACGACTGGGGCTATCCCAATGTGGCCACAGCCTGGGTGGATGACTGGTATGCGCGTTTTTCCCGAAGCCCGCAATTGAATGCTTCCTATTATGATCCCCGTCAACGGTATGAGCCGTGGACGCGATCAGATGGCACTCTGATGCCCGATGCCGACCCCGAGGCCGCGCCGGCGAGACCAGGTTTTGATTATAGTGATGGCCGCAATCTCAAGGAATTCCAGACCGAGTTGGCGAACTGGTGTACGGATTATGATGGTCGCTTTGGAAGGCCTTGCGGTGATGAAACCTATTGGTCAGCCGATTATGACTTTCTCCAGTGGGGCAGCGGGCACTATCAGACGGAGCAGACCTATTGGCCGGCCATTTACTGGGAGTACCGGGGTGATCCGAATAATCGGGACGAATATACCGATATCAACAATTACCATGCCGTCGTCATTGCGCCCGAAAGCCGGCGCCCTCTGGAGCTGGATTTCTCATCGGATCTGACTCAGGCCTTGACGAGTGTGACCAATAATGGTCACGACCCCTACGTGTACCCCAGGTATCCGAATCGAACCGACTGTGCTGCGGATCCTTGCACCTATGCCGAGGAAATCCAGAATTTCGCCAATTGGTATACCTATCACCGTTCACGCATTCTTGCCGCCCGAGGTGGCATAGGCAAGGCCTTCAACGACCTGGATGAGATCGTGCGTGTCGGTTATACGGCGATCAATGATGCTACGGTGCGCATGGGGGTGCGGCCATTTAGTGGTGAGAATCGGGAAGCGTTCTATAACTCGCTTTATAATGATGACATTGGAGGTGGCACCCCCTTGCGTCGTTCCATGCGCACAGTCGGGGAGTACTTCAGCGATGGATCCGCCGGCGGCCCCTGGAGTACGAATCCTGGGGACAGTGGCTCCAGTGAGATTCTGGAATGTCGTCAAAGCTTCCATATTCTGATGACCGATGGCTACTGGAATGACGGCTTGAGCGAGTCCATCGGGAACGTGGATGGCAGTGATCATGATGCCATCCCGAACCCGGATGGTGTGGACTTCAAATACACCGCCAAGCCCCCGTTCAAGGATGCGTATTCCAATACGCTGGCCGATATGGCCATGAAGTACTGGGTCAACGATCTCCTTCCGGATGTCGAGAATCGCGTCCCCACCAGCTCCATTAACCCCGCCTATTGGCAGCATCTGGTGACATTCGGTGTAGGACTTGGTGTTGAGGGAACGATTTCACCTGATGAAGCGTTCAAGGCGATCGAGACCGGCGACAATATTGACTGGCCGGATCCCCTGAGCAGCAATGCGGCGAAGATTGACGATCTTTTGCATGCGGCAGTGAATACAAGAGGTGGTTTCTTCACGGCTGGTGATCCGCAAACCTTTGCGGATGAGCTTACCGGAACATTGTCTTCCATCATTGACCGAACTCAGGCTTCGGCTGCCTCAGTGGCCACCAACTCGACCCGACTCGATGCCGATACCATGGTGTATCAGGCCCGCTTCAACACCGTCGACTGGTCCGGGGAGCTGCTTGCCTTCCCGGTAGATCCTGCCACCGGTGAATTGGAAGACGCGGCCTGGGACGCCGGGGACTCCATAAGCTGGTTCGGTCGTAATGTTGTGACCTGGAGCCCGGAGGAAAAACGGGGCATCAACTTTGTCTGGTCCGAGCTGACTGACCTGCAGAAGAAGGCACTGAACACGCCACCCGGAGGCACGGTTGATGATCTCGGCGAAGAACGCCTGCAGTGGTTGCGCGGGGATCAGTCATGGGAGCAGCAGAATGGTGGTGATTTCCGTGACCGCGGTACCCTGCTGGCTGATATCGTCCACTCCAGCCCGGCATTTGTCGGTCAGCAGGATTTCAATTATTACCTCCTGCCCGACAGCAAGCGCTCGGCCTATGTGGAGTTTCTGGGGAACACGGTGATGAATCGTGAGCCCATGCTCTATGTGGGGGCGAATGACGGAAAACTGCACGGCTTCAATGCCGTCACCGGTGAAGAGGTGTTTGCCTACGTCCCCAACTCTGTGTTCGACAATCTTTCCCGGCTCCCGGAGCCGGATTATCAGGAGAATCACCGCTTCTACGTGGATGAAACACCGCGCCATAGTCATGCCTATATCAATGACGAATGGCGGCATATCCTCGTGGGTTCTCTCGGCGCGGGTGGTGCCGGGGTATTTGCGCTTGATGTGACCGATCCCGCGAATCTCGGCCCTGATAGCGTTCTCTGGGAACTGACCGATGCTGATCTTCCCGATCTCGGCTATACCATCGGTTCGCCCACCATTGCCCGTACCCGGGTTTCCACGGACGGCGAGTTCGGTGATGAAGACCTGGATTCCGATACCCCGGGGCGCTGGGTTGCCATTTTTGGCAATGGCTATGAGAGCAAGAACGGCAAGGCCAAGATCTATGTGGTGGATCTTGCTGATGGTAGTCTGATACGCAGCTTTGATACGGAGGAGGATGGCGGTAACGGGATGTCCGAGCTCTTGCCGGTCGATCTGGATGGCAGTCGCATAACGGACATTATCGTTGGCGGTGATCTCAAGGGGAATCTCTGGCGTATTGATGTCCGTGACGCCGATCCGGCCAACTGGGATTTCATGGATCGCCGGAACCAGGGGCCTTTGCCGATGTTCAAGGCAGACGGCCGACCGATTACCGTTCGCCCTCAGGTTGCATCCTATGACGGCGGTAAGCACATGTACCTCTTCGGTACTGGTCAATATTATCGCGTTGGTGATAATGACCCGGGTAGCAATCCGCCTGTTGATACCTTCTATGGCGTCATTGCTCCCGGCACCAATTCCAATCCAGGAGGCATCGGTAACCTGAATTCGGTTCTGGAACGCGATGACCTGCAGCAGCAGGAGATCCTGGCGGAAGTGGCTTTTGAGGATTTCCAGGTGCGAGTTACCTCGGATGAGGAGGTCGGCAATAACGACGGCTGGTATCTGGATCTGGTTTCTCCCGTTACCGGGCCGGCGGGTGAGCGCATCATCTCCAATCCCGTATTGCGGGGTAGCCGTGTGATCTTTACCACGGTAATTCCATCGGATAATCCCTGTGCGGCTGGTGGTGAGAGTTGGCTCATGGAAATTGATGCGAAATCCGGTTCCAGGCTGGAGTATTCGCCGTTCGATCTCAATGATGACGGCGAATTTGACGAAAGCGACTACGTGACGGTGACGGTCAATGGAGAGACGATCACTGTGCCGGTATCCGGCCTGCGTTCCCGCGTGGGCGTGATTCGTACCCCGGGTATCATCTCGGCCGGTGGCACCGAGTACAAGTATGTGGCCGGTTCCACGGGGCAGATGGAGCGGATCGTCGAGCGTGGTGACTTTGCCGATGGCCGCCAATCCTGGCGACAGTTGCGATAAGGAGTAGATGACATGAAGGATCTGGCGAGACGGCAGTCCGGCTTTACATTGGTCGAGGTGTTGATCGTGGTTGCCATTCTCGGCATCATCGCGGCCTTCGCCTTCAATACCTTTACCCGCCAGGCGGATGAGAGTCGTCGGTCGGATGGCGCCACGCTTTTGATGGATGCCAGCCAGCAACTGGAGCGTTGCTATACGCGTTTCTATGACTATGATGCCGCGGAATGTAATGCCTTGCCTGGCGAGTCTCCCAGCGGACACTATCGCCTGGATGTGCAGAGAGATCAGACTACCTACAGGCTGCGCGCCATTCCCCAGGGTGCTCAAGCGGATCGTGACGTGGAGCGTTGTGCCTTTCTGGAGTTGGACCACACCGGTCGCCGTTATGCCGAGGATGGCGATGGCAATGATGTTACCGACGATTGTTGGCGTACCTGATAAGTAGTCCTGTCCTCTCACAGCCCCGCCGGGAAACCGCCGGGGCTTTTTAGTGCTCGTTCGGGGGGGTCCTGCTTTGGGGTGTGTGGCGGCTTCGGATATGCTGGCTCTTTGACGGTGAGGGAGAGATTCCTTTGAACTGGCAACGCTGGATCTTTCCGGTTTTCTTTACCTCCGGTGCCCTGGCGCTGATCTATCAGATGGCCTGGGTGCGGGCGCTGACACTGGAGTTCGGTTCCACCACCCTGGCCGTGGCCACCGTGGTGGCGGTGTTCCTCGCGGGCCTTGGCATCGGGGCGAAACTGGCTGGTGACCGGGCGGATCATTGGCGGCGACCGCTGGGTGTTTATGCCCTGCTTGAGCTGGGCGTGGCCTTCTGGGGCCTGACGTCACTGCTGTTCATCCACTTCCTGCTGCCGCTGTTCAGCGGTTTGGCCAGCAGCCTGGGAGGTGGGTTCTGGACAGTATCCCTTGTGCGTTTGCTGCTTGCCATGGTCATGCTGCTTCCCCCCACCATTCTGATGGGGGCCGGCTTGCCGGTACTGGCCCGTTTCTACGTTCGCATGCAGGGGGAAGGGCGTCGCGGCAGTGGTCTTCTCTACGGAATCAACACCCTGGGGGCCTTTCTGGGTGTCCTGCTGGGGGGGCTGTACTTCCTTCCGGTTCACGGACTTGTTCAGACCATCGTGATTGTCAGTGCCCTGAATACCCTGCTGGCCGCGGTGGCCTGGGTCGGTTTTCGCCAGACCGAGGTGCCTGAGACAGGTTCGGCGAGCCACGTTTCTCAGCGGGAGGGCCGTAGGGTCTCCGGTGAGGAGTCGGTCATGGTCCGGCTCTGGATGCCAATGGCCATCGCTCTGACTGCTTTCGCCGCCCTGGTATGCCAGGTCGCCTGGGTTCGCGTCATGGAGCTGGTGCTGGGGGCATCCGTGTTCGCGGTGACCATTGTGCTCGGCCTGTTTCTGGCCGGTCTGGGCCTGGGTGCCTTCGCCGTAGCGGCGCTGTTGCGACACGGGCAGCTGTTTGCACGGGCGGTGTTCATCATCCTGGCCTTGCTCTCCGCTCTGGCCATTCTTGCCTCCACCTGGCTCTTCCAATACCTGCCGGAACTCTATGTGCAACTGCATTCGGCCTGGTCCATCGCCCAGGTGCCGGGCCGGGTGTTGCAACTCCAGTTTCTGATTGCCGCCCTTGTTGTGTTTCTGCCCACCGTTTTTCTGGGTGGCCTGTTTCCGGCCAGTCTTCAGGTGGTCATCGCGCACAACGCCCAGACCAGTCGTCACACCGGTCGCCTGTTTGCCTGGGATACCGTGGGCTCCATTGCCGGCTCCGTGACTGCCGGCTTCTTGCTCATCCCGCTTTTGGGCATCGACAACAGTCTCCGGACAGCCATGCTCCTGTTGGTCCTGGCAGCAGGCGTGCTGGCATTGGCGGGGCGCGAGCGCCGGCTTCTGCGGGCGGTTGCACTCCCTGGGTTTCTCTTGCTGATGATCGGGACACTGCTGATGCCCGCCTGGGATCGTGCACTCATGACCAGCGCGGTGTACCAGTACAGTAGCGCCTACCTGCAGCATGGTGCGGAGAATCTTGCCAGTCACCTGCGCGGGCAGAGCGAGGTGATTTATTACCGGGATGGTCTGACTTCCACTGTGACGGTGCTGGAGGGCCGGGGCGGTGATGGCGAATGGCGGGCCATCGCCGTGAACGGAAAGATCGAAGGCAGCAGTGAAAGTGATATGCCGAGCCAGCGTTTGATCGCGCATATCCCGCTGTTGATGAGGCCGGTGACCGAGTCCGTGGCCGTGATTGGCATGGGTACCGGGTCCACGGCGGCGGCCGTCGCCACGCATCCGGTCAAAACGGTGGATGTGGTGGAAATCGAAGCGGCCATGGTGGAGGGCGCCCGGCTGTTTCATGATGTCAATGCACAGGTTCATGAGAATGAAAGGGTGACCCTGCATGTCACCGATGGTCGCCTGTTTCTGAACATGCACCCGGATCGCTACGATCTGATCATTTCCCAGCCTTCCAACCCGTGGATGGCCGGTGCCTCCGATCTCTTCACCCGGGAGGCCTTCCAGCGGGGTGCCCGGGCACTGCGCGAGGGTGGTGTTTTCGCCCAGTGGGTTCAGATCTACAACCTGTCACCCCAGAACCTGACCCTGTTGCTGCGTGGCTTCTCGGATGTCTTTCCCCACGTCTATGTATTCAAGACATTGGAAGATTCGGATCTGCTGTTGTTGGGGGCATTCGAAGAAATCACGATGGACATGGCGGCCATGCGGCAGCGTCTTCAGCAACCGGCGGTGGCGCGGGATCTGCAAGGCCACTACACGCAGACAGACGATGTCTTTGATGTGGCCGGTCGTCTCATTCTCGGGCCGGATGATGTGCCGCTGCTGGTGGGGACAGGGGAGTTTCACAGCGATGATCGACCCCTGATCGCCTATCGGGCCCCCTTCAACCTGTTCATGAATACCCGCCAGGTGAACAAGCAGTTGCTGGCTAATCATGCAGGTAACCCCCTGCGCTACCTGACGGGCTTGCCAGAGGGTGAGGATGAGCGTCGGGAATGGTTGCAGAAACTGAGGGAAGCCTGCGAGACACGGGTGGGAATTTATGAGCTGTGCTTGCATTATCGCCCTGGCAGGTCGATGGGTAATGAATTGAACAGCACGTCGCCCGACTTGCCGTGATTCTCCCTTCCCGGTTAGCTTGATGATCCCAAGCGAGCGAGGATCGACTCATGGCCAGATTCTTTCAGTCGCCGCCGGAACTGATGCACCCATGGAGTGACGATGCAGTGATGCAGGCCTGGTTGCGGAGCCGGGTGCCGGAGCATTGCCGTCAACGCTGGGAAGCCGGACTGGAATCCCTGGGACATCGCGCCAGGGAGGAAATGCCGCCGCTGGCTGAGTCTGCCGAGCGCTGCCCCCCGGTGCACATCTCCTTCGACCCCTGGGGCCGGCGGGTGGATGAGATCCGCGTGTCGGATGCCTGGACACGGCTGGAGGGCATCGCGGCGGAAGAGGGGATTGTTGCCACGGCCTACGAACGGCTCGATGGAGCCTGGTCGCGGGTTCATCAGTTTCTTCGCCTGTATCTCTATCACCCCAGCTCTGCCATTGCTTCCTGCCCCATGGCCATGACCGACGGCGCCGCCCGGGTCATCGAGCGCCATGGTGATGAGGCACTCAGGGAGCGCGTCCTGCCGCATCTGCTGAGTCGGGACCCGGTTTCCTTCTGGACAGCGGGGCAATGGATGACCGAGCGCAGTGGGGGTTCCGATGTCTCCCGCTCGGAAACGGTGGCCGTGGCAAGGGGCGAGGACTATCGCTTGTACGGTGACAAGTGGTTCACCTCGGCCACCACCTCCCGGGTGGCCATGACGCTGGCACGAGTGCAGGAAGGGGCGGTCGCTGATGAGCGGCTGAGCCTGTTTTTCGTCGAATTGCGGGATGAAGACGGTGCGCTGCGAAACATCCGCATCAACCGCCTCAAGGACAAGCTCGGTACCCGGGCCCTGCCAACCGCCGAACTGACGCTTGAGGGGGTGCCGGCCCGACTGATCGGCGAGCGGGGTCGCGGTGTACCCGCCATCAGCAGCATTCTGAACATTACCCGCCTCTACAATGCCTGCTGCGCCGCCGGCTATATGGGCAGAGGCCTGATGCTGGCCCTGGATTACGCCCGCAAGCGCGAGGCCTTTGGCCGGCCTCTGATTGATCAGCCCCTGCACCGGGAGACCCTGGCGGATCTGACCATGGAGCATGCGGCGGCCTTCGAGCTGGTCTTCGAGTGCGCCCGACTCCTGGGCCGGCAGGAATGTGATGAGGCGGACGAAACGGAGGCCGCCTGTCTGCGCCTGCTGACCCCGGTGGCCAAGCTGTACACCGGCAAGCAGGCCGTGGCCGTCTGCAGCGAAGTGCTGGAGTGCTTCGGCGGGGCAGGCTATGTGGAAGATACCGGTCTCCCGGTCCTGTTGCGTGATGCCCAGGTGCTTTCCATCTGGGAGGGCACCACCAATGTGTTGAGTCTCGATCTGCTGCGGGCCCTGTCGAAGGAGAAAGCCTGGGACCTGTTGCTCGAGTCGCTGAAAGTGCGCATCGCGGCGCTGAATGATGAATCGGCCTGCGCGCTGGGCGCGGCCCTTGAGGCGCTCGCGGGTCTCCCCTCACAGCTGCAAGCCCAGGGCGAGGAATGCTTGCAGGCCAATGCCCGTCACCTGGCCTTTCGCCTGGCTGCCGTGGTTTGTGGCATCCTGCTGCTGGAAACAGGCGAGGGGCTGACGGGGGAGGCGGCGACCCGGCGCCGCATTCTGGCGCATCGCTGGATTCGGCTGAAGGTTCGTCTGACGGTGGAGCCGAGCCCGGCCGGTGAGGCGGCGAGCATTCTCGGACTCGATTGAATCCAAGGAACCTCTGATTAATCCGTTGCCTGTGAACGCGAATGGATTGATCAGAGGTTCCCTAACAGCATCGAAGGAGCGGTAGCATGTGGCCAAGCCTGGTGGCCCTGGGCGGCTTTCTGATTTTCTTTCTTGGCTGGCGTTTCTATTCCCGTTTCGTCGCCCAGCGTATCTATCGCCTTGAAGCCGATTTCGAAACCCCGGCCCATGCCTACAACGATGGCCTGGACTTCGTGCCCACCAACCGCTTCGTGCTCTGGGGTCATCACTTCACCTCCGTGGCCGGTGCCGCACCCATCATCGGGCCCGCCATTGCGGTGATCTGGGGCTGGGGGCCGGCCCTGGTCTGGATCATCCTGGGTACGGTCTTCATTGCCGGCATGCATGATTTCGGCACGCTCTGGACCTCGGTGCGCCACCGGGCCCGTTCCATCGGCAGTATTGCCAGCGAAGTGCTGGGCCCCCGTGCCCGCAGTCTCTTCCTGCTGATCATTTTCTTCCTGCTGCTGATGGTGAATGCCGTCTTTGCGGTGGCCATCGCCACGCTCTTCGTCAATTTCCCCGAAAGCGTATTGCCCTACTGGCTGCAGATTCCCATCGCCATGACCATCGGCCTGCTCGCCTATCGCAGCCGCATGCCCCTGTTGCTGCCTTGCCTGATCGGTCTTGCCCTGCTCATCGCGCTGGTGTTCCTTGGCGTTCAGGTGCCGGTCTCCCTGCCCGAGGACCCGGCCGGCGTGCCCACCATTGCCTGGTGGGTCATGATCATGCTGGGTTACGGGGCGATTGCCTCGCGCCTGCCGGTCTGGCTGCTGCTGCAGCCGCGCGACTTCATCAATGCCCATCTGCTCTTTCTCGGGCTGTTCGTCATCTACCTCGGTCTGTTCGTGGGGCGCCCGGATTTCGCCGCCCCCATGTTCAACCAGGATGTTCCGGCCGATGCCCCGTCCCTTATTCCCCTGCTGTTCGTCACCATCGCCTGCGGGGCCATCTCCGGTTTCCATGGCCTGGTCAGCTCGGGGACCAGCGCCAGGCAGTTGAACCGGGAACCGGATGCCCGCTTCGTGGGTTATCTGGGCGCCACCGGGGAGGGCCTGCTGGCCCTGGCCGCCCTGCTGGCGGTCTCCGCCGGTTTTGCCGGCATGGCGGAATGGCAGGGCCACTACGATTCCTGGGCGGCCGCCAGTGCCGGGGGCATCGCGGCCTTCGTGAACGGAGCCGGCAGTCTGCTGGCCAATCTGGGGATTCCCCCGGCAGTCGGCACCACCATGATCGCCATCATGGTGGTCGCCTTCGCCGCCACCACCCTGGATACATCCATGCGGCTGCAGCGCTTCATCCTGGCCGAGATCGGCCGCGACTATGGCCTGAAGTTTCTCTCCAACATCAATCTGGCGACCGTCATCACCTTCCTGCTCTGTGCCGGTCTCGCCTTTGGTGCGGACCCGGCCAACCCGGGTGGTGGCGGCATGGTGCTGTGGCCGCTGTTCGGTACCACCAACCAGTTGACCGCCGGCCTGTCCCTGCTGGTGCTGAGCCTGATCCTGTGGCGCTTGGGTCGCCCGGTGATCTTCACCGTGCTGCCCTTCCTCTTCGTCGCCACCATGACCACCTGGGCCATGGTGCACAATCTGCTGCGCTACTTTGGCGACGGCAACTGGCTGCTTCTGACCATCGGCAGCCTGATCTTCGCCCTCAATATCTGGCTGATCCTGGAAGGTGTTCTGGCCGTGCGGCGTGGAAAACAACAGGCCGAGGTGCAGCCCTCATGAGCGGCGCCTCGAAGATTCGAACGTGGCTGAAACAGGCCCTGGCGGCCTATCAGGCCTTCTACGAACAACCCCTGCGACGGGCCGTGGCACTGGAGCAGCGCCGCCGTCAGGATTTCTTCCGTCTCATGGTCATGTCCGAGAGCCTTGGTCTTCCCAATCCCGCCGGCTGGTACTGCCTGGAACTGATGCCCTTTCTGATCGAGGATTACCATGAATGGCATCGGCGAATGGGCATGGAGCATTCACCGCCGGGTGGCTTTCGATGCTGCTGACAAGCCTGCAGCCTCACAGTCGTTGTCGTTGTCGTTGTCGTAATCGTAATCGTAATCGGCCTTTCGATAAGACGAAAAATCCGACAACGACAACGACAACGACAACGACTACGACTACGAGAAAACCTGACTGGCATTTACCCTTAGGTGCGCGATGACCGCTTGCGGCCCTAACGTGCCCCCGTTACCCCCCATCCTCTTCCTCGGCGGCAAGGGTGGCGTTGGCAAGACGACTCTGTCCGCCGCCCTGGCACTGGCCCTGGCCGAGCAGGGCGAAAAGGTCTTGCTGCTGTCCACCGATCCGGCCCATTCCCTGGCCGATCTTCTCGAGCAACCGCTCGGGGACAGGCCGGTCGAAGTTCGTCCGGGCCTGTTCGTTCGTGAACTCGATCCGGAGGTGGCACGGCGCCAGTACCTGGAGCAGGTGCAGGAAAACATCCAGCAGTTCACCCAGCCGGAATTCCTGCAGGAAGCCGAGCGACAGATCGAGCTGGCGGGGCAGCACCCGGGGGTGATGGAGTCAGCCCTGTTCGAGGCCCTGTGTCGTACCCTGGATGAGATTGATGCCTGGGACCGCATCATTGTCGATACCGCACCCACCGGCCATACCCTGCATCTGCTGACGCTGCCGGCCAGCATGCGCGCCTGGACCGAAGCCCTGCTGTCCCGTCATGGCCAGGGGCAGGGCGGGCCGGAGCAGGCCCGCTGGGATCGGGCGCGGACGGTGCTGGAGCAGCGACGGGCTCTGTTCGAACGCAGCCGCGAACGCTTGCAGGCCCCGGCCACCACCGCCTTTCTGCTGGTGGCCAACGACGACCGCCTGAGCGTGCTCGAGGCCGAACGCGCTCGCCAGACCCTGGAACAGGCCGACGTCGCCATCCCCTGTCTCTTCATCAACCGCGCCGAAGCCGGTACCGACGACCTCCACCAACGCCTGCAAGCGCGCTTCCCCGGGCAACGCCTTCATCCCATTGAAGCCAGCAAGCCGCCACCGCTGGGTTTGAACGGCCTGCAGGCACTCTCCCGACAACTGGCCGGCGTTCTCTGCCTCAAGGAATAAGGGGCCTCTGATCAGTGGTTCCTTAGATCAATGATCACCGGGTCGTGGTCGGAGCTGCGCCATGGGCCGGGTTGCTGGAACTGGAGGAAGCGGGGTTCATCGGCGTTGATGGGCCAGAAGTGTACGCGCTGGATGTCGTCGGCCAGTTCCGGCGAAGCGATGGCCGTATCCAGGTAGCCGGATTCACCCCGGAACACATAGCTGTAGCGTTGTTCCGCGGGCACATGGTTGGCCACCAGATCCACATAGCCGGCATCCCGCAATGCCTGCACCGGGTCTTCACCACCGTAGCTGTTGATATCGCCCATGATGATGACCCGGTTCGTACCGGTCTTCTCGCGCTTGCGGTCGAGGAACTCGATCAGGGCCTCGGATTGCCGGGTGCGGCGTTCATTCCAGCAGCCCTGGCCACGGTCGATGTCGCCACTCTCCGGGCAGCCGGACTTGGCCTTGAAGTGAATCACGGCCACCAGTTTGCCCGGTCCCTCTCCGCCCAGACGGAAATGGCCGGCCACCACCGGTCGGTGATGCACGCGACGGTCATCGATGAAGGGGCCGGCCAGTTTCTCCACCCGCTCGGGACGCCAGGCAAGCACGCTGCGGATGGCATCCGTGCCCACCGCTTCACCCAGATTGAAATGGTGATACCCGCCATGTTCCAGTCCCTCACCAAGGCGATTGAGCAGATCATGCACCGCCATCGGGCGGTTCTCCACCTCGATCAGGCCGACCAGGTCAGCGTCCAGGCCAGCCGTCACGGCCTGCAGGGCACGCCGCTGGGCAGCCAGCTCCTGTTCGTCGCTCGCACCCCGTTCGCCCAGGGTCAGGAAGTAATTCTCCACATTGAATGCCGCCAGGCGGGGGCCGCCGTGGCGGGCCGGCGGTGGTGGGCGCGGATTGCTGTCCTCGAAGCGAAGGGTGTCGGGCGCGAGGGGGTGAATCCGCCATCGCCCGAAGGCGTGGGTGAGAATGCCCTGCAGGGAAGGCAGCTGGCTGCCGACCCGGCGCGTGCCGTTCTCATCCAGGTAGGGCGTGGGATCGGGATGCTGACGGTAATGGGCATCATCCAGAATGATGCGGTAGGCGGCATGATCCCGGCTGCGCCTGAGGGCTTCGGGTAGGCCGCCGGGGAAATTGCCCGGGCGGAACAGGCGGGGACCGGCCACCAGGTCGAGGCTGCCGTAGCGCGCCAGTTCGAAGCTGCCGGTGACGGTCAGCGGTCCCTCGATCTCCACCAGGCGGCCCTCGAAGCGCTGCCACTTCTGCCGGTCGGCCTCGGGCAATTCCAGGGGCAGGGGATCGGGCAGACCCGGTTCACCGCAGACCAGGATCTGGCTGACTCGGCCAAGCTGCCTCTGGCCACGAAACTCGCCGGCCCGGGCCGCGATGACCACGTCCTGACCACTGGCAATGACGGGCTCGGCGGGGGAGAGGCCGGGGGCATACACGAAGATGCCCGTCGCCGGCTCCCCGGACTGCAGGTAGAAGCCGTTCAGCTGCTCTTCTCCCCGGAAGTCACCGGTGACAATGCCGCGTACCAGCACCCGCTCGCCCTCCTGCCGGGCTCCGCTCTCACCCTTGAGCTCGGCAATGGGGGTGAGGCCCTCCACCGGGCAGTCGGCCCAGGCCGGTGTGCATAGCAGGCTGAACCAGGCAAGGAAAACGACGATCAGGGATTTATTGACGATGTCCATGCCCGCATTATGACACCGCCGGGGCGCGGCCGGATGCGACATCGCCTGTCGGACAGGGCTGATATGATGGGTACGTACAGGAGGACATGATCATGCCGCAGCGACTCGACAATCGACTGGTGATCGGGATCTCTTCCCGCACCCTGTTTGATCTGGAAGACAGCCACCGCCGCTTTGAAGAGGAGGGCGTGGAGGCCTATTCGGCCTTCCAGATCGAGCACGAGAACGACATTCTCGAGCCGGGGGTGGCCTTCCCCCTGGTGCGCAAGCTGCTGCACCTGAACAAGGGGCGAGAGGAGCCCCTGGTGGAGGTGATCCTGCTCTCCCGCAACAGCGCGGACACCGGCCTGAGGGTCTTCAACTCCATCGAGCATCACAAACTGGGCATCACCCGGGCCGCGTTCACCAACGGGGAATCACCCTGGCGCTACATCGGGCCTTTCGGCGCGGATCTCTTTCTGTCCGCCCACGGCAGTGACGTGGGGGCGGCCCTGCGTGCGGGCTGCGCCGCCGCCACCCTGGTGCCCTCGGCGGCCGGAGCCAATGATTCCGACCAGATCCGCCTGGCCTTCGACGGCGACGCGGTGTTGTTCTCCGACGAGGCCGAGCGCATCTTTCGGGAGAAGGGCCTGGATGAGTTCCGCAAGTCGGAAAAGTCCTCGGCGCGCCGGGCCCTGTCCGGCGGCCCCTTCCGCAACTTTCTCTCCGCCCTGCACCGTATTCAGCAGGCCTTCCCCATCGAGGACAGCCCCATTCGCACCGCCCTGGTCACGGCCCGGGATGCCCCGGCCCATGAACGGGTGATCCGCACCCTGAGGGAATGGGACATTCGTATCGATGAAGCCATTTTCCTCGGCGGCATGGACAAGACGCCTTTCCTGCAGGCCTTTGGCGCGGACATATTCTTCGACGACCAGCGTGCCCATGTGGAACGGGCGGCGAATATCGTGGCCACCGGCCATGTGCCCCATGGCATCGCCAACGAGGGAAACTAGGCGCTTTTCCGTTCAGGGCCTCGCAGCAGTCGCCGTCGCAGTCGGGCCAGCCGGGGCAGGGGAACGCCCAGGGCGTGACCGATCAGCACCAGACGGTGGGCAAGAAAGACCCGCCAGAAGCCGGCCCGCTCCCAGTTGCGCGCCGAACTGAGCGCCGGCAGTGGCAGCAGGTGGATGCGTCCTTCACGGCGCAGGCGTTTCACCAGCAGGTAATCTTCCATCAAGGGGGTCTCGGGGAAGCCGCCCACGCGGAAGAAGACTTCGTGGCGGCAGAACAGGCCCTGGTCCCCGTAGGGCAGGCGCAGCAGACGGCAGCGCAGGGCCACCAGCCACTCCATCAGACGATAGCGCAGCCCTCGGCCGTCGACCTTAAAACGAAAGGCGCCGGCCACCACGCGCTCACCCCCGCCTGCCCCGGACAGGGCGGCGAACAATGGATCCCGCCAGCCCTCGGCCAGCCGTGTGTCCGCATGCAGGAAGAGCAGCAGGGGGTGGCGGGCCTCCCGGGCGGCATGGTTCATCTGTACGGCCCGCCCGGGAGGGGTGTGGATTACCCTGGCCCCGGCTTCCGCCGCTGCTTGAACGCTGCCATCCTCACTGCCGCCGTCGGCCACGATGACCTCGTCTGCACCCTCGGCGAACAGGCGGCGTACCTGGGCCGGTATCCGTTCCGCTTCATTGAGTACCGGCAGGATGACGCTCACGCCGTCGTCGGGCGACAGGGCAGGGGCCTGTCGCCGGGCCCGTCGCCAATGCCCCAGATCGGCCGCTTCATCCACATCGTCCAGAGTTGGGAGCAGGCGGCAGGACAGGCCCGCCTCGGCGGCCCGCGCCAGGGTCAGACCCAGCACTTCCGGCCCGCCCCAGGGCATGGAATGGAACAGGGCCGGTGGCAGCTCGCGCCCCAGGCCGATCAGGTAATAGCCGCCGTCCCGGGCCGGGCCGAGAACCAGCTCCTTGTCCTGGAGGGCATCCAGGGCCTGTTGCAGTCGTTCGACGCTGAGGCCGGGGATGTCACTGCCGATGATCAGCTGCCGGCTCGCACCCGCTTCCAGGCCGGCACGAAAGCTTGCCGCCATGCGCTCACCCAGGTCGCCACTGGCCTGGGCTTCCACTGGAAGCAGCCGTCCGAAGCAGTCCGTGGCGCGTTCCAGGGGACCGGACAGCGCCAGGCGGGCCTCCAGGCCCGGGCGACGGCGAGCGCACAGGCAGGCCAGGGTGATCGCACGCAGGCTCATGGCCTGTTGCAGGCGGGCGGCACCGTCGGCACCCAGGGCCGGGATCAGTCGTGTCTTGCTCTGGCCCGGCAGGGGCAGGCGGCTGAAAACCGTCAGGCGTTCACGGCCTGACTCAACGGCCATCCGGAATCCGGCCGGATTCGATCATCTCACGCACCTGGTCTTCCAGCCCCGTCAGCCCGTGTTCGCGGCCGATTCGCAGGGATTCTTCCAGCCCCGCGCCTTCAATGAGATGCGAACGCAGGGCAAACATGGCCCCAACGCGGTTACCGCTGGCGCAGTGGTAGAGGGCCGGCTGGTCACCGGCAGCGGCGATGGCCCGGTCGAAGGCCTCGATGGCCGGTCGTGTCAGCCCGTCGGCACCGGCCACGGGGATAGGGATGTAGAGCATGCCGAGAGATGTGACAACATCACTCGGCTGCCAATCGCCATATTCACTGACGCCACGCAGATCCACCACGGTGCGGATGCCGGCATCACGGGCTTCGCGCAACTGTTCCTGATCCGGTGGACCGCCAATCAGCGTGTTCTCGTCCACTTGCGTCTTGTGTGGGATGTCGGGCATCTCCGTACCTCCGGCTTCGGCCGGGTTGCCCACCGGGGAAAGCCAGACAAAGATCAGTGCCAATGCCAGAATAAGGGTTCTCATCAGGATCTCCCGCAGCGAGTGTCTTGCGGATATTGTCGACGCCCGTTTAATCGTGGTCAAACTCCGGGTTCATGCCATTCCACGATGCCGGGATGATAACCTTGCAGTCAGTTTGACTCTGCCAGATTGACAGCAGCGGGCAAGAGAGCGAAGGAGAGGGTGAGGTGCCGGAAGTCCAAATCCATGGTGCTGCAGGGACGGTGACCGGCTCCTGCTTCCTGCTTCACTTCGAGAGTCGTCGCATTCTGCTGGATTGCGGCATGGCCCAGGGGCACCCCGACGAGGAAGCCCGTAACCGCGATGCCTTTCCCTTTGATCCCGGGAGCATTGATGCCGTGGTGCTGAGCCACGCCCATCTGGATCACTCTGGCCTGTTGCCCCGCCTGGTTCAGCAGGGTTTCACCGGCCCCATCTACACCCATCGGGCCAGCCGCGACATCGTCGGTATTCTGCTGGAAGATGCGGCCTGGCTGGCGGAGCGTGAAGCCGAGTTCCTGGGTCGGCGGGACAATGGCAAGAATGGTGATTCGGTCGAGCCCCTGTTCACGATGGAGGATGTGCGTGCCTGCATGGCGCAGATCCGGCCCCTGGATTACGACAAGGTTTACGACATTCTCCCCAATGTCCGGTTACGGCTCCAGGATGCCGGGCATATCCTTGGATCCGCGGTGGTCAGTATCGATACCCGTTCAGGCGGTGCCTGGCGTCGTCTGATCCATACCGGCGACCTGGGGCAGAAGGGCAGTCCGCTGATGCCCGACTGGAAGACACCGGAGGCAGCGGATCTGGTGCTGATGGAATCCACTTACGGAGATCGCTGCCATCGCAGCCGCCAGGAAACGGACTTCGAGCTCAAGCAGATCATTCAGTCGGCGTCCGAAGGTCGTGGCAACATTCTGATACCCGCCTTCGCCGTTGGCCGTACTCAGGAGCTGCTCTATCTTTTCGGAAAGCATTACGGTGACTGGGGGCTGGACGGCTGGCAGATCTTTCTGGACGCACCCCTGGGCATCAAGGCCACGGAAATCCATGCCCGCCATGACCGCTTTCTGCGGCCCGAGGCGGCGGCCTGGGTGCGCCAGACACGTTTCCGTTTCCCCAATCTTCGTTTCACCGAAAGCGCGGAACAGTCCATGGCCATCAACCGCATACAGAGCGGGGCCATCATCATCGCCGGCAGCGGCATGTGTACCGGCGGCCGTATTCGGCATCACCTCAAGCATCAGGTTGGGCGTTCGGGAACCCAGATCATCATTGCCGGTTTCCAGGCCGAGGGCACCACCGGCCGTCAGCTGGTGGATGGTGCTCCCAGCATTCGCCTTTGGGGCGAGGAGTACCGTGTCAATGCTCGCATCCACACCGTGGGCGGCATTTCCGCCCATGCCGATCGCGACGGCCTGTGTGACTGGTATCGCGGCTTCACCCTGCCGCCCGCTGTTGCCTTGATTCATGGGGAAGAAAAGGCTCGTGAGGCCTTGGCGGCCACTCTGCGCGAACGCTTCAGTGTCGATGCTGCCTGCCCGGAACGGGGTGATCGGCTCGACTACTAAGGAACCTCTGATTAATTCATTCGCGCCCGCAGCCAACGGGATTTTTCCTCTCGCGAGGCGCGACGAGCGTAGTGTAGCCTCTGCGCTACATGAGTGAGGAGTAACGAAGTCGAGAGGGAAAATCCCGTTGGCCCACAAGGGGTTGGCGCTGAGAGCTGCTGATTCTGCGTTACAGCGCTTGCCCGTAGCGCAGAGGCTACTGTGCTGCGCGCTGCGCCTTGACTCAGCAGCTCTCAGCGCCAACTGCGGGTGCGAATGAATTAATCAGAGGTTCCCTAATGAATTGACCCGAATCAACTCCTCTCTCGTGAATTGGGCTACGCTTTGCGATGGAGGGATCAGCTCTGGGAGGGAAGATGATACTCGGGTATCTGCTGTTGCTGGGGACGGTCTGGTCCGCCCAGGATTACCCGGTGGAAGCCGGCTATGCCCCGGGTGGTGAGCGCGCCTGTGTCATGTGCCACATGCGGGAGCCGGATCATCCCCTGGCGGCCATCAACAAGACGCCCCATGGCATGCTGGGAGACCCCCTGAGTCCGGCGGCCGACCGCCAGTGCCAGGCCTGTCACGGCCCCAGCCTTGCCCACCTTTCCGTGCGAGATGGTGTGCGTCCCCCACCGGCCGTTTCCTTCAACCGGAACACGCCGGCGGCGGACGCCAATCGCGCCTGCCTCAGCTGTCATGACGATGCCGCCCAGCGCCATTGGCGGGGCAGCGCCCACGAGTTCAATGACGTTTCCTGTACCGACTGTCACCAGTCCCATGTGGCCCGTGATCCCATGATGGCGAGAGCGAGTCGTGACCGGGTCTGTCTGGATTGTCATACGCGGGTGCGTGCCGAGATCCACCGGCCTTCCACTCACCCCATGCGGGCGGGCCAGATGAGCTGCAGTGACTGCCATGCCCCCCACGGCAGCATCAGTACGGGCGAGCTGCGTTCAGCCTCCCTGAACGAAACCTGTTACAGCTGCCATGCCGAATATCGTGGCCCCTTCCTCTGGGAGCATCCGCCGGTGCGCGAGAGCTGCAGCAACTGCCATGAGCCCCACGGTGCCGTGCATGACAATCTCCTGCGTTCCCGCGGGCCACAGCTCTGCCAGCAATGTCACTCGGCCGCCTTCCATCCCAGCACGGCCCTGCACGGCGGTGATGTTCCGCCTCGTGGTGCGTCGGCCTCCATGCTCCAGCGCAACTGCATGAACTGCCACACCCAGGTGCATGGCTCCAACCACCCCTCCGGCGTGGGGCAGACACGATGAGTCTTTCGCCCCGGTCGGGTCGCTACTGGCTGCCAGTGCTGCTGCTGGCCCTGTCCTGGCCACTGGCGGCCGAGCAGAGCAGCGATGGGGACACGGGCTGGCTGCTGATGGACCTTGATCTTGGCCTGGGTTACCAGGACGGCGAGCTCACGGGTCTGGGCCGCAGCGACTACCTTGCTTCCGAAGGCTGGCGCGGGATTGGCGGCCTGTGGCTGGACTGGCGCAGTGAGCGGACTTCCGACGATCCCGCCCATTTCTTGCTGGACGCGGAAAGCCGCGGCCCCACAGGCCGCTGGCTCGACATGAGCTATAACCGCCAGGGAGTCCATCGCACCCGCCTGCATTACCTGGGCCTGCCCCGCCGGCTGGGTGATGGGCTGACGCCTTACAGCGGCGCCGGCGGGTATGAGCTGCGTCTGCCCGACGACTGGGATGCCGCCGCCGGCACCTCCGACATGGGCGGACTGGATGAACCCCTCATGGTGGCCCCCTACGATCACATGCGGCGGGAACTCCGCCTTGCCCACGAGCGCACTCTGGATCAACGCTGGCAGCTGGGCACGGATTTCCGTGTCGAGCGCCGCGACGGGACCCGTCCCGTGGCGGCGGTCATGGGCATTACCGGCGGCAATACCCGTGCGGCACTGGTGCCGGCGCCGGTGGATTACGAGACCCGTGAAGCTGAAATCACCCTGCGTTATCAGCGCGAGGGTTTCCATGCCGAAACCGCCTACTTTCTCTCCCGCTTTGATGGCGGCCGCAATCACATGCGTTTCGACAGCCCCTGGACGGATGTGGGAGGGTGGTCACCAGCTGCGTTTCATCCCGATGGCCGGGGCCATCTGGGCCTGCCTCCCGACAATCAGAGCCAGCAACTGCGTTTCGGTCTTGGACAGGTGCTGTCGTCCACCCTGCGACTGTCCGCCGACATGGCCATCGGGCGCACGGAACAGGACGAACCCTTCCTGGCCTACACCATCAATCCCGACCTGACGGTGGAAGAAGGCCTGCCCCGGGACAGCCTGGAAGGGCGGATTGATCTGTTGCGGATTCACGGCCGCCTGAACTGGCAGCCCATGCCCCGCCTGCGGGTGGATCTGCGTTATCGCCATGAAGACCGGGACAATCGGACGCCGGTGGATGTGTTCAATTACGTGGGTGGGGATGCCGCCAACCAGACGCCCGGTTCCGCCCATGGCCGTGCCCGGCTCAACCGGCCCATCAGTTTCACCGAGGATCGCCTGGATCTGGACACGGCCTGGCGACTCGCCGAAGGCGGGCAGCTGTCTGCCGGCTACCAGCGCCAGGCTATCCGCCGGGATTACACCGATGTGGGGCGTACCGAGGAAGACCGCATTCGCCTCGGACTTCGGCGCCCCCTGGGCGAACGCCAGCAATGGTCCTTGCGACTGGAACAGGCCTGGCGACGGGCCGATGATTACGATGCCACGGCCGATTACTTTCACAGCCATACCAGCGAATACATCGACACCGTGGACGAGGCCCTGCGCTTTGACAACCATCCCCTGATGTATCGCTACAATCTCGCGGATCGTGATCAGCAGCGGGTGGAATTGCGCTGGGATCTTTTCGCCGCCGATGAGCTTCAGTTGGGCGCCGGCTATCAGTTCAGCCAGGAAGACTACGACAACTCACCTCTGGGGCTGGAGCGTGGCCATCGCCAGGGCTTTACCGCCGACATGGGCTGGCAGATCGGCAGTGCCTGGGCGCTGGATGCCTTTGCCAGCAGTGATCTCATGGAGGCGGACCAGAGCAATCGCAGTTTCCGCGGGGGTGGTTTCCTGGCCAGCGAGTTTCAGGATCCGGCCCGCAACTGGCGGGTGGAGAATCGTGACCGCTATCGCAGCCTCGGCAGCGGCCTCAACTGGCAACCACAGGACGCCGGCTACCGCATCCGCCTGGAATGGGTTGAAAGCCGCAGCCGCAGCACCTTCGACCTCTTCAGTGGTCCCGCCCTGACACTGGAACCCCTGGATCCCGTGCGCACCCGCGGCCGGGTCATCACCCTCTCGGGCGAACATGAGCTTTCGGAGCGCATGGCACTGCGCTGGGAATGGTACCGCGACCACTTCAGCAGCGACGACTGGGCCTGGGTCGACGTGGCACCGGACACCATCGAACGAGTCATCGGCTCCGGGCAGAGCCTGGGGTATGAAACCCTCGATTGGGTCAGCCTGAGCCTTCGTTGGTCCTTCAAGCCCTGACCCACAATCGTTGTCGTTGTCGTTGTCGTTGTCGTTGTCGTAATCGTAATCGTAATCGGCTTTTCGAACCTGGAAAATGCCGACAACGACAACGACAACGACAACGACAACGACAACGACAACGACAACGAGAGAAGACCCTCGTGCTTCAGTCTTCCTCTTTCAACCTCCCCACTAACATCTCCTTCAATATCGCATCCGCCTTGCGGCTGTCCGTACGGCTATTGCTTCCTGCCATCGCTTGCGGGAGGGGGAAGGCTCGTGTAGCGTTAAAAAGGTCACTGAAAAGGGGGTGACAGGATAGTCAAAAAATGCAAGGAGCATTTAAATGCGTAAGCTATTGATCTCTCTCTCTCTCTCTCTCTCTGATAGCCAGCCCGTTTGCCTCGGCTGAGGCAGCGAGCATTGAAGCCGGGCAGGTCAACGGCGAAGAGACCAGTCGCTGGATTGTTGTCTTTAATCGCAGTTCTGAAATTCCCGCCGATGCGGTGCCGGACCTGACTGCACAACTGACGAAACGCATGGCCGTAGAGCCCTTGATGGTCTACCGCCATGCCGGTAAGGGTTTTGTGGCCGAGATGACGGGCCAGCAGGCAGCCACCCTCGCCAGCAACCCCAACATTCGACGGGTAGAGCGTGATCGCCGTGTGAGTGTACACGGCGCGGGCACCACCAGCTCCGGTGAGGACACGGTTCAGTATGGAGCCGACTGGAGCCTGGATCGCATTGATCAGCGTGATGGCAACCTGTCTGGTTCCTATGCCTTTGCCCATGATGGCAGTGGTATCAATATCTACGTTATCGATACCGGTGTTAACGAGAACCACTCGAACTTCTTCACTGGCCAGGTCGAGCGAATTCATGACCGCTTCACTGATGAGGAGTTTGATGCCAGCTGCGTGAATAACGACCCCGAGCCGCCTTGCCCGCCGTATGAATGGCCGTGTGGTGACGATGGAATTCACGCCAATGGTGTCCATGATGAAGGGAAGCGATGGCATGGCACATCCGTGGCGGGCAAGGCGGCCGCGGCAACCTACGGGGCAGCGCAAGGCGCCTATGTCAAGGATCTGCGCGCTTTCGATTGTCGGGGGATTTCGTATGTCAGCGAGGTGAATGCTGCCCTTGACAGTGTTGCGGAGCATGCTCAGGCTCATGGCCAAGCCGCGCCCCTCGTGATGAGCTTTGGCTTCGATGAGACTACAAGCAAGGTGAGTAGTATTGAGGACAGTATCCGGGCACTGCCGGATAACGTCCTGCCAATTGCCTCGGCGGGTAACAGCAATACGCTGGCCTCGACCCAGGTGCCAGCCCGGATGTCGGGGGTGATTACCGTCGGGGGCACCAATAGCAGCGATATGCGCTACAGTAATTCCAACTACGGCAGCGCCGTCGACATCTTTGCTCCAGGCAGGGACGTGCAGACCCTGTGGGGTGACGGTGATTCGGAAACCATCACCGCCACCGGTACTTCCTATGCTGCCCCGCTGGTGGCGGGGGTGGCCGCCATCCACGCGAGTTCACTGAATGGCGAAATTAGAGCCGATAACCTGCGTCAGGCGATTCTCGGCAATGCCACCGAGGGTGCCCTGGGTAATCTCGAAGGCTCCCCGGATCTTCTGCTTTACCAGTGGTATCAATCAAACGACGACGATGATGGCGGTGGTGACGACGACGATGATGATGACGACGAAGACGGCGGTGGTGGTGACTGGGGCGGCTGCCCCTACCAGAATGAAGACGGTGAATGGGTAATGTGCCCCTGACCTCGACTGTGCTGTTATTTATTTTTGAATGATGAATCCTGTCCCCCTTTTTCGGTGATTGTGATGCGTGTTTTGAAATGCTTGTTGATCGCAAAGATGGTCCTCGCTGTCTCGGCGGTGGCCGCGGAGGCGCCGGATGACCTGCTGCCCTCGGGCGGTGCTTTGGTGCCGGCAGAAGATCTGGGCCGCTTCAATCGGGTCGAAGGCAGTGATGATTATGTGGTGATCGGCAATACCTGGGCCATCGGCGATCTCGGGGGTGTCCTTGTCATGGCGCCCGACGAGAGCGGTCAATGGGTTGAGGAGAGCTGGGTACCGGGCACGATGACGGATGCCTCGGCCGGCGCGGGTTTGGGCTCGGCCATTGCCATTGACGGTGACCGCTTCATTGTCGGCGCCTTCAACGAAGGTTATGTCCCCGGCCGCCGGGAGAGTGGGGCGGCCTTCGAATTCCGTCGGGACCCCTCAAGCGGGACAGTGGAGTTTCTGCGCCGGATTGACCGCCCCGAGCCGGACACCTTCTTCTTCGGAACCGGTGCGGCGATGGAGAATGGCTGGCTGGCGGTGGGCGCGGCTTTCGGTGAGCAGTTGCCCGACGAGCAGTATGGCGCCACCTATCTGTTTCGCTGGTCGGAGGCGATGGACGATTGGGAATACGTTCAGAAATTGCTGGCGCCGGATCGCGAGGACGGCGGTGACCGGGATGATTTCGGCACGGAAGTCCGCATGGCCTATCCCTGGCTGGCGATCGCGGCGCGCAATGCCTGGGTGGCGGATCAGGACGACCGCCTGGGTGCGATCTACCTTTATCGGCATGATGCCGACAGCGACGAGTGGCGCTTTGAACAGAAACTGGTGGGCGATCCGCCCGAAGGGGGCCGTCAGCCGGGCAAGGTGCGGTTATTGTTCATGGAAGAGAGGCATGTGTTGATGTCCGGTAATGAAGTAACAGCGGATACGCTGCTAAATAGGATGCACTTATATGTTTACGAGTTAGATGAAAATGATGATCGCTGGGAGAAATCAGCGGTGCTATCGGAGGCAGACCCGCCACACGACCGGAATTCAAGTTTCGGTCGTGGCGGAGCCGTTTTTGGTGACGGAGAACGGTTGGCGGTGACCCATTCGACTCGATTGCGATCTTCCGGGGAAATGGATGGCGCGCTGCACATCTATGAGCGGGATGATAGTGCCTCTCAGGGCTGGGCGTTGATGGAAAGTCTCACGCCACCATGGCCTTCCTGGGGTTCCGGCCACGCACTGGCCTCGATGGTTGCGCCGGCGGGCCCGGAGGGTCTGGCGGCCCTGGCCGCCGGAACCGGTTCTCTGGGCCACTCCCGGGGCACGGTGTTTGTGTTTCAGCCGGAAGCGAAGCCGGTTCGCCTGAATGTGAGCGACGCCTGGCCGGATGGCGATGGTGAGCCAGTCAGCGGACGTGAGTTTGAGTATCACTGGCGGGTGGCAAACGACGGTCCGGCCACCGCGACCAATGTCCACCTGCGTCTGGACCTGTCTTCGGACGATTTCACGCTGGCGGGGGGCAGTGAGCCCTGCTGGTGGGACAGCAGTGCCGATGTCCATGTCTGCCTGATCAAGCGCATCCCACCGGGGGGCTATGAAACAGTGACCATCAAGCTGATTCCCGAGGCGGCCGGGGATTACGGGATTGACAGCCTGGTGGTATCGGATCAGCTTGACGAGCATCCGGAAGGTCGTGAAGCCCGCTTCAATCTCGGCGTGGCCGAGCCCGCCAGCGGCTCGAGCTCGGGTTGCAGTCTGGGCCGGGGGCCTTATGAACTGCTGGTGCTCGTGCTGCTGGCGCTGGCCCGACCTCGGGGGAGGAAGCGGGAGCCTGGATCAGCCTGACCCTTCGCTGGTCCTTCAAGCCCTGACCCACAATCGTAGTCGTAATCGTAATCGGTTTTTCGAACCTGGAACATGCCGACAACGACAACGACAACGACAACGACAACGAGAGAAGACCCTTCTGCTTCAGTCTTCCGCTTTCAACCGCCCCACCAACATATCCTTCAACATCGCATCCGCCGCCTTGCTGTGCGGGCGGCCATAGCCTTTCGTGTCATAGGCTTCGGTGCTTTCCCGGCCACACCATTCATACATGATGGAAGGCGGGGTGGGGTGGTCGGGAATGTAATCGGTCACGTCATAGACCTTGCCGTGGATGGCCTTCCAGCAGCTGTCCTTGTTGTCGTGCTTGGCCAGCTCTTCCATGGTGATGAGAGGCAGTTCATCCTTGTCCTGGTCGGCCTGGGCCTGGGGTGACAGGCCGCTGACGATCAGCATTGTGGCGACGGCCGCCCAGAAGGCGACGAAAGCGGTGTAGGCAGTCTTGTTCATAGGAAATCGAACTCCTCGGAATGAAAGGATGAAGAGGGCACGCCCAGTTCCCGGGCGATGTCACGGGCGATACGTGTCAGGGCCGGGGGGCCGCAGACGAACCACTCCCGTTCCGCCGCATCCGGGCAGTGCTGGCGGATGAAATCGGTGTTCAGCGGGCCATGCTCGACGAAGTAATGTGACTGGATGGCCAGTTTTGGATGGTCTTGAGCCGCCTGCTGGAGCTGCTCCAGGTAGTAGGCCCGGCTTGGATCATTGGCGCAGTTGATCAGCAGTGCCTCACCCCAGTGCTCGGCCCAGTCGCCCTGGTGAATGGCTTCGGCTGCACTGACGAAGGGGGTGATGCCGATGCCACCGCCAATCCAGAGCTGCTTCCTGTGGCGGCTCTCCGGCGGAAAGAACAGGCCGTAGGGGCCTTCCACCGAGGCTTCGCTACCCTCGTTCAGGGACTGCAGGGCATGACTGGCATCACCCAGGTCCTTGACCGCGATTTTCAGTGTGTCCCCGCCGGGGGCCGAACTGATGGTAAAGGGGTGTTCCTCGTTTCGCCCGGCCGAAAGCGCCGGGTCATGCGGGGTGAAGTAGATGAACTGGCCCGGCTCGAAATCCATTCGGCGATGCCTTGTCGGGCGCAGTTCGATTTCCACGATGCGATCGGCCAGAGTTCTTACCGCTTCCACCCGCCAGGGCTGGCGCATGAGTGGCCGGGCGATGAGGGCGCGCCAGAAGAACACCAGGATGGCCAGGCCGCCCAGCCCGCCCCAGACGAGCAGGGTCATGGGCAGGTTGAATGTCCGGGTGAGGGGAACAGCGTGAATCACACCCGCAACGAGTGCCAGCCCGGCGAGAAAATGAATGGCTTTCCAGCGCTGGTAGTCGGGTCGGCCGAAAAACTGAAAGCTGGGCGCCAGAAAGATCATCATGGCGATCAGGGCTACCCAGCCGGCCCACATATAGGCATCGGCCATCGGTGGCAGCAGCACTTCCTGCATGGCCGGCAGGCCCCAGGGCAGTCGCGAGAAGGCCATCAGCAGCACATGGGCCATCAGCAGCAGGAGACTGGCCAGGCCCAGGTAGTGGTGCTGTTTCCACAGCCGGGTCAGACCACCGAAATGGCGGTCCAGTCGTGGCAGCCGCACACTCATGATGGCCGCCACCAGCAGGCAGGCGAGGCCGCCCACCCCGGTCACCCGGCCCAGCCAGCCAAGGAGCTCGGGGATGCTGGTGCCGCCTGGCCAGCCCAATACCGCCGACAGGCCAATGGGAAGCCCCACCAGCACGGTCGTCAGCCAATCGCCCGAATAACGCATCTACTCACCCGCGGATCAGTGGTTCATGGTCAGAGCTTAGCAGGCTGTGGGCGCCAGGATTTGACCCGGATCAATTCACTCCGTGGTCCCCTTCAGGGCGGCGCGAGCCTGGCGCTGCATCAGCCATTTTTCCAGTTCCACCACGAACAGCACCGGCAGGCTTACAGCCAGGATCAGGGTCATGCTCTCGCGTGACAGGGCCTCGGTCTGGAACAGCTGCTGCATGAAGGGCAGCCAGGTAAAGCCGGCCTGCAGGGCCATCACCAGCAGAATGGCGCCAGGTACCCAGGGGTTGCCGAACAGGCCGCCCCGCGCAAACACGGTGCGGGTGAGGTAGCGGCAGTTGAAGAGATAGAAGATCTCGCAGGCCACCACGGTATTCACGGCGGCCGTGCGTGCCACCTCTATGGCATAACCCTGGTCAAGGTGCCAGTGGAAGACCCAGAAGGTCGCCGCCAGGATCAGGAAGGAGACAAACACCACCCGCCAGACCAGAAAGGGGGTGAGGATGGGTTCGCCGGGTGGCCGGGGCGGCCGCTGCATGACATCCGGCTCGGCGGGTTCGAAGGCCAGCGCCAGCGCCAGCGTCACGGCGGTGACCATGTTCACCCACAGCACCTGCACTGGTGTGACCGGCAGGGACAGGCCGAGCATCACCGCCACCAGGATCAGCATCGCCTGTCCGCCGTTGGTGGGCAGGATGAACAGCAGGGACTTGCGGATGTTGTCGTAGATGCCGCGGCCGATGCGAACGGCACTGGCAATGGTGGCGAAGTTGTCGTCGGCCAGCACGATTTCCGAGGCTTCCCGTGCCGTTTCCGTGCCTTTCTGGCCCATGGCCACACCCACATCCGCACTGCGCAGGGCAGGGGCGTCATTGACCCCGTCGCCGGTCATGGCCGTCACCTGCTTCTGCTCCCGCAGGGCGCGCACCAGGCGCAGCTTGTCTTCCGGACTGAAGCGGGCGTAAATGTCGGTGCGCTCCACGAAATCAGCCAGTTCCTCGTCCCGATGTTTCTGAAAGTCACCACCGCTCATGCCCTTGCGACCATCACCGATGCCCATCTGCCGGCCGATGGCCATGGCGGTACCCAGGTGGTCACCGGTGATCATCTTCACGCGGATGCCGGCCTGCTGACAGTCCCGGACGGCATCAATCGCTTCCTTGCGCGGTGGATCTTCCAGGCCCACCACACCCAGCAGCACCAGCCCCGTTTCCACATCGGATTCTTCCAGACTGCGTTTGTCGCTCGCACAGGATTTCATGGCCAGGGCGAGGGTGCGTTGTCCCTGCTCGGAGAAATGCTTCAGTGTGTCTTCCCAACTGTCGTGATCCAGATCGACGGGCTCGCCGTCACTGCCAAGTGCCTTTCTGCACAGGGACAGGACCAGTTCCGGTGCCCCCTTGAGCAGGATGCGCCCGTTGCCCTTGTGATCATGGTGCAGGCTGGCCATGTAACGCCGTTCGGACTCGAAGGGGATATTGTCCGTGCGTGGCCAGTCCCGGCGCAGCTGGCGGGGGTCCTGTTCCGATTTCTCGGTCAGAACCAGCAGGGCTGCTTCCATGGGGTCACCACTGATCTGGCGCCCGTTCTCGTCATCTCGCAGCTCGGATTCATTGCACAGCGTGGCGGCCAACAGCAGTTCCTGGATTGCCCTGTCGTCGTCCGGGCCGGAGGCGATCTTCAGGCTGCCCTCCGCCACATAGCCTCCGCCGCTGACCTCCACCTGGCTTGCCGCGGTGCGCAGGCCGCGTACGGTCATTTCGTTCCGGGTCAGGGTGCCGGTCTTGTCCGAGCAGATCACCGTCACGGAGCCCAGGGTTTCCACTGCCGGCAGGCGGCGCACGATGGCCTGGCGGCTGGCCATGGCCTGCACCCCGAGGGCCAGGGTAATGGTGATGATGGCCGGCAGGCCCTCGGGAATGGCGGCCACGGCCAGGCCCACGGCGGCAAAGAACATGTCCGCCATGGCCTGTTCCCGCCACCAGACGCCCAGCGAGAAGGTCAGGGCGGCGAGAATGAGAATGACCACGGTGAGCTGACGGCCGAACTGATGGATCTTTTTCAGTAGGGGGGTGGTGATGGCTTCCACCGATTCGGTGGCCCGGCTGATGCGACCGATCTCGGAACGCTCGCCGGTGGCTACTACCACGCCACGAGCCTGACCGGAGGCCACCAGGGTGCCGGACCAGGCCATGCTGGTCTGTTCGGCCAGCAGGGTGTCGGCTTCCACCGGCTCGGTCTGCTTGTCCACCGGCACGGATTCACCGGTCAGGCTGGATTCATCGGTTCGCAGGCCGCGGGCGTGGATCAGGCGCAGGTCGGCCGGCACCCGGTCACCGCTCTCCAGCAGTACGATGTCGCCAGGCACCAGTTCCACGGCATCGATTTCCTGCATTTCCCCCTCACGCCTTACACGAGCCCGCGTGCGCAGCATGCGCCGAATGCTGTTCATGGCCTGTTCGGCGCGGCCTTCCTGAATGAAGCCGATCAGGGCATTGATCACTACCACCCCGAAGATCACCGCTGCATCCACCCAGTGCTGCAGCAGAATTGTGATGGCACCCGCCACCATCAGCACGTAGATCAGAACATTGTGAAACTGCAGCAGCAGGCGCATGAGTGGGCCGCGCCGTCGGGGTTCCGGCAGGCGGTTCTCGCCATGTCGCTCACGCTGTTCGGCGACCTGCCGGTCGGAGAGGCCGTCCTCCCGAGTTTCAAAATGGGCCAGGGTGTCAGCGACTGACAGGCTGTGAAAGCTCAGGTTCTCCTGGTCCGGCATGCGGATTCTCCCTGTGTCGGGGTGCGGGAACGGTCTGGCTGATTATCCGCGTAAGCCGGGGTTGCCGGTCAAGTCCTTCCGTATTGGGGCATCCTGACAGTCGGTGTCGGCGATGGCTGACAGAAGCGCGCCCCGATAACAGTGCCTTTTGGTGTAGCCTTGTCGACCACGTTCATTGCCTGCCCCATTGGATCGAGGATGAGCCAGACCGCCGCCGACAATCAGACTTCCGTGGATTCACGCGCCCATGAGGTGCTGCGCGAGACCTTCGGCTTTCAGCAGTTTCGCGGCAGCCAGCTGGCGATCATCCGCTCGGTGGTGGGCGGCGACAATGCCCTGGTACTCATGCCCACCGGGGGCGGTAAATCGCTCTGCTACCAGATTCCCGCGCTGTTGCGGCCCGGCACGGCCATTGTCATCTCGCCCCTGATTGCCCTGATGCGCGATCAGGTGGAGGCCCTCACGCACAACGGGGTGCGCGCCGCCGTCCTCAACTCCAGCCTGGACGCCGAGACCCGGCGCCAGACCCTGTCCGATCTCATGGGCGGGCGTCTGGATCTGCTCTATGTGGCCCCGGAGACCCTGCTGTCGGGCTTCATGCTGGAGCGTCTGTCCGAGATTCCCCTGGCCCTGTTCGCCATTGACGAGGCCCATTGCGTGTCCCAGTGGGGGCATGATTTCCGCCCCGAGTACATGCAGCTGGATCTCCTGCGTGAACGCTTCCCGGGTGTGCCTCGCATTGCCCTGACCGCCACGGCCGACGAGCGCACCCGGCGGGAGATCGAGCAGCAGCTCCTGCCGGACGGTGGCCAGACCTGGGTCTCGAGTTTCGATCGTCCCAATATCCGCTATCAGGTGGGGGTCAAGCACAATGGCCGCCAGCAACTGCTGCAGTTCATTCGCCAGCGCCACGCCGGTGACTCCGGCATCGTCTATTGCCTGAGCCGCAAGCGCAGTGAGGCCACGGCAGAATGGCTGACCGAGCAGGGCATCGAGGCCATTCCCTACCATGCCGGCCTGCCGCCGGAGGTCCGTCGTCGCAATCAGGAGCGCTTCATTCGCGAGGAGGGCCTGGTGGTGGTGGCCACGGTGGCCTTCGGCATGGGCATCGACAAGCCGGATGTGCGCTTCGTGGCCCACCTGGACCTGCCCAAGAGCATGGAGGCCTATTACCAGGAAACCGGTCGCGCCGGCCGCGATGGTCTGCCGGCCAGTGCCTGGATGGTCTACGGCCTGCAGGACGTTTACCAGATGCGCCAGTTGTTGGCCCAGTCCCAGGCCCCGCTGGCCCAGCAGCAGGCCGAACGCCAGCGCCTGGATGCCCTGCTGGCCTTCTGTGAATCCCCCGAATGCCGGCGCCAGAGCCTGCTGGCCTATTTTGCCGAGCAACACGATGGCAATTGCGGCAACTGCGACAACTGCCTGGAGCCGCCCGCCACCTGGGACGCCACCGAGCCGGCCCGCAAGGCCCTGTCCTGTGTCTGGCGCACCGGCCAGCGCTTCGGCGCCCTGCATGTGATCGATGTCCTGATGGGCCAGGCCAATGAGCGCGTGCGCCAGTGGGGGCACGACAAGCTGAGCACCTTCGGTATCGGTGGCGAGCTGGACAAGCGGAGCTGGCAGTCCCTGTTCCGGCAGCTGCTGGCCCGAGGCTATCTGCAGGCCGACGCCGAAGGGCACGGGCGCCTGAAGCTCTCGGAGGGCTGCCGGGGTCTGCTGCGCGGCGAGGAGTCCATCACCCTGCGGCGGGATGCCGTGCCCACGCGCCGAAAGGCCTCGGGGACTGCGGCGGCCCGGCACCCGGCCGGTTGGGAAGCCCTGCGCCGCTGCCGCCGCGAACAGGCCGAGGCCGAGGGCGTGCCGCCCTATGTGATCTTCCACGACGCCACCCTGATGGAGATGCTGCGCCTGCGTCCGCGCACCCTGGAGCAGATGGCGAATGTCTCCGGGGTGGGGGACAGCAAGCTGCAGCGCTACGGCCAGCAGTTCCTGGATGTGCTCAACAGCCTGGACGAGCCGTCCGGCGAGGAGAGCTGGCAGGAAACCGGGGCTTTGCTGCGCGAGGGCTTGAGCCCGGACGCGGTCGCCGCCCGCCGGGGGCTGGCCATCAGCACCGTACACGGGCATATGGTCCAGTGCGTGGAAAGCGGGCAGCTGGCCCTGGATGAGGTGCTGGCCTTGCCGGAAGGCGAACTCAACCGCATTCGCGACGCCCTGATGGAAAGCGGCGAGCCCGCGCCGCGCCTGCGACCAGTCTATGAGGCCCTGGGCGAGGCCCATGAATTCAAGACGCTGCAGCTGGTGCGGGCCGATCTCATCCGTCAGCTTGACGGGCAGCACTCATTGTAATGAGCAGGGCGTATAATCCGCCCATCATGTAACGGGGGAAATGAATATGCAGGCATGGCATCTCTGGGCGATCGCCGCCCTCCTGCTGGGTCTGGCCGAACTGATGGGCGGGCAGTTCATTCTGCTGGGTCTGGCCCTGGCGGCCTCGGTGGTCATGGTGGTCATGATGCTGGCTCCCAATACGGGCCTGGGTGGACAGCTGCTGATCTTTGGCGTGTCGGCGGCGGTGATCGTGCCACTGATTGTCATTGTCTTCCGCCAGTATTTCCCGGGTGACCGTTTCTCGGTCATGAACGAGCCCAGCGATGAAGCCTCCGTGCCGCGTGATGTGGTGGAGCGGGATGGCCGAATCGGCGTGGAGATCTACGGGGATTTCTACCCGGCCGAATTTCGCAGTGGTCTCAAGCCGGAGCCGGGCATGGAAGTCGTGGTGGTGGAATTTCGCGGCATCGTCGCCCTGGTTCAGGCCACGCAAACCGATTGATGATGAGGTGTTGCTCGCCGGCCCGCTGAGAACCGGGCTGGCGTTTCTTTTCTTCTATTCCTGTTGGGGGAACATTCATGGAAATGAGCATTCTTGTATTGGGTCTTCTGGCGGTTCTGATCGCCGTCTTTCTGGCGCAGGGTCTGCGCATCGTGCAGCAGTCCGAATGCATGGTCATCGAGCGTCTCGGCAGCTTTCACCGGGTGCTCAACCCGGGCATCAATCTGATCATCCCCTTCGTTGATCAGCCGCGCCAGGTTACGGTGCAGGCCTACACCCGTACCGGTCAGCGCATCATGACCAACACCAATCGCATCGACCAGCGTGAAACGGTGCTGGATTTTCCCGGTCAGCCCATGATCACCAAGGACAACGTGGCCGTGCGGGTGAACGGTGCCATCTACTATCAGGTGGTGGATCCGAAATCCGTGGTCTATACGGTGGAGAATTTCGTGCTGGCGGTGGAAACCCTGACGCGCACCACCCTGCGTTCCGTGGTGGGTAACCGTGAGTTGGACGACCTGCTGGAAAACCGTGATGAGGTGAACCAGCGCCTGCTCACCATCCTGGATGAAGCCGGTGAGAAATGGGGCGTGAAGGTCACCCGCGTGGAAATCCAGGACATTGACTTGCCGGCCGAGGTGGAAGAAGCCATGCGCGCCCAGATGACCGCCGAGCGTAAGCGGCGCGCCACCGTGACCGAAGCCAATGGTATGCGGGAAGCGGAAATCAAGCAGGCCGAGGGTGACAAGGAAGCGGCCGTGCTGCGCGCCGACGGCGATCGTGAAGCCGCGATTCGCCGTGCCGAAGGTGAGCGCCAGGCCATTGAGACCATTCTGTCAGCGGGCGGCGATAAGGGCCTGGATGCGGAAAAGGTCACTGGCTATCTGCTGGGCCTGGAGTACCTGCGCACCCTGCCGAACATCGCCCAGAAGGGCGACCGTGTCTTCCTGCCGGCCGAGTTCAGCCAGCTGGGCAGCACCATCGGCGCCTTCAGCGAACTGGCAGGCAAGATGCGCAGCCAGGGCTGATTCCCGACCTTCGCTTGTCATTCGACGGCACCCCATGCAGGGGTGCCGTTTTTTATTCGAAGCCCCCTGCAGGCGCGGATTTATCCGCGCAATGGCCTGAATCCGACGTTAATCAAACTCGGAAAAATTCCCCGGCTTGTTCAGTTTCCAGTCATAGCTGATGTAGCGAATACGGTCGGTCTCATCGATTTTCTCGCCCACCCGATCATCGGCATGCGCCTTGATCCAGTCACGCACCGAATCCGCCTCCCACTTGAAGTGATTCTCGTACCAGTCGAACAGGCGGGTCAGATAAAGGGTGCGGCCATCCACCTTGAGGTGACGTTCGGTGTTCAGGGCGCGCCGGGTGTTTTCCGCCAGCAGCGCCCCCAGATTGTCGGCGGTGTAGATCTGCTTGCGCAGGGGCGGGCAGCCCACCGAGGCGCAGTTCACCGCGAAGTGCACCCGGGCATCGGCCCAGTCCCGCTCCTGAAAGTCATCCCCTAGCAGGGTGTCCTTTTCCATGCCGTCCAGGCTGTACTGCCGGCCGCCGATCTCGAACAGCTCGCGCTCGAAGACGTTCTTGCGCAGGGGGTTGTAGCGCCCGCCGTAGTCCCAGACGGATTCCACCAGCTTGCCGTCCGGCTTCTCCTCGAGAATGTGGGCAATCATGAAGAAGTTGTAGGCGTTCAGCCAGAAGGCGTTGGCGGCTTCCCGCTCGTCCAGTGTGTCGGGATCGAAGTCCTTCAGCGCCTCGCGCTGTCGGCTCACCCGCTCCATGCTGTCTTCATCATCCAGGGCCGCCTGATAGTCGAAGGCCGAAACCAGGCCGTCCTGGTCCAGATCCTTCTCACTCAGGTGTTTTTCCAACAGTGCCTGGTAATCGGCGAACAGTGCCTCCATCGAGTCGGCGGACGCCGGATGGAGGATGAAGAACAGCAGAAGGGCGGTGAGCAATCGAATGGTCATGGTCTCTCCCTGATCACACTTGTCTGAGCTGTCTGACGGTCTTGACGCCGGGATGTTTCGTGACGTCGCCGTTGCCCCCGTGTCTCAGTGGCGCTTGCCCATCAACCTGGGGCGCAGCCAGGCTGCCAGCAGGAACAGGCCGGCGAGCAGGAACAGGGGCAGCAGCTGCCAGACCGACAGGGCGTCCTCGCCCTGGGCGGCACTGCCGATCCCGTAGATGGCCACCGCATACACCGACCACTTGCAGCCGAGACCAATGACGACCGCCGTGATATAGCCCGGCAGCGGTAGCCTCAGCAGGCCGCCGGCATAGTTCACCACCGAGTGGGGAAAGCCGGGCAGGGCGCGCAGGGCAATTTGGGTGAGTACATCGCCGCGTTTCTCCAGCAGATCGATGATGGCCTGGGCCTGGCCGCCCGGTTGCCAGTTTCGTGTCAGGCGGTCGGCAAAGAGATGCGCCCCCAGGGCGCCGAGCAGACTGCCGGCAATCAATACCGGCACACTGATCCAGGGAGCCTGGAAGGGCGCCACGACCCAGACCAGGGTGCTGCCCGGCAGGGCGAAGGTGAACAGCAGGCCCTGAATCAGAATGATCAGCAGCAGGGCCAGGGGATTGCCGGTGAAGCGTTCACCCCAGTGGAACAGGGTGTCCAGATCCACCGGTTGCCAGACAGCAATCAGCAGGCCCGCCGCCACGATGCCGATCAACAGGAGCAGGCGCGGGTTCATGAGGCGTCCCGCTCAACCCGCAGCAGCTTGCCGTCCCGGCTGTCGGTGAGCAGATAGATCGCTCCGTCCGGACCGACCCGCACATCCCGCATTCGCTCGCCGACTTCCCGGAACAGGCGTTCTTCTTCCCGGGCCGATTCACCATCCAGGCTGACACGAAGGATGGCCCTGGCCACCAGGCCGGCGATCAGCAGATCGCCCTCCCACTCCGGAAACTGCTCGCCGCGATACTGGCTGAGGCCCGCCGGGGCGATGGCCGGTGTCCACACCAGCACGGCTTCTTCCATGCCCGGCAAGGTGCGATGGGGGCTGATGCGGGCACCGGAGTAGTCAATGCCATGGGTGGCGGCGGGCCAGCCGTAGTTGGCACCGGGCCGGATGATGTTGAGTTCATCACCGCCCCGCGGGCCGTGCTCATGGGACCACAGCAGGCCGCTGCCCGGATCGTGCACGATGCCCTGGATATTGCGATGCCCGTAGCTGTAGATCTCCGGGCGCCGCTCTTCATCGTCCACGAAGGGATTGTCCGGTGGCACGCTGCCTTCGTCGTTCAGGCGGATCAGGGTGCCGAGATGATTGTCCGGCTTCTGGGCCTCTTCCCGGTAATCGAAGCCATCGCCCAGGCCCAGCAGCAGGCTGCCGTCGGGCAGAAAGGCCATGCGCCCGCCATAGTGCACCGGTGTCGAACGGGTAGGCTCGGCGTCAAACAGCACTTCCACATCCACCAGTGCATGCTCCTGCAGGCGCCCGCGCACCACCCGGGTGGTATTGGCGCGGGCCGTGCCATGGGCCAGGCTCAGGTAGAGCCAGCCATTGTCCTCGTACGCCGGGTGGGGCAATACCTCGAACAGGCCGCCCTGGCTGGCCACATAGGCCTCGGGCACGCCCTCGACAGGCTCCGGCTGCAGCTGGCCGTCGGCATCGATCAGGCGCAGCCGTCCGGCACGTTCGGTCACCAGCATTCGGCCGTCCGGCAGAAAGGCCAGCGACCAGGGATGATTGAGGCCATCGGCCACGGTTTCGATGCGGTAGTTCACCTCACTGGCCTGGGCCGGGACGAGCAGCAGCAGGCCAAGCAGGGCAGATACAGTCACAAGGAGGCGTTGGGTGATCATGGCGAAAGCGTTCCCGAATGGATAGGATGCAATGAAACTACCAGAATATGGCCGGGAGAACAGATGATGCGGACGTTCCTGTCCTGGGTAGGGCTGTGGTTGGCTGCCGCCCTGACCACCGCGGCCCTTGGCAGTCTGGTGCAGAGCTGGCACAACATGAGCGCCATTGCCGCCTTGGGTGTGCCCGTCACGGCGGGAGAGCGTCTGGCCGCCATGGGCGCCGACCTGATCACCTTCGGGCCGGTCTGGGCGATCCTGGTGGCCCTGGCCCTGCTGCCGGCCCTGCCCATCGCCGGGCTGATCACCCGACGGCTGGCGTCACTGTCCGACCCCATCCGCCGGCAGACCTTCTACGGGCTGGCCGCCTTCATCGCGGTGCTGGCCCTGCTGCTCATCATCAATACCCTGGCCCCCATGACCCCCATCGCCGCCACCCGCAGTGCCAGCGGCCTGCTGGGCATGGCCCTGCCGGCCCTGGCCGGTGGCTGGCTGTTTGCCCGCTACAGCGGCGGGAAACATTGAACCGCGGGCGGCGTCGGAATCGGCAGGTCTCAATGAATGGGAGCACACCCCATGAATGAGAAAGAGAAAGCCCTCACCCCGGAAGAAGGCGATCGCCTGCTCGACGAGGCGCTCAAGGGCGGGCATCGGCAACTCATCGTTCCCCCGGACCATGCCTTAAGCCTGCAGGCGACTCGCCAGCTCAAGCCCTGCAAGGACGAAGCCTTCTCGCTCCATGACGACGGCACCGCCTGGGCCTCCGGAAGCGGTGATGGAACCGGACTCGAGTAGGCAATGGTGTTGGCGATGCCAGTGGGGTGATGATTGCGGTTGCCGGTGATCGGGATCACGGGCATAAAAAAGCCCACTGCCGGGAACAGTGGGCTACAGATTAGTGGTCGGGGTGAGAGGGCCAGGCGAGACCGAAAGGCCGGTGGCCTTTCGCAGCTCGACTGGCGCCCGGTCCATGGACGGACCGGGCCGGGCTTCCCGTCGCGGAGGCAGGATGCCGTAGCAGGGAAGTGAACCGTAGGTTCAAATCCTCCCCTCTATTGGCCGGGAACCTCGCCCCCCTTTTCTCGCGCCCACAGCCAATGGGATTTTTCCTCTCGCGAGGCGCGACGAGCGTAGTGTAGCCCCTGTGCTACATGAGCGAGGAGCAACGAAGTCGAGAGGGAAAATGCCATTGGCCCAGAGGGTCAACTGTGGGTGCGAGAAAAGGGGGGCGAGGTTCCATAATAAAAAAGCCCACTGCCGGGAACAGTGGGCTACAGATTAGTGGTCGGGGTGAGAGGATTTGAACCTCCGGCCCCTGCCTCCCGAAGACAGTGCTCTACCAGGCTGAGCTACACCCCGACGACAGGCGCGGAATCATACGGGATCGCACGGCGCCTTGCAATCGTTGCCCGCCGGCTTCAGTTCTTGCGCCGGGCGGAGAGGTGAGCGAGGGCGGAAAGGGCCTCACGGAAGTTGCTGGCGGGCAGACAGTCCAGGGCGGACAGCGCCCGTTCCACGGCGGCATCCGCCTGCTGGCCGGCATAGTCCAGGGCTCCGGTCTCGTGGATGGCGGCGGTCACGGCCTCGATGCGTTCCAGGCCGCCCTGTTCGATGGCTTCTCGGATCAGCTGGCGCTGCTCGGGGCTGCCTTCGCGCATCGCGTGGATCAGCGGTAGGGTGGGCTTGCCCTCGGCCAGGTCGTCGCCGACATTCTTGCCCATGTCCTCGCTGGAGGCGCTGTAATCCAGCACATCGTCGGTGATCTGAAAGGCCTCGCCCAGGGCCATGCCGTACTCGCTGAGCCCGTCCTGAACGGCTTCCTCGGCGCCGGCCAGCAGGCCAGCCGTGCGGGTACCCGCGGCAAACAGGGTCGCGGTCTTGCGGCGAATCACCTCCAGGTAGCGTTCCTCGGTGGTGTCCGGATCATTGCAGTTGAGCAGCTGCAGCACCTCGCCCTCGGCGATGCGGTTGGTGGCATCGGCCATGATGTCCATGATGCGCGGCTGGCCCAGGGACACCATCATCTGGAAGGAACGGGAATAGAGGAAATCGCCCACCAGCACGGCGGCTTCATTGCCCCACAGGGCGTTGGCGGTGTCCCGCCCCCGGCGCAGCTCGGAGGCATCCACCACATCGTCATGGAGCAGGGTGGCGGTGTGGATGAACTCGATCACCGCCGCCATGGTCACGGGTTTCGCGCCCTGGCCACCGGCGGCACGGGCGCCCAGCAGCACCAGCAGCGGGCGCAGGCGCTTGCCACCACTGTTGACGATGTAGTGGCCGAGCTGGTTGATGAGGGCGATGTCGGAGTTGAGCTGGGCATGGATTTCCCGGTCGACGGCCGCGAAATCGTCCTCTACCAGTGCGCGAATCTGTTCCAGGGTCATGAGCTGATCGAGTATCCGGGAGCGGTGACGGGCGCTGATGCTAGCAGTCCGGCGCGGGGCCGACAAATGCCGCCTTCCCAGGGTCGCTGGCACCGTGCGCACCGGCGGCAATTAAGGGCGCGCGGGTATTTGACCCGGGCGCCGGCACGGGCTAGAATGCGCGGCTTCGCTCAAGGGCCTTTGCGACCCTGGTCCTGGGGAATCCTGGTCTGGGCCGGGGTTCAACAAGCTTTATCTGGAGACAAGTCCCGATGTACGCCGTAATCAAAACAGGCGGGAAGCAGTACCGCGTCAGTGAAGGTGACACCATCCGCGTGGAGACCCTCGGCGCTGCCGAAGGTGATTCCATCGAGTTCGATCAGGTTCTGATGATCGGTGAGGAAGGCAAGGAGCCGAAGATCGGCGCCCCCTTCGTGGACGGTGGCAAGGTCACGGCAACGGTCAAGGCTGAAGGCCGCCACAGAAAAATTGACGTGATCAAGTTCAAGCGGCGCAAGAACTATCGCCGCCACTATGGTCATCGCCAGCCCTACACCGAAGTTGAAATTACCGGCATCAAGGGCTGACAATTGGCGTTTCCGGGCGGGCCCGGGACGTGAGATTCGCCAGACAGCATTTCGAGGTAGCGCAAGATGGCACATAAAAAGGCAGGCGGCAGTACACGTAACGGTCGCGATTCCGAGTCAAAACGGCTGGGCGTCAAGCGCTTTGGCGGCCAGGTCGTGAGCGCCGGCAGCATCATCGTGCGCCAGCGGGGCACCCAGTTTCACGCCGGTGAAGGCGTGGGCATGGGCAAGGACCACACCCTGTTCGCCACGCGCGACGGCAAGGTGTCCTTCATCACCCGCGGCCCGAAGAACCGCAAGTTCGTCTGCATCGAAGCAGACTGAATTCAGACGGTTTTTCAGGATGTGCAGACCCCGGTAGCGATGCTGCCGGGGTCTTGTCGTATGTGGGATTGGCAAGTGGCGGCGAGCCACGAGCAGCGAGCGACGAGCAGGCACTGCCTGGTCGTGTCTGTTCGCTCGTGGCACGTCACTTTCAGCTCGGAGCTTTCCAGTGAAGTTTGTTGATGAGGCGACAATCCAGGTGCAGGCCGGGGACGGCGGCAGTGGCTGCGTAAGTTTCCGGCGCGAAAAGTACATTCCCAAGGGCGGTCCGGACGGGGGCGACGGCGGGGATGGCGGCAGCGTGTGGCTGGTGGCCGATGAGGGCATCAACACCCTGTCGGACTTCCGAGTGACCCGCACCTTCAAGGCCCAGCGGGGCGAGGATGGCAAGGGCCAGAACCGAACCGGTGCCAGTGGTGATGATCTGGAAGTGCCCGTGCCCGTGGGTACCCTGGTGCACGATGCGGAAACCGGGGAGCTGATCGGCGATCTGGTGGAGCACGGGCAGCGTCTGATCGTGGCCCATGGCGGCTGGCACGGTCTGGGCAATACCCGTTACAAGAGCAGCGTGAACCAGGCCCCGCGTCAGTTCACCCGCGGCACCCCCGGTGAGCGGCGAAAACTGGAGCTGGAACTGAAGCTGCTGGCGGATGTGGGTCTGCTGGGCCTGCCCAATGCCGGCAAGTCCACCCTGATCCGTGCCCTGTCCAATGCCCGGCCCCGGGTGGCGGATTACCCCTTCACCACCCTGCACCCCAACCTGGGCGTGGTCTCCCTGGGGCCGTTGCGCAGCTTCGTGATGGCGGATATTCCCGGCTTGATCGAGGGGGCCGCCGAAGGCGCCGGCCTGGGTATCCGTTTCCTCAAGCATCTGCAGCGCACGGGGCTGCTGCTGCATGTGGTGGACGTGCAGCCGCCGGAAGGGGATCCCGTCAGCCATGTGCGGACGGTGGTTACCGAGCTGGAGAAATTCAGTGAGGAGCTGGGGGATCGTGAGCGCTGGCTGGTCCTCAACAAGATGGACACCCTGGCACCGGACGAGCGGCCGGAGATGGAACGTCTGATGGTGGACGAACTGGGCTGGCAGGGGCCGGTATTCAGCATTTCGGCGGAGAGCCGGGAGGGCACGCAGAGCCTGGCCCAGGCCATCATGAATCGCCTGGAAGAAAAGCGCGAAGCCCAGATGGAAGCCGAACGACAGGCCGGGGCCGATCTGTCCGAACAGGGGGCCTCCGGAGAGGAAGGGGCCTGAGTCCGGGTGGTGATTGAACGGGGCCGGAACGAAAAAGGGCTCCCGATCGGGAGCCCTTCGAAGATGGTGCCGAGGAGAGGACTTGAACCTCCACGGGGTTACCCCCACCAGCACCTGAAGCTGGCGCGTCTACCAATTCCGCCACCTCGGCAGTGACCGGCGGTGCCGATCAAGGCCGCGAACTTTACCGCCAGCCGTGGCGATTGTCAACGCGCCCATGAGCACAAATTCAAAATTTCGCCCGGCGGCCCTGTTGGCTGTCGGGGCAACAATGAGACAATGAAAGAATGACAAAAGAAAATAGCAACAAGACACGCTGGAAAGATGATCCGAAGGCGGGCCGGGAGGCGCGCCGTTACGAAAAACCCATTCCCTCGCGGGAATACATCCTCAAGTGCATGGAAGAGCTGGGTGAGCCCCAGGCCTTCGAGGATTTGACCGAAGAGTTGGGTCTGATTGATCCCGAGGAAGTCGAGGCCCTCACCTTCCGCATCCGCGCCATGATCCGTGACGGCCAGATCATCACCAACCGTCGCGGGGCGCTGTGCCTGGTGGACCGGGTGGGACTGGTCACCGGCATAGTGACCGCCCACAAGGACGGTTTCGGTTTCTGCATCCCCGACGACGGCCAGGAAGACGTGTTCCTCCCGCCCCGGGAGATGCGCGAGATCATGCACGGCGACCGCGTCGCGGTTCGCGTGGTGGATATCGACCGCCGCAATCGCCCGGTCGGCTCCCTGGCACGCATCCTGTCCCGCAATACCGAAGACCTGGTGGGGCGTTATTTCGAGGAATCCGGTATCAGTTTCGTGGTGCCGGACAACAGCCGCTACAACCAGGACATCTTCGTGCCGCCGGAAAAGCGCGGCGGAGCGAAGCACGGCCAGATCGTGCGGGTCATCCTGGAGATGTATCCCAGCCGCCGCAATCAACCCATCGGCCGGGTGGACAAGATTCTTGGTGATCATCGGGATCCCGGCATGGAAATCGATATTGCCGTGCACTCCCATGGCCTGCCCCGGGAATGGCCCGATGGAGTGGAAGCCGAGGCGAAATCTTTCGGCGAATCCGTGCCGGATTCCGCGGCCGAGGGGCGCAAGGATTTCCGTGACGTTCCGCTCATCACCATCGATGACGAAACCGCCATGGACTTTGATGACGCGGTGTTCTGTGAGCGTACGGAGAATGACGGCTTCCGCCTGCTGGTGGCGATTGCCGATGTGGCGGAGTACGTGCAGCCGGACAGCGCCCTGGACGCCGAGGCCTTCCGTCGCGGGACCTCCGTGTACTTCCCCGGCACCGTCATCCCCATGCTGCCGGAAGTGCTGTCCAACGGTCTCTGCTCCCTGAACCCGGACGTGAATCGTCTGACCATGGTCTGCGAGCTCTTCTTCGACGAGAACGGCAAGGTCAAGAGCAGCCGTTTCCATGAAGGCATCATCCGCTCCCATGCCCGCCTGACCTACAACAAGGTCTGGGCCATGCTGCAGGGTGACAAGGAACTGCGCCGGGAATACGAGCACGTGCTGGGCAATGTGGAAAATCTGCACGATCTGTTCCGCAAGTTGCTGAGCCGTCGCCATCAGCGTGGTGCCATCGACTTCGAGACGGTGGAGACCAAATTCCTCTTCGATGACTTCGGCAAGATCGAACGCATCGTACCCACGGAGCGCAATGATGCCCATCGCCTGATCGAGGAATGCATGATTGCCGCCAACGTGGCGACGGGTGAATTTCTGGCGAAACACCGCATGCCGACCCTGTACCGGGTGCATGAGGGGCCGGAGCAGGAGAAGGTCACGGATCTGCGGGAGTTTCTCGGCAAGCTCGGTCTGAAGCTGGGCGGTGGCGAGTCACCGGAGCCGAAGCATTACGCCCAGGTTCTGCGTGATGCCCAGGGGCGCGAGGATGATACCCTGATCCAGACGGTGTTGCTGCGCTCTCTCAAGCAGGCCATGTACAGCCCCAAGAACGTGGGCCACTTCGGCCTCTCCCACGACACCTATCTGCACTTTACCTCGCCCATTCGTCGCTATCCGGATCTGCTGGTGCACCGGGCGCTGAAACATGTTCTGCGCAAGGAGCCGGAGGATGAATACGCTTACGGCTTCAAGGACATGGAACGCATCGGTGGCCATTGTTCTTCCACCGAGCGCCGGGCTGACGAGGCCACCCGTGATGCGGCCGATACCCTGAAGTGCGAGTTCATGCAGAGCCGAGTGGGTGAGGAGTACGAGGGCATGATCGTGGGAGTGACCTCCTTCGGCCTGTTCGTGAAGCTGAAGGAGGTCTATATCGAGGGCCTGGTTCACGTCACCTCCCTGCCCAACGATTACTACAAGTTCGACGCCGCCGGCCACCGCATGGTGGGCGAGCGCTCCGGCCGGGTGTTCCGTCTGACGGACAGCCTCAAGGTTCGCGTGGTGCGTGTGGACCCGGACGAGCGCAAGATTGACCTGGAGCCGGCCGAGGCGGAGGCCGACGGCGGCCGGGGCGGCGATGGAGGCCGGAAGGGACCGAAGGGCCGCAAGGGTCGGAAAAAGGGCAAGCGGCGTGACTGACATCGTTGCCGGCATTCATGCCGTCCGGGCGGCCCTGCAGGCCGGGCGTGTGACCGAATTGCATGTGGCCGTGGGCAATCGTCGTGTTCGAGAACTCGTCGACATGGCGAATGCGGCCCGCATTCCGGTGATGGATGCCGACAAGCAGCAGCTCATGATCATGGCCGGTACCGATCGGCACCAGGGGATTGTGGCGAAGGCCGAAGCCGGTGGCAGGGTGGCTGACCTGGACGAGCTGGTGACCCGGGCCGAAAACGGGGATTCATTGCTGCTGCTGGTGCTGGACGGGGTTCAGGACCCGCACAATCTTGGCGCCTGCCTGCGCACGGCGGATGCGGCGGGGGTGGATGCCGTCATCGTGCCGAAAGATCGTTCCAGCCCCTTGACCCCCGCCGCCCGCAAGGTCGCCGCCGGGGGCGCCGAGTCGGTGCCCTTCCTGAGCGTGACCAATCTGGCCCGCACCCTGGAACGGCTGCGCGAGGCCGGCATATGGACAGTAGGTCTGGCCGGGGAGGCCGGCCAGAGTCTCTACGAGCTGGATCTGCGCGGTCCCCTGGCCCTGATCCTCGGTGCCGAAGCCGATGGCCTGCGCCGTCTGACCCGTGAAAACTGTGATTTTCTCGCCGCTTTGCCCATGGCGGGGCAGGTGGAGAGCCTGAATGTGTCGGTCACGGCGGGTGTCTGTCTGTACGAAGCCGTCCGCCAGCGGGCCTAGCAACGCAAAGGCCGGAATTCGCCCCAATCCTACGAAATCGTTGTCGTTGTCGTTGTCGGCCTTTTTGCCTCGTTAGAAGAGCAGAAACCCGATTACGACAACGACAACGACAACGAATACGAGGACCAGGGCAATCCTCCCCCCTTTGGGCTTGCGGACCTCTCGCAATTCCCCTAAAATTCGTCGATTAATCCCCGGGCCGGCACCGGGGCTTTTGTTTTTGTGGCGTTTCCCTGTCGGCGGGTCGTCACGCTCTCTGCTTCACCGCGCAGGCGGGAGGCCGAATCCGAAGGGAGTTTTACTCGAATGCGTCATTACGAGATCGTTTTTCTGACTCACCCGGACCAGAGTGACCAGGTTCCGGCGATGATCGAACGTTACAAGTCCATCATCGAGTCCGCCGAAGGCACCGTTCATCGCCTGGAGGACTGGGGTCGTCGTCAGCTGGCCTATCCGATCAACAAGGTGCTCAAGGCGCACTACGTTCTGATGAACGTGGAATGCAGCCAGGAAGCGCTGGAGGAAATCCTCTCCGCCTTCCGCTTCAACGATGCCGTGATCCGTCATCTGGTCATCGGCCGCGAAGAAGCTGTCACCGAGCCCTCTCCGCTGTCCAAGCCGGAAGGTGAAAGCAGCCGTGAAGAGCGCGAAGAGTCCACTGCCAGCGCCTGAGCGCGGCAATAAAACCGGATAGGAGATACAGACATGTCCCGATTTTTCCGTCGTCGCAAGTTCTGCCGTTTCACCGCCGAAGGTGTCAAGGAGATCGATTACAAGGATCTCGGCACCCTGAAGGCCTATGTCACGGAAGCCGGCAAGATTGTGCCCAGCCGCATTACCGGCACCTCCGCCTTCTACCAGCGCCAGCTGTCCCGGGCCGTGAAGCGTGCCCGTTATCTGGCCCTGCTGCCCTACACGGACGGCCACACCAACTGATCCGGCCTCGCTGGCCGGAATGGACGTCTGGCCCCATGGGGCCAGATGTTTGCTGGAGCTGATGCATGCAGGCGGTCCTGTCCTGGATAATGAGCAGCCGCTGGCGAGCCGCCATCGTGGTCTGGCTCACCGGGGCGATCCAGTGGCTGAGCCTGCTGGGCGGCGGTCTGGTGGCCCTGGTGGGATTACGCCAGGGGCCGGCGGAAGGGCTCGCCGTGGCCCTGCTCGCCAGTGCGGGCCTGGTTCCCTTCGCCCTGTTCGTGGGAATGCCTCCCATTGTCATGGCGGGAACAGCACTCTCCTTGTGGTTGCCGGTGCTGGTGATGAGCTGGAACCTGCGCCGAACCCAGTCCCTGTCAGGCAGTCTGCAATTGGCCGGGCTGTTCGGGATGATGGTGGTGCTGGCCTTTTTCGCCAGTCCGGAAACGGGCGGAGAGATCAGCCGACGCCTGGTTGACCAGGTCCTGGTGCCGCTGTTTGAGGCGTCCCGCGATGGTGGGGTGCCCGGCGAGAGGGAGCTGGATGCCATGGCTCGGCTGGTGCCGGGCGTGCTGGCAACGGCACTGACGGCAGCACTGATCGTGAGTCTGATACTGGGTCGCTGGTGGCAGGCGATCCTGTATAATCCCGGGGGATTCCGGGCGGATTTTCACGAGCTGCGCCACGGTCAGGTCGCCGTTCTGGCAGGGGGTGCCCTGTTCGTTCTGGCGGCTCTGACCACCATCGGCATCATCGACAGTCTGGCTCTGGTGGCCATCCTGTTACTGATGTTCCAGGGGCTGGCCGTTTGCCATGCCCTGGTTCATCGTCGCGGCATGAGCGGATTCTGGCTGGCGCCGGTCTATCTCATGCTGGTACTGATGTCCCTTCCGGCGATGAGCCTGCTGGCTGCGCTGGCGATACTGGATAATGTGATTGATTTCCGGGGGCGTTTTGCTCCGGCCACTGGCCAGGAAAACAGCGCCAACGATTAACCGATACGATTCAGGTAGATAGCTATGGAAGTCATACTCCTCGACAAGGTTGAAAATCTCGGTGGTCTGGGTGACAAGGTAACCGTGAAGCCCGGTTACGGTCGCAACTACCTCATTCCCTATGGCATCGCCAAGCCGGCGACCAAGGAAAACATTGCCGAATTCGAGGCCCGTCGCGCCGAGCTTGAAAAGCAGGCCGCCGAGGCTCTGGAAGCGGCCAAGGCCCGTGCCGAGAAGCTGGAAGGCATGACGCTGGAGATCACCGCCAAGGCGGGTTCCGAAGGCAAGCTGTTCGGCTCCGTGGGTCCCATCGACATCGAAGATGCCCTCAAGGCCCAGGGTCACGAGGTCGAGCGCAAGGAAATCCGCATGCACGACGGTCCCCTGCGGGAAGCCGGCGAGCACAAGGTGGATCTGCACCTGCACACCGATGTAGACGTCACCATTACCGTGACGGTCATCGGCGAGGAATAATCCTGCCTGAACCAGCGGGCCGTTCCCGGTGGGGGCGGCCCGTGGCTTCTGTCTGCGTCACTTTGGTGGCAGAGTAGGGCGGAAGTGCAAGCGGTACCGGCCAGCCACTTCGGTCTGGCCTTCGGTGAGCGCCTTGCAGGAGGGCATGGTATGGTCAGTTCGGCAGAATCAATGCACAGCGGCATGGACACGGATGCCCTCAAGGTCCCGCCGCACTCTCTTGAAGCCGAACAGGCCGTCCTCGGTGCCCTGATGCTGGACAACAGCAGCTGGGATCAGATCGCTGACCGCCTCTCCGACGAAGACTTCTATCGTCGCGATCACAAGATCATCTTCAGTGCCATCGCCGCCCTGTCCGAGAAGGGCGAGCCCAGCGATGCCGTGACCGTTTCCGAACACCTGGAAAAGACCGCCGAACTGGATGATGCCGGCGGTCTGGCCTATCTGGGTGCACTCGCCAAGGACACGCCCAGTGCCGCCAACGTGCGCGCCTACGCGGACATCGTGCGAGAGCGTTCGGTGCTGCGTCAGCTCATCCGTATCGGTAACGAACTCAGTGAAAGTGCCTTCGCCCCGGACGGGCGCGGCAGCAAGGAACTGATCGAAGAGGCCGAGAAGCGGGTGTTCCAGATTGCCGAGCAGGGCAGTCGCGGCAGCAAGACCTACAGCCCCATCAAGGCCCTGTTGCGAGAGGCGGTGGATCGCATTGATGAGCTCATCCACAAGGACGAGCCGATTACCGGCGTGCCGTCGGGTCTCGACCGATTCGATGAGATGACCTCGGGCCTTCAGCCCAGTGATCTGATCATCCTCGCCGCCCGCCCCTCCATGGGCAAGACCTCCCTGGCCATGAACTTTGCCGAGCACGCGGCCATCCAGGCGAAGAAGTCCGTGGCCATCTTCAGTATGGAGATGTCGGGTGAGCAGCTCGCCATGCGCATGATCTCCTCGCTGGGCCGGGTGGATCAGTCCAAGGTTCGCACGGGCAAGATCTCGGAAGAGGACTGGCCGCGAATCACCTCAGCCGTGCATCTGATGTCCGAGGCCCCCATCTTCATTGACGATACGCCCGCACTGACGCCTACGGAGCTGCGAGCCCGCTGCCGCCGGATCAAGCGTGAACACGATCTCGGCCTGGTGGTCGTCGATTACCTGCAGCTCATGCGCGTGGCTGGCATGTCCGAAAACCGGACCAATGAGATCTCCGAGATTTCCCGTGGCCTCAAGGCCCTGGCCAAGGAGCTGGACGTGCCGGTGATTGCGCTCTCCCAGCTCAACCGCAATCTCGAACAGCGCCCGGACAAGCGCCCCAAGATGTCCGACCTGCGCGAATCCGGCAGTATCGAACAGGACGCCGACGTCATCGTCTTCATCTACCGTGACGAGGTGTACAACCCGGATACGCCCCACAAGGGCATGGCCGAACTGATCATCGAGAAACAGCGTAACGGCCCCACTGGCAAGGTGACCGCCACCTTCCTGGGCAGCTTCACCCGTTTCGAGAACTACATCAGTGATGAATATATGGATGGGGATTACTAACCCCCACACTTAACAGAATGCCCCGGCCATCGTAGTCGTAATCGTAATCGTAATCGGGTTTTCCCGAGACTCGAAAAAAAAACACGACTACGACTACGACTACGACTACGACTACGATTACGATTACGAGAGACACTATGACCCGCGCCACCCGCGCCCGCATTGATACCGATGCGTTGACCCATAACCTCACGCAGATCCGCCGGCGGGCGCCGGAGGCTCGGGTGATGGCCTGTGTGAAGGCCAACGGCTACGGGCATGGCCTGGTCGAGGCGGCGAAGGCCTTTCGTGGGGCAGATGCCTTTGCGGTGGCCTGTATCGAGGAGGCGCTGGAAATCCGCTCCTCGGGTCTGGGGCATCCGGTGGTTTTGCTGGAAGGGGTGCATTCCGCTGCGGAACTCAACCGGGCTCAGGAAAACAACTTTGAAGTGGTCATTCATGACCCCTGGCAGCTGTCCTTGCTGGAGGAAAGCCATGCCCGGGTGCCGGTGTGGATGAAGATCGATACCGGCATGCACCGCCTGGGCTTTGATCCCGCCGAGGCAGCAGAAGCCCGTGAACGCCTGCTGGGCAGCGGTGGCGTGAAGGGAGAGCTTCGCTACATGACCCATCTTGCCTCGGCGGATCTCCCCGGTGGCGAGCCGGATGCGGGTCAACAGATTCGTGACTTTCTGGAATGCGTGAAGGACTGGCCCGGGGAACGCTCCATCGCCAACTCGGCCGGTGTCATTGATTGGCCCGAAAGCCATCAGCAATGGATTCGTCCCGGTATTGCACTGTACGGGGCCACGCCCTTCGCTGATCGCTGTGGACGTGATCTTGGCCTGCGGCCTGGCATGACTGTCAGTACCGAACTCATCGCCATCAAGTCCATTCGCAAGGGCGGCCAGGTCGGTTACGGTGGTTTCTGGACGGCCCCGGAAGACATGCAGCTTGGCGTTGCCGCCATCGGCTACGGTGATGGCTACCCCTGGCATGTGGCCACTGGAACGCCCGTGCTGCTGAATGGCGAACTCAGTCAGGTGGTGGGGCGGGTTTCCATGGATATGGTCACCATCGACCTGCGCCAGCACCCACAGGCCGCGGTGGGTGATCAGGTGGTGCTGTGGGGTGAAGGCCTGCCCGTGGAGGAGATCGCCCGCCATGTGGGGACGATCCCCTACGAGCTACTTTGCGGGGTGACCCGACGCGTCAAGTTTGATGTGGTTTGAGGCAAACCGGATCGGGTAGGTAGCTACTCCCGGAAGGCCAGCCGAACCCCGGCCACCTCCATCTCATCTCCGTTCTTCAGGCGCATGGATCGCGGTCCGGTTTCCCGTCCATTGACCCGGGGGCTGCCGCCGGCCACGGGAACCAGATAGAAGCCATCGCGACGGCGGGTGACGGCGGCGACCTGTTCTCCGGCAACACCGATGGTGGTGACGGCTTCGTCCAGTATCAGGGTTTCACCGGCATTGTCTCCGCTCAAAACCTCAATGCGGATATCGTTCTTCTTGCCATTGACTGCGGTATCGGTACGGGCTGCTTCCTTCAGTGCGGAGCTGTCCGCGCCGGTATTGGCGAGGTCGTCCAGCCGCAGAATCATGGTGTCCTGGAAACTCGGGGGGGCGCTGGGCCCCTGATACTGGATACGGAACGGGCCGATGTGGAAGGCATCCCCGTCCCGCAGGCCGACCCGGCGTACCCGTCGGTCGCCCAGGTGAGTGCCATTGGTGCTGCCCAGGTCTTCCACGCAGTAGTGATCCCCCCTCAGCTCGACGATGGCGTGATGGCCACTGACCCGGCCATCATCCAGGTGGATGTCGTTGTCTTCCTGGCGGCCAAGCGTCAGTCGCTTGCCCAGCTCGAACTGCCCCACCAGTGCATCGCGGTGATGAACTGAAAGTCGTGCCATGTCGATTGCCCCTTTGGTTTTCTGTCGTATTGGTCTCTCACCGGGCGCGCAGGCCTGGCCTCAGGAGCCGGAGGGATGCTTTTCCCGGCCCAGCAAGCGCTTGAGTCCCTCCCGCAGCGTCGCCAGCGGTGAAGCCGTTTCGTCCCGGTCGCTGCCCCGGCCTGCCCGGGCCAGAATGACGGAGATATTGTCGCGCCCGCCCAGGTCATTGGCCCGACGCACCAGCCCTGTTGCCATCTCTTCCAGCGGCTGGTCTTTCTTGTCCAGCGCATATCGGATGCTGTGATCATCCATCATGTCGGTCAGACCATCCGAACAGAGCAGGAACAGGTCGCCCTCCGCCACTGGTTCCTCGTTGATGGTGGCATCCACCTGACGGTTGATGCCCAGGGCGCGGGTGATGACGTGACGGTTACTCGCCTGACGGGCCTCCATGCGGGTGTAGTATCCGCGTTCAAGCAGCTCCTGGGTCAGGGAATGGTCGGTGGTCAGGCGTTCGAGGCGTGAACGCCGGAGGCGATAGACGCGGGAATCACCCACATGGGCTATGGTCACCCGTCCGCGACGAAACAGGCAGACGACAATGGTGGTGCCCATGCCTTCGCGTTCGGGGTTCTCTTTCGCCTTGTCGAGAATGGCGCGGTTGGCCTTGGCAATGGCTTCCTGAAGCAGTCGGTCGCCGCGTTCCATGGGGCTGGCATTCTGGACGGTGTGGACGATGGTATCCACCGCGATCTGGCTGGCGATCTCCCCGGCGCTGTATCCCCCCATTCCGTCGGCAAGCACCATCAGGCCGTCCTTGATGACTACCTCGATGGCATCCTCATTGTGCGGGCGCTTTCGGCCGGTATCCGTGCGGCCGGCTGCGGTCAGCTTTCCCTCGGCAGCCATAGTTACCCCTGCTCATTGGCGGGTCCGGTCATTGCCTGATGCCAGGCCGACCGGGGCGTCATGGCTAAAGAGTATGGCATGCCGGGTATCGCCGACAAGGTCTGCTAAGATGCCGGCGCCGACATTCTCCACTTTTCCGTCCAGTCAGCGGAGTCAGCATGGCACGAGCAAAGACCGTCTATGAATGCGAAAACTGTGGCGCCCAGGCCCCGAAATGGTCCGGTCAGTGTGCGGATTGTGGCGCCTGGAACACGCTGGTGGAGAGCCGCCCGGTGGCCAGTGGCCCGGGGAGAGTGGCACCGGGTGGGCGGGCGCGCGCCCAGTACGCCGGGGCCAGTGGTGTGTTCGATCTGTCGGATGTGAAAGGTCGCGAGGCCGCTCGGGTCAGTACCGGCCTGAGTGAGCTGGATCGGGTGCTCGGTGGTGGTCTGGTGGCCGGCTCGGCCGTCCTGATCGGAGGCGACCCCGGCATCGGCAAGTCCACGCTCCTGTTACAGGCCTGCGCCCGTCTGGCCAATGATCGGGGGGTGCTCTATGTCACCGGTGAGGAGTCACTGGAACAGGTTCGCCTGCGTGCCGAGCGCCTTGCGGTAGGGGATGCCAGCCTGCGCCTGGCCGCGGAGACCTGCGTGGAGCGGATCCTCGCCACCGCCGAGGCCGAGAAACCGGCAGTGCTGATCGTGGATTCCATCCAGACGATCTTCTCGGAGGCCGTGCAATCGGCGCCGGGTGCCGTCGGCCAGTTACGGGAAAGCGCGGCCCAGCTGGTGCGCTTTGCCAAACAGACGGGAACGGCCGTCTTTCTGGTCGGGCATGTCACCAAGGAAGGGGTAATTGCCGGCCCCCGTGTACTGGAACACATGGTGGACACGGTGCTGTACTTCGAGAATGATGCCGGAAGCCGTTACCGGGTCATCCGGGCCGTGAAGAATCGCTTCGGTGCAGTCAATGAGCTGGGTGTCTTTGCCATGGATGATGCCGGGCTCAAGGAAGTACGCAATCCCTCGGCCATATTCCTGTCAGGGCATGAGACCGGTGTCAGCGGCAGTGCCGTGATGGTGGCCCGGGAAGGCAGTCGCCCGCTGCTGGTTGAAGTGCAGGCCCTGGTGGACGCCAGTCACATGAATAATCCGCGTCGCGTGGCCGTGGGACTGGATCAGAATCGTCTCTCCATGTTGCTGGCGGTGATGCATCGCCATGGTGGCATTGCCATGGCTGACCAGGATGTGTTCATCAATGTGGTGGGGGGGCTCAAGGTGGAGGAAACCGCCGCGGATCTGCCCCTGCTGATGGCCGCCCTGTCCAGCTTTCGTGACCGTCCCCTGCCGGCGGAAATGGTGGTGTTCGGGGAGATCGGTCTGTCCGGAGAGGTACGTCCGGTCTACAACGGAGAAGAGCGCCTTAACGAAGCGGCCAAGCATGGTTTCCGACGCGCCATCGTGCCGAAGGCCAATGCCCCAAGGCGCGCCCCCGCCGGCATGGAAGTGGTTCCCGTTCGACGCCTGAGTGATGCCATCAACGCGGTGTTGAGGGACTGAGTCCAGCGCATCGGTTCAGTCTTCCTCGACGGGAGTGGCGGGCGTCAGTCGCGGTTTGATTCGCACCGTGCGAACGGCGCTGGCACTGCTCTGAATGATTTCCATGGGGTAGTCGGCAATGCGCAGGCTGGTGCCCGGTTCCGGGATGGTCTCCATGTATTCCAGGATCAGGCCGTTGATGGTCTTCGGGCCGTCGGTGGGCAGATCCAGTCCCAGCACACGATTGATGGTGCGCAGGTGCAGCGTGCCGGTCACCATGTAATTGCCGTCCTCTTCCTCGACAATGCCCTTGACCCGGGTGGCCATGGGATCGGTGGTGAACTCGCCCACAATCTCCTCGAGAATGTCCTCCAGCGTCACCAGGCCCTGGATGTCGCCGTATTCATCCACCACCAGGCCGATTCGGCGCTGGGTGTTCTGGAAATTGATGAGCTGGCGATGCAAGGGGGTGTTCTCGGGGATGAAGTAGGGCTCTCGAACGATATCCTCCAGCTTGGCCCGGTTCAGTTCACCGCGGGCGATGGCATTGAGTACCCGGCGTGTATGCAGAATGCCGACGATATCGTCGATGTTTTCCCGGTAGACCGGGAGACGGGTGTGCTGGCTGTTGGTCAGCTCCTCAATGATCTCTTCCCAGGGATCTTCCAGGTCAATGCCCGCGATCTCGTTGCGCGGCACCATGATGTCCTCCACCGTCGCCTGCTCAAGGTCGAGGATGCTGATGAGCATGTTCTGGTGGCGCTTCGGGATCAGCCGCCCGGCTTCGGCCACCACTGTGCGCAGCTCGTCCGGGCTCAGGGCATCATCACGGGCGACTTCCGGCCGGATACCAAAGGGGCGCAGCAGAGTATTGGCAACGAGGTTGACCAGCCAGATTACCGGATACAGCAGGCGGATCAGGGGTGTGTAGACGTAGGCGGCGGGGTAGGCCAGGCGTTCCGGATGGATCGCCGCCAGGGTCTTGGGTGCCACCTCCGCGAAAATGAGAATCACCAGCGTGAGCAAACCGGTGGCAATGGCGATGGCGGCCTCACCACCCAGGCGCAACGCAATGATCGTGGCCAGGGCCGAGGCGGCGATGTTGACGAAATTGTTGCACAGCAGGATCAGGCCCAGCAGTCGGTCCGGGCGCTGCAGCAGGCGCTCGGCGAAACGGGCGCCGCGATATCCGGCCTGAACCTGATTGCGCAGGCGATAGCGGTTCAGGGTCATCAGGGCCGTTTCCGACCCGGAGAAAAATCCGGAAAGTATGATCAGCAGCCCGAGTGTCCAGAACAGGGCGCTTAGGGGAATGGCTTCCACGAGCGGTGATGTCTCCCTTTATCCGCGTGAGTGCATTGTCTCCGGCCCGGGACGGGCCCTGCAAGGGGGCGGCGGGCGTGAATGGATCGATCGGGGGTCCTGGCCGCCTTAGCCCCAGCGTTGGTCGAGGATCAGTTCCAGGACGATGCGACTGCCGAAGTAGGCAAGTGCCAGCAGGACAAAGGCGATCAGGGTCCAGCGGATGGCAATGCGGCCCCGCCAGCCGAACTGGATCCGGCCCCAGATCAGGATTCCGAAGAGGATCCAGGCCAGCAGGGACAGAATTGTCTTGTGAACGAGATGCTGGGCAAACAGGTTCTCGACGAAGAAGAATCCGCTGAACAGGGCCAGCGTCAATCCGGCAAAGCCAAGACCGATCAGCTGAAACAGCAGCCGTTCGGTGATCTCAAGGGGGGGCAGAATACGTAGCACCCCCCCGGGATGGCGTTTTCGCAGGCGGCTTTCCTGGAAACTGAGCACGATGGCCAGGACGGCCGCGATGCTGAGCAGGCTGTAGCTGGCTATGGATAGCAGGATGTGAGCCACCAGCATGCCTGAGGGCTGATCCACCAGGGTGGGCATGTCCTGGCTGGCAATCACGCCCGCCAGGCTGCTCATGGCCCCGATGGGCAGCAAGGGGATGGCCAGATTGAGCACCCGCTGGCGCAGGGCGGAAACCAGGATCACGGTGCTCACGACCCAACCCACCAGGGACACGATATTCAGCAGGCCAAGGTCCAGCCCGTCGGGGCGCATGATCAATGCGTACAGACTCAGGGCGTGCAGCAGGCTGCCCGAGAGGCCAATGCCCAGTGCGGTTCCACGCATGCGGTCGGCGGCCAGCGGCGAGGCTGTACGCCGCACCAGGCGAATGATCAGCAGGATCATGGCCACGGTGTAGGCGCTTGCAGCCAGAATGGCGGTTAGCGGCGTGAACATGGTGAAGTGGCGTCTCTCATCAGCTGTCGGGTCATCCGGCCCTGTCGGGCGGCATGGCCGCAGGGTGTCGACTTTCAGATTACCTGCAAAGACAGGCAAATTGGAACAGGCGGGGTGCGTTCTGTGTGGGCCGGACGGTACAATAGGGGGTTCAATTCACAGTGAGCCGTAACATGTTCAAGGGACTCAGTGACAGAATCAGTCAGAGCCTCGATCGGGTAAAGGGCCGGGGCCGCCTGACCGAAGACAACATCCGCCAGACCCTGCGGGAAATCCGCATGGCCCTGCTGGAGGCCGACGTGGCCCTGCCGGTGGTCAAGGATTTCATCGAGCATGTTCGTGAACGGGCGGTGGGCCAGGAAGTCCTCAAGAGCCTGACCCCCGGCCAGGCACTGGTCAAGGTCGTCAATGACGAAATGGTTCGCGTCATGGGTGAAGCCCATGACGGGCTGAACCTGCACGGCAAACCGCCCGTGGTCATTCTCATGGCGGGTCTGCAGGGGGCCGGCAAGACCACCAGCACTGCCAAGCTCGCCCGCTACCTCATGGAGAGCGAGAAGAAGAAGGTGGCGGTGGTGAGCACCGACGTGCGTCGTCCGGCGGCCATCGAGCAGCTGGAAACCCTGGCCGGGGATATCGGTGCGGTCTTCTATCGGGCCGAGTCGGGCACCGAGCCTCGCCGTATTGCCGAGCAGGGTCTGGAGCACGCCCGGCGTCAGCACGCCGATGTTCTGATCGTTGATACGGCAGGCCGTCTCCACGTGGATGCAGACCTCATGCAGGAGGTGCGTGACATCCATGCGGCCGTGGAGCCTTTGGAGACCCTGTTCGTGGTGGACGCCATGACCGGCCAGGATGCGGCCCGCTCGGCCGCCGCCTTCGGCGAGGCGCTGCCGCTGACCGGGGTGGTGCTGACCAAGGCCGATGGTGATGCCCGGGGTGGCGCGGCCCTGTCCGTGCGGCAGGTCACCGGCAAGCCGATCAAGTTCATGGGGGTGGGGGAAAAGACCGATGCCCTGGAACCCTTCCACCCGGACCGGGTGGCCTCGCGCATCCTCGGCATGGGCGATGTGCTCAGCCTGGTGGATGAGGTTCAGCGCAAGGTTGATCAGGAAAAGGCCGACAAGCTCGGCAAGAAGCTCAAGAAGGGCAAGGGTTTCTCCCTGGCGGATTTCCGCGACCAGCTGGAGCAGATGCAGAACATGGGTGGGGTCGGCGCCCTGCTCGACAAGCTGCCCGGCGCCGGAAAGCTGCCGCCCGGTGCGGCCAGCCAGTTCGATGACCGAGCCATTCGCCGCCAGGTTGCCATCATCAATTCCATGACCCGGGAAGAACGGCGCAAGCCGGCCGTGATCAATGGCTCCCGCAAGCGCCGGATTGCCCGTGGTTCCGGGGTGGAAGTCCAGGACGTCAACAAGCTTCTCAAGCAGTTCACCCAGGCCCAGAAAATGATGCGAAAGATGGGCAAGAAGGGGGGCATGAAGAAGATGATGCGCGGCCTGCAGGGCAAGATGCCCCCGGGCATGGGTTTTCCCGGCCAGTAGGCCGGGAGCTTCAAACGACAAGCTTCACGCTGCAAGCGACCCCTGTCGGCCGCCGGTTTGTCGTTAGTTGGTTGAATTACATGGTTTTTTCAAGCTGGTAGTTTGCCGTTTTCCCTTTGCTTGGAGCACGGCATCAGCGGCGGCCCGGAGCAGCTTGTCGCTTGCGCCTTGAAGCTTGCAGCTGCCCGGCTATGCCGGGCGCCTTGAGCTTGTAGCTTTTATCTCCTTCGCGTAAAATGCCCGGTTTACCGTCGCAGCGGTAGGGCTGGCGGCGGGCAGGGATTTCTCACAGAACCGAAGAGTAACGGCATGGTCACGATTCGTCTTGCTCGGGGCGGCATGAAAAAGCGTCCCTTTTATCATCTGGTTGTCACCGACAGCCGTAACAGCCGTGATGGCCGCTTTGTCGAGCGCCTGGGGTTCTTCAACCCCGTGGCTCGCGGCAATGAAGAGAAGCTGCGCGTGGATCTGGAGCGGGCCGATTACTGGCTGTCCCAGGGCGCCCAGCCTTCCGAGCGTGCTGCCAAGCTGCTGAAGCAGGGCCGCAAGCAGGCGGAAGCCCAGGCTGAAGCCTGATTCCTGCCGCCATGGCTGAGCGCTCACCCAGTCGGGGTTCGGCGGGCGAAGCGGACCGTCATGGCGGTCAGACGCAGGCGACCGGAATGGTCACCCTGGGCCGGATATCCGGCCTGTTTGGTGTCAAGGGCTGGGTCAAGGTCTATTCCCACGCCCGGCCAAGAGAGTCGATCGTCGACTTCGACACCTGGTATCTGCGTCATCGTGGTGAATGGCAGCCCTTCCGGGTACTGGAGGGGAGAAAGCACGGCAAGGGTGTGGTTGCCCGGCTCGAAGGCATTGAGGACCGGGATCAGGCAGCGGCCCTGATTCAGCGGGACATCGCCATTCCCCGCGAAACCATGCCCGCCACCCAGGCGGATGAGTTTTACTGGGTGGACCTGATCGGCCTTTCCGTCAGGAATCTGGAAGGCGTCGAGTTCGGTGAAGTGACCGGGCTGCTGGAAACCGGGGCCAATGACGTGATGGTGGTCCAGGGTGACCGGGAAAGGCTGCTGCCCTTCGTGCAGGGCCAGTTCGTGAAATCCGTGGACCTGGAAGTCGGCCTGATCCTGGTGGACTGGGATCCGGACTTCTGATGCAGGTCTCGGTGGTGACATTGTTTCCGGAGCGGGTCGCGGCAGTGACCGGCTTCGGGGTGACGGGCCGCGCCGCGGAGCGTGGCCTTCTGCGTCTGGATACCTGGAATCCGCGGGACTTTGCCCGCGACCGTCATCGCACGGTGGATGACAGGGCTTACGGCGGCGGTCCCGGCATGGTCATGCGGGTCGAGCCCCTGGGCGAAACCATACGTACGGCGCGGGCGGCCATGCCGGCCGGCAGCCGGACAATCTACCTCAGCCCCCAGGGGCGCCTGCTGGATCAGGCCCTGGTGGAAGAGCTTGCGACCCTGCCGGGCCTGTTGCTGGTTTCGGGGCGCTACGAAGGCGTCGATGAGCGGCTTCTGGAGCGTGAGGTGGATGAAGAGATTTCCATTGGGGACTATGTCCTCAGTGGGGGAGAGCTTCCGGCCATGGTGCTGATCGACGCAGTGGCAAGGCTGCTGCCCGGGGCGCTGGGGCATGCGGAGTCGGCCGAGCAGGATTCTTTCTCGGCCGATGGTCTTCTGGACCATCCGCATTACACCCGGCCGGAGGTGGTGGACGATCAGGCTGTTCCGCCGGTACTGCTGGGTGGCGATCATGAGGCCATCCGGCAGTGGCGTCTCAAGCAGGCCCTGGGCAGGACGTGGCAGCGTCGTCCGGATCTGCTGGCGCAGCGGGAGCTGAGTGAAGAGGAGCGCCGCCTGCTGGATGAGTTCATCCGCGAGCAGGGCGGAGATCATGGGGCGGTCTAGCCCTGCCCCCTGTCCATGGGGTTCCGTGGGCAGAGGGCAGGGTTGAACTCTCCGGTAAATTCGAAAGACTGAGCAGGTGAAGTCATGAGCGACATCATCCAGGAACTGGAAAAAGAACAGATGAAGACCGACGTGCCGGAGTTTGGTCCCGGCGATACGGTCCTGGTGCAGGTGCGTGTGAAGGAAGGCGACCGTGAGCGTCTGCAGCCCTTCGAAGGCGTGGTGATCGCCAAGCGCAACCGGGGTCTGAACTCCGCGTTCACCGTGCGCAAGACCACCCACGGTGAAGGTGTGGAGCGAGTCTTCCAGACCCACAGCCCGAACGTGGCCGAGATCACCGTGAAGCGTCGCGGTGATGTGCGTCGCGCCAAGCTGTACTATCTGCGCGAGCGTCAGGGCAAGTCTGCCCGAATCAAGGAAAAGGTCTGATTGCACGGGGTCTTCTGCCCCGTTCCGCCAGACAAAACGGCCTCCGGCACAACCGGGGGCCGTTTTTTTTTGGTTCTTCGTGGAAAAGCGGGGAGGAAATTCGGGCGTGGTTGCCGGGGCGGGTCTTGGTGGCCCTGACCAGAACACGCCGTGAATACATCCCTGTAGGCTCGAGGGAAACATCCCTGTTTCCCACGGTTCTGGTCAGGGCCACCAAGACCCTTTCCAGAGCGGTGATTCGGCGGGCAGTGGTTCCAAACAGGACGTTGATTACGCAGCCTACAGGGACGTACTCGCGGCGGTTCCGGGCACGCCCCCACCAACCCGACGCCCCCTAACCGCTCGGCACTCCCCGCTTTTCCGCGATGAGTCGTTCTTGTGTTGACGTGGGATTCCTGCTCTGTTCCGCCACTCCTGGCAACGGAGTTCCGGTCTGGTCCGCGGGGCTGATCTTCCGGCGCCGTTCGGCGGGATTTGTGGCAACATTGTGGCCCTGGGCGCTTTCAGGAGAGGGATATTGAGATTGCGTGGGTTTAAAGCCGGCCTGCTGGGCCTGGCGGTCATCACATCGCCGCTGTCTGCGGCCGACCTCGCCGAGATCAGCACCCTGGCGCGAGGCGGTGCCACCGGGCTGGCGCTGGAGCTGATGGATCGCCATCAGCCGCCGCTGGCCGAGGACCCGGTGACCTGGATTCGCTGGGAACGGGAGCGCGTTTTTCTCTACCGCAGTCGCCAGCAATGGGCGGCAATGGATGCCCGCGTGGCGGCCTATCCTGAGCATGCGCCGGTGGAGTTTTCCCGCTGGGCGCGCACCCAGCAGGCTCAGGCCCTGTTGGCCCTCGGCGATGACGTCAAGGCGCGGCAGGTGCTGCGTGGCCTGATCTGGCAGGACGATGCGCCCTCCGGCGAGCGGCTGCGGGAATGGCGCCGTCTCGTCCTCGAAAGCCAGGTCGAGGCCGGCAACGCAGACGCGGCCCGGACCGCCCTCCGGCGATTCCGTCAGGATTACGGTGACGACAGCGGCGAGACTCGCGTGATCGAAGCGCGTCTCTATCTGCAGCAGGGGCAGGGCAGCGAGGCGCTCAGGGCACTGGATGGCCTGCCGGAGAATCAGTATCGCCCGCTGCGTCTGCTGGCCCGGCTGCAGGCGGACCAGGGAAATGCCGGCCGGGTTCTGAGTGCGGCCATCGAGCTGGGTTTTGATGAAGATGCCGCCATCGCCGATCGGCGAATGGCCTGGTCCGTGGCGGTGCGCGCCGCCGATGTTACCGGCAACCGTTCAGCCCGTGTCGGCGCGCTGGAGCGTGGCCTGGCCTACCGCGGCGACGAGCTGCGCGCGGACCCGGTCTTTCAACTGATGCCGGAAATGCTGTGGTCGGCCTACGAGGCTTTCGGCCGGCAGCTTGGCAATGAGGCGCGCATACTGGTGGGGGATGACCCCATGTGGTTCGAGCACGCCGATGACTTCCTGGCCAGCGAGCCGGTCAAGGGCCGCGCCATGCTGGCGGTCATTGCCCTGCACAGTTTTGAACGGGATGCCCGTCAGCGGGCCCATGGCCTGTTGACTGACAGTCTTGCCAATCAGCGCAATGGTCCGGCCCTGATCCGGCGCCTGTATCTGGACAGTGACCGCTTCCCGGAGATCGACGCTATCCCCCTCCCAGTACGTTATCGACTGGCCGACATGGCCCTGGCCGAGGCGGATATTCCGCTGGCGTCACGGCTCATGAGCGCCCTGACCGAAGCACCGGCGGGTGCGGATCCCGAGGAATGGGGGTTGCGCCGTGCCCGGGTACTGCTTCTGGGGGGGCAGCGCGAGGAAGGGCTGCTGGCCCTGGAGGGCGTCCTGCTGGAGGCCGAGGACGAGCTCAATGTGGGGCGTTTCCTGCAGGTGATCTTTGATCTGCAGAACATGAACGATCACGAGGCGGCCATGGATTTTCTGCGGCGTCTGCAGGCACTGGACCTGGAAGGGCAGCAGCGGCGGGAGATTCTTTTCTGGGCAGCGGAATCCGCCGAGGGCCTGAATGACCCCCTTGAGGCCGCACGCCTGTACCTGCGCTCGGCGGGCTTTCATGACCCCTTTTCCATGGATCAGTGGGCTCAGACGGCCCGGTATCGGGCGGCGGATGCCCTGGCCGAAGCCGGTCTGGCGGCGGATGCCCGGCGTCTCTATCAGTCTCTGCTCAATGCCACCGATGATGAGGCTCGGCGCTCGGTACTGCGCAATCGCATTCAGCGATTGCAGACCCGTCCCCTGGACGGACAGCGGGAGCGCCCCGAGCCATGAGTCCGCGTGCTCACCATGCCCTGCGCTGGCCCTTCGGGTGGCTGGACGTGGTTCTGGACGGGGACATGATCGTTGCACTGGACATGCGGGCGCAGCCGCATCCCGACAGCCTCATGGATTCCTCCCATCCCTCCGTGATACTGGTTCGGCGCTGGCTGGATGGTGACTTCAGCGTGGCTGATTCGGCACCGATCCGCCTGGAGGGAAGTGCCTTCCAGCGTCGGGTCTGGAGTGGCATGCGCACGATTCCGGCCGGGGAGATCCGATCCTACGGTGATCTGGCGCGAGCGCTGGGCTCCAGTCCGCGCGCGGTTGCCGGTGCCTGCCGACGCAATCCCGTCGCCTTGCTGGTGCCCTGTCACCGGGTGGTGTCGGCTACCGGCATCGGTGGCTATGCCGGGGCGACGCAGGGTGAACCGGTGGCGCGCAAGCGATGGCTGCTTGCCCGTGAAGGGGTGCATTTCCCGTCGTAAGGCCACGTGGCCCCTGTGGCCCTTGAAACCGAGCGGAACGCCCCCATTTCAGTGATCGCTGCCCGCCGCAGCCAATCCGAATCCCGTCGAACCGAAGAAACCGAGGAGGCTCAGCTTCGTCATGGCGACCGCCAATGCCCAGACTCGACCCTTCGAGGCCGAGGTCAAGCAGCTCCTGCAGCTGATGATCCATTCCCTCTACTCCAATCGCGAGATCTTCCTGCGGGAACTGGTCTCCAATGCATCCGATGCCTGTGATCGCCTGCATTTTGCCGCCCTGCAGGACGAAACGCTGCTGCAAGGTGACGGCGACCTGCAGATTCGGATCAGTGTCGATCCCGAGGCGCGCACCCTCACCATTGCCGACAACGGTATCGGCATGAGCGAACAGGAAGTGGTCGAGAACCTGGGCACCATCGCCCGTTCCGGTACCCGGCGTTTTCTGGATTCCCTGTCGGGAGACCAGCGCAAGGATGCCCAGCTGATCGGCCAGTTCGGGGTCGGCTTCTATTCCAGTTTCATCGTTGCCGAGCAGGTAACCGTGAATACCCGCCGGGCCGATGAAAAACAGGGTGTGCGCTGGCAGTCCGACGGGGGTGGCGAATTCAGCATCGAGACCATCGAGCGGGCCGAACGCGGCACCGAGGTGATTCTCAAGCTGCGCGAGGATGCCGACGAGTTTCTCGAGCCGGCCCGCCTGCGACACATCATCCGCCGCTATTCCGATCACATCGGTCGGCCGATCCTGATGCCGGCCGGGGAAGGCGAGGAGTGGGAGACCGTCAACAGCGCCTCCGCCCTCTGGACCCGGGGCCGGGACGAACTCAAGGACGAGGATTACCAGGGCTTCTACCAGCATCTCAGCCATGACAGCGAGAAGCCGCTGGCCTGGACCCACAATCACGTGGAAGGACGCCAGCGCTACAGCATGCTGCTCTACATTCCCGCCCGCGCCCCCTTTGACCTCTGGGATCGGGAGCGCCGGCGTGGCGTGCGCCTCTATGTGCGCCGCGTGTTCATCATGGACGAGGCCGATCAGCTGATGCCCGGCTGGCTGCGTTTCGTGAGAGGGGTGATCGATTCCGATGATCTGCCCCTCAATGTCTCCCGCGAGATTCTCCAGGACAATCGCCTGGTGCGCAGCATTCGCGCCGGTGCCGTGAAGAAGGTGCTGGGGCTGCTGGAGGACATGGCGAAGAATCGGCCGGAAGACTATGCCCGCTTCTGGGAGCAGTTCGGTGCGGTGATCAAGGAAGGCCCGGCGGAAGACCCGGACAATGCCGAGCGCATTGCCGGCCTCCTGCGTTTCGCTTCCACCCGGCATCCGGAAAGCCAGACGGTCTCCCTGCAGGACTACGTCGACCGCATGCAGCCGGACCAGAAGGCCATCTATTACCTGACCGCGGACAATCACGCCACGGCCATGAGCAGCCCGCACCTGGAGGCCTTCCGCAAGAAGGACATTGAAGTGCTGCTGCTGTCGGACCGGGTGGACGAATGGCTGGTGGCGCATCTGCCGGAGTTTGACGGCAAGCCGCTGAAATCAGTGGCCCAGGCTGACAGCGCCGAGGAGGAGATCGACTCGGAGAAGGACGCCGAGCAGCAGGCAGAGCAGCACAAGGACCTGCTCGAGCGCTTGCGGAAAGCCCTGGACGGACAGGCCAGCGACGTGCGCGTTTCACGGCGTCTGGTGGATTCGCCGGCCTGCCTGGTCTCCGAACAGGGCGGTCTCAGCCTGAATCTGCAACGACTGCTCAAGGAGGCGGGACAGAGTGTGCCGGAGCTGCACCCCATCCTGGAGATCAATCCAGAACACCCCCTGCTGTCGCGGCTGGAAGGACAGAGCGATGACGCACGTTTTGCGGACTGGGCCCAGGTGCTGTTCGATCAGGCCCTGCTCGCCGAAGGTGGCCAGCTCAGTGATCCGGCGGCGTTCGTCAAGCGCCTGAACAGCATGCTGGTGCAGCAGGGCGACTAGTGGTGCTCCGGGCCCTGACGGAGCGGTAGATAGCTTCAGGCAATGAGTCGGATAGAAAAACTTCGGTTGATCCCGGGGTCCAAATCGGTTTAAATAGCGCCCGTTAATCGAAATCGGAACTTCGATAGCAATTAACTTCGTTTGTCAATCCAACCTAGGAGAAAAAATAATGCTGGGAAACGGCGAAAAGTTTCCGGAATTTTCCGTGAACGCCACTGTGTCCACTGATGCGAAGAATGCCTTCGAGGAAATCAACAATAAGAGCTTCCCGGGCAAGTGGACCATCTACATGTTCTATCCCAAGGACTTCACCTTCGTCTGCCCGACGGAGATCCAGTCCTTCGGTGACATGGCCGATGAGTTCGAGGACCGTGACGCCCAGCTGATGGTTGCCAGCACCGACAGCGAGTTCGTGCACCTGGCCTGGCGCACCCATGACGAGCGCCTGCAGAACCTGCCCGTTCCCATGCTGGCAGACCTGAATCGCAAGCTGGTCAGCGAACTGGGCATTCAGGACAAGGAAGAAGGTGTTGCCCAGCGTGCCACCTACATCGTTGATCCGGACGGCATCATTCGTCATGTCTCCGTCAACGACATGAGCGTGGGCCGCAACCCGAACGAAATCCTGCGTGTCCTCGATGCCCTGCAGACGGACGAACTCTGCCCCTGTAACTGGGAGAAGGGTGACGAGACGTTGAACGCTGCCTGATCCGGCCGCGTATCCGATGAACCGGCGGGGCCCTTCGGGGCCCCGTTTTTTAGGCGGGGACCGCTGACCACAGCGGTATCTGCCTGACTGAATCCCTGAGGTGTTGTGATGAGCGTGAGCGATCTCAAGCAGGCATTGCCTGATTATGCCAAGGACATTCGACTGAATCTGTCCTCGGTGCTGAAGAAGGAAGGGGCACCGGGCCTGAGCCAGGAACAGGTGTACGGCGTCGCCGTGGCGTCGGCCTATGCCTCGGACAACGTGGACTTCGCCCGTCAGGTGGAAGCCATGGTGCAGGACGAGGTGGAGGAGGCCACCATCAATGCCGCCAAGGCCGCAGCCTCGATCATGGCCATGAACAATGTCTACTACCGCTTCCTGCACCTGGTCGGTGACGAGGAGTACGGTCGCATGCCGGCGAACCTGCGCATGAATGTCATTGGCCGTCCCGGTGTGGAGAAGACTGATTTTGAACTCTATTCCCTGGCGGTTTCCGCCATCAACGGCTGCGGGCTGTGCGTGGAGAACCACGAAAAGGCTCTACGCAGGGCGGATGTCAGCCGCGAAGCCATCCAGAGTGCGGTGCGCATTGCTGCCGTGGTCAAGGCAGCGGCCACCACCACCCGCTACGCGGCCTGATTGACCGGGAAGCAGGAATCTCAGGAGCCCACCGACGCGAATTCAGCGGTGGGCCACCTGCCAATTTTGGCCGACATGCGGTGCAAAAAATGGGACTGGGCGGCCATGCCGGGTGGTTGCGCCATTCGTATCCCGATATTACAATTTCGTATGACTGCGTGGTTTTTACGCATCATCGATTTTGCATAATGCAGTCACAGCCCATTGTTCGGGGGGCGGTTTTCAATGGGTTGGGAGGGAATCAAGTGATTTCGGCTCCAACAGATATTTTACATAAGAGAGATCCCGCCATGACTGACAACGGAAACCTCGCACGCGCACTGGCGACCTTCCTCCGCCCACTGGCGCGGCTGTTGCTCCGCAACGGCATGAGTTACAAGGCGTTTGCAGAACTGGCGAAGCGTGTCTTCGTGGAAGTGGCCCGTGACGAGTTTCGGATTCCCGGCCGCAAGCAAAGTGATTCCCGGGTCTCCGTCATTACTGGTCTTTCCCGAAAGGAGGTCAAACGGGTTCAGTCCGATGCTGCGCATCAGCCCGACAGTGAATTGCGCCTGCACAATCGGGCGGCACGTGTCATTCATGGCTGGGTCAATGATCCGGATTTTCAGGATCGAACGGGTGAGCCCGATCGCCTGCCCATGGAGAACGGTGGCCGCAGTTTCACCGCCCTGGTGCGGCGATACAGTGGTGATGCCCCGCCCCGTGCCGTGCTGGATGAACTCGATCGGGTGCATGCGGTTGAACGGCATGATGACGGCAGGCTGTCGTTGATTGCCCGGGACTACCGGCCACCAGCCGATGTCTCGCCGGAGAAGCTGGATTACCTGGCTGAAGCCATGGCCGGACTGATCAGCAGCGTGGACGGTCACTGGCAGAACGGCGAGCTGACCCATTTCCAGGGGCATGCCGCCGTGACTCTTTCATCGGAGGAACTGGCCGAGTTCCGTTCCCGGGCACGGATTGAAGGGGTCGAGCTGCTGGACAAGGCAAAAGCCTGGTTGCCGGCAACCTCGCAGGCGGCCGGCAAGGAGAAGTATACGGCCGGCATCGTCCTCTACACCTACGAAAAATGATCTTCCAATGGTGGTGGGCCGGAGTGCGGCCCATCACCATGCCACCAATTCCCCGTTTTCCCGCCTCCATCTAGCAGGTATAGTCAGCTCTTTCCCGCCGGCTTTGTCAGGCATGGCCTGAAGTCACGGGCGGATTGGGGGTGCATGTGACGGCGACGTGCATGAGCCCGCATCGTCAAGGATGTCGCAAGGGGAGCATTGTTCAATGAGCGATACACAACGAACCGGGGTATTGGGACGCGTGCTTCGCGGATTCGACCTCACCCGCCGGGTTGTCGTCAATCTGCTGTTCCTGATAGTTGTTCTGGTCATACTGGTGTTGGCCTTTTCGTCCCCGGACAAACCGGAAGTGGAGCGTGATGTTGCGCTGGTGCTGAACCCATCCGGTCTGCTCGTTGACCAGAAGTCGGGTACTGTGGTCGACCGGGCCATGGATCGCCTGATGGGTCAGGAACGGCCGGAGACTCTGGTCCGGGATGTGGTTCGCGCGATTCGCCTGGCCGCGGATGATGACCGCGTCAGCGCGCTGGTGCTGAATCTGAACAATCTCCACGGTGGTGGTCTCAGCAAGCTTCAGACCGTCGCCGATGAATTGAGTGCTTTTCGGGACACCGGTAAACCGGTCTACGCCCTCGGGGATCGCTTTACCCAGTCCCAGTATTTCCTCGCTGCCCAGGCCGACGAAATCTTCATGCATCCGGGTGGCATGGTGTTGCTGACCGGTTTCGAGACCTATCGCAATTACTACAAGGGCGCCATCGACATGCTGGACGCGGAGTGGAATATCTTCCGTGTCGGTGAATACAAATCCTTCGTTGAACCCTACATGCGTGCGGACATGTCGGATGAAGACCGGGAGGCTCGCCTGACCTATCTGACCTCCCTGTGGGATGCCTGGCTGGAAGATGTGGCCGAGCGGCGTGGCATGGGGTCGGATGACATCCAGAATTACATCAACGGCTTCCCGGAGCGTCTTCAGGGGGTGGACGGTGATTATGCCCGTCTGACGCTTGAGCTCGGTCTGGTGGATGCCCTTCTCCCGCGCGACGCCATGCGGGATCGTGTCATGGAGGTCACCGGCAAGGACGAGAACAACGGCAGTTTCCGCCAGATCAGCATGGGCAACTACCTGGAAGCCATGGAGGATCGCAAGAAGCGTCGTCGTGGTGGCCAGATTGCCGTCATCCCGGCCGTGGGCCCGATCATGGATGGGTTTCATCCACCGGGCACCGTGGGTGGGGATTCAACGGCGGCTCTCATTCGTGAGGCACGACGCGATGATTCGGTGAAGGCCGTGGTTTTGCTGGTGGACAGCCCTGGCGGTTCTGCGTTTGCCTCGGACGTCATCCTGCGCGAGCTGGAACTGGTGCAGGAGGCCGGCAAACCGGTGGTGGCTTCCATGGGCAGTGTTGCCGCCTCGGGAGGTTACTGGATTTCCATGGCGGCGGATGAGATCTGGGCACACCCAACCACGGTGACCGGTTCCATCGGCATTCTTTCCATGTTCCCTACTTTCGAGGGCACCCTGGACAAGATCGGCATCACCACTGATGGGGTCGGTACTACGGAGATGTCCGGCGCCTTCCGTGCCGATCGCACCATGGAAGAACCCATGCGCCGGATCCTCCAGCAGGGCATTGAGCACGGTTATCGGGAGTTCATCGAGAAGGTGGCACATCACCGGGAAATGTCCCTCTCGGAAGTGGATGCCGTGGCACGTGGACGGGTCTGGAGCGGCGTGGACGCTCATCGTGCCGGCCTGGTGGATCATCTGGGTAAGCTGGAACAGGCCATTGAAAGCGCGGCCGCCTTAGCGGAACTGGATGAATGGCATGTCCGTTATCGCGAGCGCGAGCCCACGTGGCGAGAGCAGCTGATTGCGGATTTCCTCGGTGGCGCAGGTGCCGAAATGCTGGATTTCACCGAACGCCGCCTGCATCAGGCGCCCCATCGCCGGGTGCTGGAACAACTGCGACGGGATCTGGAACAGCTTGATGCTTTCAATGATCCCAACCATCTGTATTACTACTGTGATGCCTGCGTGATTCGGGATTACTGAGTTATTCGGTATGGCAAACCAAAAGCCCCGGCCGCGAAAGCGGCCGGGGCTTTTTCGTTGTCGTTGTCGTTGTCGTTGTCGTTGTCGGCTTTTTTAAACGCGCCTGAAAATCTCGATTACGACAACGACAACGACAACGACTCAACGTCTCTTTAGCTTCGGCGTTTCGGGGCGTTACTCAACCCCCATCTCCCTCAACGCCTCCCTCGCCTGACCGCCGGCATCCGATTCGGATTGGGCCGCTACCCGATAATGCTCGATGGCGGCTGCACGCTGGCCGGCGCGGCGCTCGATGTGGCCGAGCTGCAGGTGGGCGGTGGCGGTAGGCAGTAGTTCGAGGCTGCGATTGAGGGCCGCTCGGGCCTGGCTGTCGCGTTCCCGCTCGGCTTCGAGCAGGCCGATCATCAGATGGTGATGGAAATAGCCGTCTTCCCGCCGGCGGGCCTCCTGATAGTGCTCCAGGGCCGTGTCGGTCTCGCCCCGCTGATGGTGGATGTCGCCCACCAGGGCATGGAAGCGGGCTTCGCGGGGAACAGCATCACGGGCTTCACGGGCCAAGCGCAATGCCTGTCCGGTATCACCTTCACGCAGGCGTGAGCGGGCCTCACCGGCCTTGTCGTAGGCCGGTTTGTGTTCCCGCAATGTGGCCAGAGCCTGCTCGAAGCGCTCCCGGCCCCATTCGCCCTCACGCCCCAGGCGTGCGGCCGTGCGCTGGTTGGCCTGCACCCGCTCACGGGATGGAGGGTGGCTGGCGAACAGCCCTTCCAGCCAGTTCGGGTTGCGTCCTTCGGACAGCTGCACGAATCGCTCCATAAGCTGTACAGCGCCGTCCGGGTGGTAACCGGCACGATGCATGTAGAGGGTGCCGAACTCGTCCGCTTCCAGCTCCGCGCTACGACTGAAGCGCTGGCCGATCAGGCCGGCACCGATCATGGCCGAGCCGACAATGGCTCCGGCATAGCGGCTGTCCGAACTGGCCGCGGCAATGGCGATGACACCGGTCTGCAGGAGGAGCTGGCGCTCTATCTGCTGGGCGCTGTGGCGTGCGGCGGAATGAACAATCTCATGGCCCAGCACGGCGGCCAGTTCCGCCTCGCTCTCGAACTCGGTCAACAGGCCCCGGTTGATGGCAATCTTGCCGCCCGGCAGGGCCCAGGCATTGGGCACATCACTGTTGATGACCGTGAATTCGTAGGGCAGGCGAGGGCGGTCACTTTCCCGGGCCACCCGCTGGCCGACGCGGTTCACATAGCGAAGCAGTTCCGGGTCGACCTGATATTCCCCGCCCTGCATTTGCTTGAGCGGCGCGTAGTTCTGCTCGCCCAGTCGGATCTCCTCGCTTTCCGAGATCAACCGCAATTCCCGCTCCCCCGTCACCGGATTCACGGCGCAGGCGGTCAACAGCCAGGAAGTGAGCAACAAGAGGGCAGGCGTGCACAGTCGACGCATGATCACATCTCCAGTGGGTGTTCGCCGATTCTAGCACCCGCCCTCATCACGCCAATACAGGCCAGCGCACGGAGCAGACCCTCAATCGGGAAACAAAAAACCGGCCAAAAGGCCGGTTTCTATAATGCCGAAAAAGCGCCCTGACAACCGTCAAAGCCGCCTGCCGATTCACTCGAAAGCCGAAAAGCCGAAAAGCCGACAACGACAACGACAACGACAACGACACAAATGCGTCGGGAGCGTATTTGAACTCGTGCTTTGCACGAGGCCCCGACCGCAGGGAGGGGTGAGTCTCATGGATGAGACGAATAACGACAACGAGCGGCACTGCCTACTCAGCACTCAGAACTCAGCACTCAGAACTCAAACCTCACCCCCAATCCAGAACCACCTTTCCGGACTGCCCCGAGCGCATGATGTCAAAACCCTTCTGGTATTCATCCGCGCCCAGTTCATGGGTGAGCACGGGGGAGATATCCAGGCCGGAATCCAGCATGGCCAGCATCTTGTACCACGTCTCGAACATTTCCCGGCCATACACGCCCTTCAGGAACAGACCCTTGAAGATGACTTCGTTCCAGTCAATGGCGGTGTCGGAAGGTGGGATGCCCAGCAGGGCCACCCGGCCGCCATTGGTCATGGCGGAAATCAGCTGGCGAAAGGCAGGGCCGGCGCCGGACATTTCCATACCCACGTCAAAGCCTTCCTTCATGCCCATCTCGGACATGACCTGACGCAGATTTTCATTGCCCACATTCACCGTCCGTGTCGCCCCCATGGTTCTGGCCAGATCCAGGCGGTAATCGTTCATGTCGGTGACCACCACATGGCGGGCGCCGGCATGCTTGGCAATGCCGGCCGCCATCATGCCGATGGGCCCGGCGCCGGTGATCAATACATCCTCACCCACCAGGTCGAAGGAGAGGGCGGTGTGAGTGGCATTGCCGAAGGGATCCAGGAAAGCCGCAATCTCGTCGGGCAGGGAATCCGGGAGGGGATAGGCATTTTCCGCCGGGATCACCAGGTACTCGGCGAAGCAGCCCGGGCGATTCACCCCCACGCCCACGGTATTGGGGCAGAGATGACGACGGCCGGCCCGGCAGTTGCGGCAATGGCCGCAGGTGATATGGCCTTCACCGGAGACCCGCTGGCCCTTCTCATAACCTCGGACCTCGGAACCCATGTCCACCACTACACCGGAGAACTCATGGCCCACGGTCATGGGCACCGGAATGGTTTTCTGCGCCCACTCATCCCAGTTGTAGATATGGATGTCCGTCCCGCAGATGGCGGTCTTCTTCACCTGGATGAGCAGATCGTTCGGCCCCGGCTCCGGCACCGGCACCTCTTCCATCCAGATCCCTTCCTCGGCGTGTTTCTTCACCAGCGCGCGCATAAGTCATCCTTAATCGACATGTTGAAAACCTGGAACCACCGAAGACACCGAAAGAAACAAAAGCATTAACGCAGAAAGCAATTCAAATGACGTTCACGCGGCAGGCGAACCGCCTCTCATCAGCCAGTTACTAACCTGAGACACAAAAAATTTCTCCGTGTTCTCTGCCTTCTCCGGGCTAAAGCGTTTCCTCTTTTTTTTCGGTGTATTCGGCGTCTTCGGTGGTTCCCATGTTTGCTCTTACTTGATGATACCCATCTCACGGCCCACCTTGGCGAAGGCCGCCACCGCGCGATCCAGGTGTTCGCGGCTGAGGCCGGCGGACATCTGGGTGCGGATTCGGGCCTTGCCTCGTGGCACCACGGGGAAGGAGAAACCAATCACGTAGACGCCTTCGGCAAGCAGGCGATCGGCCATTTCACTGGCCACCTTGGCGTCACCCAGCATCACCGGAATGATCGGGGTCTCGCCGGGCAGCAGTTCAAAGCCGAGCTTCTCCATTTCCTGGCGGAAATAACGGGTGTTGTCCCACAGGCGTTCACGGAAACTGTCGTCGCTGGAGAGTATGTCAATCACGCGGATGGAGGTCTGGGCAATGACCGGCGCCAGGGTGTTGGAAAAGAGATAGGGCCGGGAGCGCTGTCTCAGCCACTCCACGATTTCCTTTTTTGCCGAGGTGTAGCCACCGGAGGCGCCGCCCAGGGCCTTGCCCAGGGTGCCGGTGAGGATATCCACCCGGCCCATCACATCACAGTGTTCATGGGTGCCACGGCCGCCCTTGCCCAGAAAACCGGTGGCGTGACAGTCATCCACCATGACCAGGGCATTGTACTGGTCGGCCAGGTCACAGATGGTCTTGAGATCGGCGATGTAGCCGTCCATGGAGAAGACGCCATCGGTGGCAATCAGCTTGAAGCGCGCCCCCTGCTCGTCGGCTTCCTTGAGCTTGGCTTCCAGGTCCGCCATGTCGTTGTTGCGATAGCGGAAGCGCTTGGCCTTGCACAGACGAATACCGTCAATGATGGAGGCGTGGTTGAGCTCATCGGAGATCACCGCGTCCTCGGGGCCCAGCAGGGTCTCGAACAGGCCGCCATTGGCATCGAAGGCAGAGGGGTAGAGGATGGTGTCTTCCTGGCCCAGGAACTCGGATATCTTCTTTTCCAGGTCCTTGTGGATGTCCTGGGTGCCGCAGATGAAGCGCACCGAAGACATGCCAAAGCCATGCTCGTCCAGTGCCTGGTGGGCCGCCTTGACCAGTTCCGGGTGATTGGACAGGCCCAGGTAATTGTTGGCGCAGAGGTTGATGACCTGCTTGCCATCGGCCAGGGCGATTTCCGCCTCCTGCGGGGTGGTGATCACCCGTTCGGCCTTGTACAGGCCTTCCTCGCGGAGCGTGTCCAGTTCCTTGCGGAGATGATCCAGGATGTCCGAGTTCACGTGCTGCCTCCGGATTGATTGAAAGGTTCCGGATTATAACAGTCCGGGTGCCTTCCCCGGCCAGCGGGGGAGTGGCGTGCAAAAAATTGTAGCTGTTTTGTACAAATATTGTATAATAGGTGGCGAAAGTGAACTCGCCCTCTGGAGGCACCATGCAATCGTTGATCACCCTGGTCGAGAAAGGCCTCATGCCGGATGTGCTTACCCGATTCGGCATCCGGCAACTGCTTCGAGAGCGGGCCGACCGTCAGCGTCCCAGCCAGGCCGAAACCCGCAGCGTGGCCATTGAACGCCTTCTGGCCGCCATGCGCGAAGGACCGATCGCCGTCGCCACGGACAGCGCCAATGAGCAGCATTACGAAGTTCCCAGCGCCTTCTTCCAGCAGGTTCTCGGCCCTCACCTCAAGTACTCCTGCTGCCTGTGGGAGCCGGGTACGAGGGATCTGGCCCAGGCCGAGGCCGCCATGCTGGCCTTGTCCTGTGAACGGGCGGATTTGGCCGACGGGCAGGAGATCCTCGAACTGGGCTGTGGCTGGGGTGCTCTCACCCTGTGGATGGCGGAACACTACCCCGCCGCCCGGATCACGGCACTGTCCAACTCGGCCTCCCAGCGGGCCTTGATCGAGGAGCGCGCTCGTGAACGCGGCCTGGATAATCTCCAGGTCATCACCGCCGACATCAACGACTTCCAGACCGCAAAGCACTTTGATCGGGTGGTGTCCCTGGAAATGTTCGAGCACATGCGAAACTGGGGTGAGCTGACCCGCCGGGTGGGGCAATGGCTGCGGCCCGGGGGCAAGCTGTTCATGCATATCTTCTGTCACCGGGATTTCCCCTACTTCTTCGAAACCGATGGTGAGCGGGACTGGATGGCACGCCATTTCTTTACCGGTGGCCTGATGCCCTCCGATGAACTGCCCGCCCGCTTTCAGGATCACTTCCGTCTGCAACAGCGCTGGCGCGTGAATGGCCGTCACTACGCCCGTACCTGCGGTGCCTGGCTGGCCAACCAGGATGCCCGGCGCGGGCAGCTGATGCCGATCATGGAAGCCAGCTACGGCAAGAGGCAGGCCCGTATCTGGTTCAACCGCTGGCGCATGTTCTTCATGGCCAGTGAAGAATTCTTCGGTTTCAGGAGAGGGGAAGAGTGGTGGGTCTCCCATTACCTCTTCCGCAAACCCGGGGAGGGTGAGCAATGATCATCGACAGTGTGGCAATGACCGCGGTGGCCGGCCTGGGGGTGGCCCTGGGCATTATGTTCCTCATCTGGCTTGCCAGCCTCCTGCTTCGGGACGCCAGTCTGGTGGATCGCTTCTGGGGCTTCGGCTTCGTGCTGCTGGCCTGGTTCTGGTGGTGGAGTGGCAGTCGCGATGCCATCGCCCTGATTCCCGTCGTGCTGGTGTCCCTGTGGGGCCTGCGGCTGTCAACCTATCTCAGCTGGCGCAACTGGGGTCATGGCGAGGATTATCGCTATCGGGAAATGCGCGACAAGCACCGAGGCCATTTCTGGTGGGTCAGCCTGTTCACCGTGTTCGTGCTTCAGGGCGTGATCATGTGGGTGGTGGCCATGCCCCTCATGGTGATCGGCCATGCTGCTCCCGACATGAGCGGACCGTGGCCGCTCGTCTTCCTCATTGCCGTGATGCTCTGGGCCACCGGTTTCATCTTCGAATCCGTCGGCGACTGGCAACTGGCGCGCTTCAAGGCCGATCCGGCCAACCGGGGGCGGGTCATGGACCGTGGCCTCTGGCGCTATACCCGGCACCCCAATTACTTCGGTGACATCTGTGTCTGGTGGGCTTACTGGCTGATGAGTCTGCCCGCCGGCGGTTGGTGGACGATCTTCGGCCCGGCCCTGATGACGTTTGCCATCATCCGTTTCTCCGGGGTCATGCTGCTGGAGAAAGGGCTGAATGACAGAAAGCCGGAGTACGCCGACTATGTTCGCCGTACCAACGCTCTGATTCCGGGGCGGCCGAGAACTTCCATGTCTCGGAACGAGGGGGAAGAATCATGAGAGCCCTATTGTCGGCACTGGTGCTTTCGCTCCTGTTTCCCTTCAATCTTCATGCAGACGGAGTGGGGGAGCTGCCCGCCGAGATCCGTGAAAGCAGTGACTGGCAGGTGAAGGGAACGGCCCGTCTGCGGGCTTATCTCTTCCACGTCTACGACGGTGCCCTTTGGACCACCAACGGTGAATGGGGTTGGGATGAGCCATTCGTGCTGGATTTTCGCTATGCCAGGCGCCTGAACGGAGCTGACATTGCCGAGCGGGGCGCAAAGGAAATGCAGGCCCTCGGCCACTGTGAGGAGCTAAAGGATTGCTGGCTGGAGGAGCAGAAGAAGGCCTTTCCCGATGTCGCCGACGGTGACCGCATTACCGGATGGTACCGGCCGGGTCAGCCAACCCGCTTTTATTTCAACGGCGAGTTTCACCACCAGGTGGACGATCCGGATTTCGCTCGCCCCTTCTTCGAAATCTGGATGAGCGAAGACACCAGTGAACCTGCCTTCCGGCGGCGTCTGCTGGGACTGTGAAAACCTGGAACCACCGAAAACGCCGAAGACACCGAAGGACCCATTGTGTGCCACGGGTGCCGCCCTTGCCCCGAGCCATTGATATTCTCTGAGGCCCACTATGATTGCATTTTACTGTCGGTGTCTTCGGCGTTTTCAGTGGTTCCAGGGTTTCGCTCCAGCGCCCAGACTATCCCGTGCACCCTGATAGAATGTCCCCATGAGTGAAGTCAGAATCGATAAGTGGTTGTGGGCGGCGCGCTTCTTCAAGACCCGGTCCATGGCGCAGCAGGCCGTGGCTGGTGGCAAGGTGCATGTGAACGGCCATCGGGTAAAGCCGGCTCATGGACTGAAGATCGGGGATGAGGTGCGTGTCACCAAAGGGCCGCAGCAGTTCGAGCTCGTCGTTCATGGCTTATCCGAGAAGCGCGGCCCGGCAAAGGTGGCCGAGACGCTTTACGAAGAGACCCTGGAGAGCCTCGAGCGGCGGGAGAAAGAATCCGAAATCCGCAAGATGGAACGCCTCGCTCGCCCCATTCCCGAGCGGCGCCCGGACAAGAAACAACGCCGGGTGTTGCGGCGCATGACCGGCAAGGATTGATCCTGTTATTCTCGAAGCGCACAGGCCGACAGGAGTCCCCATGCCGAAACCCCAGACCCCCTTGTTGACGGTGGATGTGGTCATCGAGAAGCCGGATCGCAATGACGGGCGGATCGTGCTCATCGAGCGGCACCATGAACCCCTGGGCTGGGCATTGCCCGGTGGTTTCGTGGACGTGGGTGAGACAGTGGAGCGGGCCGCCATGCGTGAGGTCTGGGAAGAAACCGGCCTGGATGTCCGTCTGGTGGCTTTGCTCGGTGTCTACTCCGATCCCCGCCGGGATCCGCGCGGTCACAATGTCAGCATCACCTATGTCGGTCGTGCCGTGGGTACCCCCCGGGCCGGTGACGACGCTCGGGCCATCCAGCTGGCGGATCCCGCCAAGCCGCCCCCCCTGGCCTTCGACCACGGCCTCATCCTGCACGACTACCTGCGCTGGCGCGACAAGGGCGAATGCGCCCCCGTCCGGCCCCTGCCCGTGCCGGACAAGCCCTGAAAACCTTGTAACCACCGAAGACGCCGAAAACACCGAAGAAGACCCGAAAGATCAAGCACGTAGACAAAGTAAAGCGGCAGTGCTCAAGTGCTTGAACCCTCCATACATCCGGTGTTCTCTGTAGTTGACGGTTTTTCGCCCTTGAATTTCTTCGGTGTTTTCGGCGTCTTCGGTGGTTACAAGGTTTTCGCGGCTAGCCCGGCGCCGGGAAATCGTGGTCGGATTTCGGTATAATGGACGTTTTTTCGCCCCCGGCCATGCGCTCGGGGGCGGCTTCGTATTGTCAAAACTCCAAGGAGCACTCCATGGCTTATCAGCATGTCGTCCTGCCCGAGGGCGGGCAGAAGATCACGCGTGAAAATGGCGAGCTGAAGGTGCCGGACAACCCCATCGTCGGCATGGTGGAAGGTGACGGCATCGGCGTCGACATTAGCCCGGCCTGCCAGAAGGTCTGGGACGCCGCCGTGGAGAAGGCCTATGGCGGCAAGCGCAAGATTCACTGGGCCGAGCTGTACATGGGCGAGAAGGCCGCCGCCAAGTACGACGGTGACTACTTCCCGGCCGAGACCCTGGAAGCCATCAAGGATCTGCGCGTGGCCATCAAGGGCCCGCTGACCACCCCGGTGGGCGAGGGTTTCCGTTCCCTGAACGTGTCCCTGCGCCAGCAGCTGGACCTCTTCGCCTGCGTGCGCCCGGTGAAGTACTACGAGGGCGTGCCCTCGCCGCTGAAAAAGCCGGAAGACATCGACGTGGTGATCTTCCGCGAGAACACCGAAGACGTCTACGCCGGCATCGAATACCAGTCTGGCAGCGACGAGAACAAGAAGCTGTCCGCCTTCCTGCGGGATGAAATGGGCGCCACCTTCTTCGATGACGCCGGTCTGGGCGTGAAGCCCATCAGCCCCTTCGGCTCCAAGCGCCTGGTGCGCAAGGCCATCGAGTGGGCCATCGAGCAGGGCCGCAAGAGCGTGACCCTGGTCCACAAGGGCAACATCATGAAGTTTACCGAGGGTGCCTTCCGCACCTGGGGCTATGAAGTGGCCAAGGAAGAGTTCGGCGACAAGGTCATTACCGAGGACGAGCTGTGGGACAAGTACGATGGCAAGCAGCCGGAAGGCAAGATTGTCATCAAGGATCGCATCGCCGACATCATGTTCCAGCTGATGCTGCTGCGTCCGGACGAATTCGACGTGCTCGCCACCATGAACCTCAATGGCGATTACCTCTCCGACGCCTGTGCCGCGGAAGTGGGTGGTGTGGGTATTGCCCCCGGCGCCAACATCTCCGACGAAGTGGCCGTGTTCGAGGCCACCCACGGTACCGCGCCGAAGCACGCCGGCAAGGACAAGGTGAACCCGGGTTCCCTGCTGTTCTCCGGCACCATGATGCTGGACTACATGGGCTGGACCGAAGCCAGCGAGCTGGTGCAGAAGGCCTACGAGAAGACCGTGGCCGGCAAGACCGTGACCTATGACTTCGCCCGCCAGATGGACGGCGCGAAGGAAGTGAAGACCAGCGAGTTTGCCGATGCCCTGATTGCCAACATGTAATTGGCGTCGGTTTCGAGTCTGTCACAGGAAGCCGCCTTCCCTCCGGGGAGGGCGGCTTTTTTGAGCGCGAATGAATTGATTTGAGCTGCCTTGGTGCTGATGCGGATTTGAGACGCCGCTCTCTCGCTCGTGTCGCCAAACGCGGTGCAAGCAGAAAACCGCTGCAGGAACAAACCCCTGCGTGTCGAATTCCAACAACTGTCGACAGCGGCACGGGCTGTCAGCGGACGCGCATTCCGCTAGAATGGGGGTTTGACCGTTGTCCGGACGATTCGACGCGGCGTGTCGTGCGGAGAGCGGTTTCAATCAGTCTGTCCCGGCATCGGGCTTGTCGGGTTTATCTCAATTAATTCAACACCTTGCGGGAGTCTTATCGTGGCACTACCCGAACGCAGCCAGCCGGCAACCACCCCCTTCGTTTTCGAACGCGGCCGTCCCGCCGTGGACGATTTGCGGGCGGAGATGAACAAGCTGTACCTGGCCGACGAGGCCGAGTGCATGGAGCGTCTGCTGCCCTTGGCGAAGCTGGATGACGCCACCCGCCGACGCATCGTGGCCAAGGCGGAATCCCTGGTGGAAGTGGTGCGCAAGAAGGGTGGCAAGAAGGGCGGAATTTCCGCCTTCATGCAGCAGTACGATCTGTCCTCCCAGGAGGGCGTGGTACTGATGTGCCTGTCCGAGGCCCTGATTCGTGTGCCGGACTCCATCACCGCCGACAAACTCATTCAGGACAAGATCGCCTCCGGCGACTGGCGTTCCCATCTGGGGGAAAGTGATTCCCTCTTCGTCAATGCCTCCACCTGGGGCCTGATGCTTACCGGTGGCGTCGTCAAGGTGGACAAGCGTATCCGCAAGGACGTTTCCGGCTTCATGGGCCGTCTGACTGCCCGTCTGGGCGAGCCCATGATTCGCGCCGCCATGCGCCAGACCATGAAGATCCTGGGTTTCGAGTTTGTCATGGGCCGCACCATCGAAGAGGCCCTCAAGCGGGCTCGCGGCAAGGAACATCGCAGCTACCGTCACAGCTTCGACATGCTGGGCGAAGCGGCCCTGACCTGGGCCGATGCGGATCGCTACTTCGAGGCCTATGCCGATGCCATCGACAAGACTGGCCAGGCGGTGGGCAAGGATGAAACCATCTGGCAGGCCCACAGCATCTCGGTCAAGCTCTCCGCCCTGCATCCGCGTTACGAATATGCCAACCGCGAAGCGGTGCTGGCCGAGCTCACCCCCCGTCTGCTGCGCCTGGCCGAACGCGCCCGGGACGCCGGCATTCAGTTGACGGTGGACGCCGAGGAGGCCGACCGCCTGGATCTGTCCCTGGAAGTCATCGAAGGCGTGTATCGTTCGCCCTCCCTGGAAGGCTGGGAAGGTTTTGGCCTGGCCATTCAGGCCTATCAGAAGCGCTGCATTCGCCTGATCGACTGGCTCAAGGCCCTGACCACCGACGTGGGTCGGCGCATGCCGGTGCGCCTGGTCAAGGGCGCCTATTGGGACAATGAAATCAAATGGGCGCAGATGGAAGGTGAGCACGGCTACCCGGTGTTCACCCGCAAGATCAACACCGACGTGTCCTATCTGGCCTGCGCGAAGAAACTGCTGCAGGAGTGCGACCTGATCTATCCCCAGTTCGCTACCCACAATGCCCATACCCTGGCCAGCATTCTGGAAATGGCCAATGGCAGCACGGATTATGAATTCCAGCGTCTGCATGGCATGGGCGAAGAGCTCTACGGCGAAGTCATGAGCGAGAACGCGGGCATTTCCTGCCGCGTCTATGCCCCGGTGGGCCGGCACAAGGAGCTGCTGCCCTATCTGGTGCGTCGTCTGCTGGAGAATGGTGCCAACACCTCCTTCGTCAATCACATCATGGATCCCAAGGTGCCGGTCAGCCAGATCACCCGTGATCCGGTGGCCGAAGTAGAGAAGCTGACCCAGTTCTCGCACCCGAAGATTGCCCTGCCCAAGGACATGTATCGCGCCTTTGGCCAGGAGCGGGAAAACTCCGCCGGCGTGAACCTGACCGACCCGGACGAACTGACGCCCCTGGCCGAGTCCATGGACAAGGCCATGCAGCAGCACTGGGAGGCCCGGGCCATCATCGGTGGCAAGATTCATGGCGGTGGCAAGGAAGTGCGTGCCACGGATCCCACCGATAATCGGCGTTCCCCGGGTGTGTATTACGAGCCGGAAGAAGACGCCATTCGCGAGGCCATTGATATTGCCCATCGCGCCCAGCCGGCCTGGGACGCCACCCCGGCCACGGAGCGTGCGGCCATCCTGCGCAAGGCGGCGGACCTGTACGAAGAGCACATGGGCGAGCTGATGGCCCTGTGTACCCGTGAAGCGGGCAAGACCATCCCTGACGGGGTGGCGGAAGTGCGCGAAGCGGTGGATTTCCTGCGCTATTACGCCAACCAGTGTGAAGAGAAGTTCGGCGCTGAAATGCCCCTGCCGGGGCCCACCGGCGAAAAGAATACCCTGCGCCTGACGGGCAAGGGCGTGTTCGTCTGCATCAGCCCCTGGAACTTCCCCCTGGCCATCTTCACCGGCCAGGTCACGGCGGCCCTGGCGGCCGGTAATGCCGTCTTGGCCAAGCCGGCCGAGCAGACCTCGCTGATCGGTTCTCTGGCGGTCAAGCTCCTGCACAAGGCCGGCATCCCCGGTGATGTGCTGCATTTCCTGCCCTGTCGCGGCAGCACCATCGGCAAGATCGTGACGCCGGATGAACGCATCAGCGGTGTCGCCTTCACCGGCTCCACCGAGACCGCCCAGCTGGTCAACCGCACCCTGGCCGATCGCAAGGGCGTGATCCCCACCCTGATTGCCGAGACCGGCGGCCAGAACGCCATGATCGTGGACAGCTCGGCCCTGCCGGAACAGGTGGCCGACGACGTGGTGCAGTCGGCCTTTCACAGTGCCGGTCAGCGCTGTTCCGCCCTGCGCGTGCTGTTCCTGCAGGAGGAAATCGCGCCGCGGGTTCTGGATATCCTCAGTGGTTACATGGACACCCTCAAGCTGGGTGATCCGGGCCTGCTGAGTACCGACATCGGCCCGGTGATTGACGAAAAAGCGCTCAAGGGTCTGAAAGAACACGTGGAGTGGATCAAGACCAAGGGCAAGCTGATCAAGGAAGCCCCCCTGGGGCCGGAGTGCGCTCACGGCACCTTCCTGGCACCGGTGGCCATCGAGATTGATGACATTGGCGTGCTGGAGCGGGAACAGTTCGGCCCGGTGCTGCATGTGGTGCGTTACAAGGCCAAGGATCTGGACAAGGTCATCGAGGCGGTGAACAACACCGGTTACGGCCTGACCCTGGGCATTCACACCCGCATTGACAGCGAGGCCGATTACATTCAGCGTCGCATCCGGGTGGGCAATGCCTATGTGAACCGCAACATGGTGGGCGCCGTGGTGGGCGTACAGCCCTTTGGTGGCCAGGGCCTCTCCGGCACCGGCCCCAAGGCCGGCGGCCCCCACTACATGCTGCGTTTTGCCAATGAGCGTACCCTGACCATCAACACCGCCGCCGTCGGCGGCAACGCCAGCCTGCTGGCCTTGTCGGACGACTAAGGCACGTGAACAGTGAACAGATGAAAGTGAACAGTGGGCCGTGCTCTCGAAAATGCTATACCGATTCAGCGGGATTTCTGCACGCTCTTGGTTCCGGTTGGTAACGGCCATTCAGAAAACAGTGGGCAGTTGAGTGGGCAGGGCCCGCTGTTCACTGGGAACTGTTCACTTTCATCTCAAAAACGGAGTTTTCATCGTGGCAGTCAGCGTCTTTGACATGTTCAAGATCGGGATCGGGCCGTCCAGCTCCCATACCGTGGGACCCATGCGGGCGGCTCTGGCTTTTTGTGAGGACATGGTGGAGAAGGGCGTGCTGGAGGATGCCAGCGATGTGGTGGTCAAGCTATACGGTTCCCTGGCCCTGACCGGTGTGGGCCACGGCACGGACAAGGCCGTGATCCTGGGTCTGCTGGGCGAGACGCCGAGGGAGGTAAATCCGGACGCCATCGAGGGCATGCTGGATCAGGTCAAGGGCGACCGGCGTATTGCTCTGATGGGCCGGCATGAAATCGATTTCGATCCGGCGGTGAAGATTGAATTCCACAACGATGAACGCCTGCCTCGTCATTCCAACGGCATGGGCATGGTGGCCTTCGACGCGAATGGTCAGTTGCTCCACGAAGAGATCTTCTACTCCATTGGCGGTGGTTTCATCGTGCGTGAGCATGAGGATGACGGCGATGGGGATGCCGATGAAAGTTCCCGCATCCCCCATCCTTTCAGTACCGCGGAAGACCTGCTGGGCGAATGCCGTCGGCATAAGGTTTCCATCTGGCAGCTGATGCTGGAGAACGAGAAGACCTGGCGTGAAGAAGCCACGGTTTGCGAAGAGCTTCTGGCGATCTGGCAGGTAATGCAGGAATGCACCCAGCGCGGGTTCCGGGTGGAAGGCAATCTGCCCGGGGGGCTGGAAGTACGACGCCGTGCGCCCAGGCTCTATCGTGAACTGCAGGAACAGAATGCCGATGAGCATCTGGACCTGCTTGACTGGGTCAACGTCTTCGCCCTGGCCGTGAACGAAGAGAATGCAGCGGGCGGCCAGGTGGTCACTGCACCCACCAATGGTGCTGCCGGCATCATTCCGGCCGTGCTGCATTATTACAATCGTTTTGTTGACGATGCCTCGGAGGAGGGTGTGATCCGCTTCCTGCTGACGGCCGGTGCCATCGGCATTCTCTACAAGAAGAACGCCGGCATATCCGGGGCGGAAATGGGCTGTCAGGGCGAGGTCGGCGTGGCCTGTTCCATGGCTGCGGCAGGTCTTACCGAAGCCATCGGCGGCAGTCTCGAACAAGTGGAGAATGCAGCCGAGATCGGCATGGAACACAACCTGGGACTGACCTGTGATCCGGTGGGCGGACTGGTGCAGATTCCCTGCATCGAGCGCAATGCCATGGGCGCACTCAAGGCCATCAACGCCTCGCGCATGGCCATGCGCGGCGATGGGCAGCACAAGGTCTCCCTGGATCAGGTCATCCGCACCATGCGCCAGACCGGCGAAGACATGAAGTCCATTTACAAGGAAACCTCCCTGGGCGGGCTGGCTGTCAATGTTCCGGAATGTTGACCTCCGCCTGACAGGCCTGCTTCCACTTTTCTTCCTGCTTCTGGGCTGCGGCCATACCGCCCAGCCGGACCAGGTGCCCACTCGGGGCCAGCTGTCCGACCAGGACATCATGGTGCCGCTGGACAGGGAGATCGCCCGCTACTACGTGGAGGATTATCCGGCGGAGCATCCGGAGGGCTGGCACGAGCGTTTGCAGTCCTATGACGAGATCATTGGCAGCGGGCGCATGGATCAGCGCTTCCTGGCCGATGTGGCCGAGCGATATGATTCAGTGGACCTGGCCGCCCTGATGTTCATGCGCCATGTTTTCGAGGATCAGACCAACCGTGAATGGCAGGCCTGTCTCGGCCGGGTTTCCCGTGATCTGCGACTGGGCGACCGCAACAACCTGCCATCCCTGGAGCCGGATGCGAACGACTGGAAAGTGGTCTTCATGCCCGGTTGGCTCTACAAGGATCACGCCCACACGGAAGCGGATTTTTCTCGTACTCGCCGGGCGCTGGATTCCATTGGCTTTCCCTACCGTTTTGTCGAAACACCGCAGGATGGCACGGTGGAAGAGAATGCGCAGGTGCTGGCTGACGTTCTGCGCGAGTATGACGGCCGGGCCCAACAGCTGATTCTCGTCAGTGCCAGCAAGTCGGCGGCCGAGGTGCATTGGGCCCTGGGGCATTTGCTTGAGCCGGAAGAAACGGAAGCGGTTGCGGCCTGGATCAATGCCGGAGGGGTGATCGGCGGCACGCCGCTGGCGGATCATTGGTCCCGCTTTCCTCGAAACCTCTTTGCCCGTTCCGTTTTCCTCTGGAAAGGCTGGTCCTTCGCCAGCCTGAAGTCATTGAGAACGGAAGACAGTCAGGCCCGTCTTGAACAGGCCCGTCTGCCCGACCACGTCCTGGTGGTGAATTACGTCGCCGTGCCCATGGGTTATCAGGTCTCCCAGGCCGCCCGCAATCGTTACCAGCTTCTGAGTCGGCAAGGGCCCAGTGACGGTCTCGCCCCCCTCTGGCACAGCAAGATGCCCGGCGGTGTGACCCTGGTCGAGTTGGGTGCCGACCATTATTTCCTGACCGTGGACATCAGTAACCGAACATTGGCGCTGACGGAGATGGTCCTGGCCTGGCTGGCGTCCGGTCAATGCCCGGATGCCCCGGCGAACGCTTCCGACTTCGTGGTGTAGGATCCGGCACCACGCGCCCGGATCAAGGGCTGGCCGGAGCCTCGCGGGAGGACGAATCCCGTCGGCGTTGAGCGCGAACGGATTAATCGGAGGTTCCGTGAGCTGAAATCTCCGGGAAATGCTTTAGACTGAGTGATATGGAGCCCATGAATCGCCAGTCTGGAGAATGCAGCCGCAGCCGGGAGTGGCCGCCGGTGCATTCCGTGCTGATACCGTGACGGGGGGCAGGGTATTGCTATTGCTCAAGGGCGGTTTCCAGACTCTGCCCAGGAATCTCGTCCTCGGCTTGATTCTGGGGGGCATGTTGCTTGTCAGCCTGGGCGCCTGGCGCCTGGCGCTTGATGCAGAGCGGGTGGAGCTGCAGAGTGAGCTCCACGCACGCCTGGGGGATATCAGCCGCGAGATTGAAACCCAGATGGGGCGGTATTTTTCCCTGCTCCGTGCCGGCAGTGCGACGCTGGCATTGATCGATGATCTGGAAGCCTCTGACTGGGAGCGATTCGTCGCCGGCCTGTCGCTTGCGCGTCACTATCCGAATATTACCAGCCTGCATTACATCACCCGGGTACCGCGCGACCAGGCAGACAGCTTCGAAGCGAACATGCGAGCCGGTGCCTACCCGGAATTTCGCATCCGCAGTGAATCCAGCCTGGGTTATTTCTGCGTACTCACCCACTCGGCCCTGGATACCGGGGCCGCACGCGGTTTCGATGCCTGCCAGAATCCGACACCCCGGGCGCTTCTGGCGGCTGCGACCCAACAGGCTACACCGCTCATCTCCGGGCGCCTGGTATTCACTCCGGCAGATCGGCCCGGTGCCATCGGTGATCCCATCGACGATGCGGGTTTCATACTCGTTGTGCCGGTGTACTCAGCCGCGTCCATGGCGCGTGGTGTGCCCAGCGGCTGGCTCGGGATTGTCTTGCGTGTCGACGCTGCATTTCGGGAGTTGGGTGACTGGCACGGTGATTATCATCTGCGGGTCGTGGATATCAGCGACGATGCCGCAGGTAGTGTGATCATTGACACCAATCCCGCCGAGCAACGGGGTTATCGGATCGAAGCCAGTCAATCTCTCCCGCTGGGCAACCGGGATTGGCTCATTCAACTGTCCCATCATCATTCGGCCAGCTTGTTCCCATGGACTGTTCTCGCTTCCGGTCTTTCCATCAGTTTTCTGCTTTTCTTTCTCTTTCGGGGAAATTATCTCACCCGCTCCCGGGCTGAAGCCCTGGCGGATCAAATGACCCGTGCCTACCGTGAAAGCGAACGCCGAAGGCAGCGGACCGAAGAGATTTCCCTGATCATGGTGACTCACCTTGATGCTGACGGTCTCTGGCTCAAGGTACCACCACGCCTGCCAGAGCTCCTTGACCTGTCAGAGGCGGAGCTGCTTGGCCGTCCAGCGCGGGATTCGGTCTATCCGCTGGATGTCTCCATTCTGGACGAGGCAATGTCCCACCTGCTTGACGGGAAGGAGGAGTCTGCTCAGATCGAGCTCCGATTGCAGTCACAGTCGGGTCGGGCAGTCTGGGTGGAGATGAGTCTTTCCAGCGTTGCCGCTCACGACGGTCAGCCCAGGTATTTTCTGGCGTTCCTTCAGGATGTGAGCGAGCGCAAGCAGTGGGAGCAGGAGCTGGAGAATCGGGATCGCCTGCTGGAAGCAATCTCAAGGAGCCTGGATGATCTGATTGCGCCGGGCCAGTTCGGCCCGTCCGTCAACAAGGCACTGGAGACCATTGCCGAAGCCATGGATGTGGATCGTGCCTACATCTTTACCAACCATCCTCATTCCACCAGTGGCTTGCCCGCCCATAGCATGCGCTATGAGTGGGTGCGGGAGGGGATTACCGCCGAGATCGAGAACCCCCGCATGCAGAATCTTCCCTATGCGGATTTCCCCGAGTTCTGGTATGACCGCCTCAATACCGGAAGACCGGTCATTGCCCGGCCTCGGGAGCTGTCCGGCGAGGCCCGGGCACTGCTGGAGGCACAGAGCATCCAGTCTCTACTGCTGGTGCCCATCATGATGCGGGGAGGTTTTTTCGGTTTTGTTGGTCTGGATGATTGTCGTAGCGAGCGCCTGTGGCCTGACAGCCAGCTCACTGCATTGCTGGCCGCTGCCGCCAGTCTGGGTAATGCCTTTGAGCGCCAGGAAACCGAAGAGGCGCTCGAGCATAACCGACGTCTACTGAGTTCCATCACCGACAATATCTCGGAAGGAATCTACCGCAGCACGCCAGCGGGGCATTTGGAGTACGTGAACTCGGCTCTGGCGGGCATGTTCGGTTACGACAGCCCGGAAGAGATGATGCGGGTACCCGCACCCATTCATTATGTGTCGCCGGGGCGTCGCCGTGAGCTCCAGCAGCTGGTCACCGAACAGGGAGGTTACCGGGATGAGGAGGTGGAGTTCCTGCGGCGGGATGGCTCCCGTTTCGTAGCACTGAACAGTGCGGTGGCCATCCATGATGAAGTAGAAGGTGTCACGTACCTGGACGGTGTGATTTCCGACATCACAGAGCGCAAGGAAGCTGAAAAGAAGATCAATTATCTGGCCCATTACGACACCTTGACGGGCCTTCCCAACCGTACCTTGTTGCGGGATCGCATGGAACAGGCCATCGCCAAGGCCAGACGCGACAATACCTATCTTGCGGTTCTGTTCATTGATCTTGACCGCTTCAAGAACGTCAATGATTCCCTGGGGCATGCGGTGGGTGATCGCCTGCTGGAGGAAGTTGCTCGACGCCTGAAGCGGGATACCCGTGCCGAAGATACCGTCAGTCGACAGGGCGGGGATGAATTCATCGTACTCTTGCCGGGCATCGAGGAAGCCAACCGGGCGGCACAGGTGGCCACCAAACTCCTGAGCAGCCTCGGCCAGCCCTACCGGGTGGGCAATCATGAATTGCATGTCACCCCCAGTATCGGCATCAGTCTCTATCCCAATGATGCCGAAGATCTGGATGAGCTGATCCGCAATGCCGACGCGGCCATGTACCAGGCCAAGGAGCGTGGTCGTTACAACTTCCAGTTCTTTACCCACGATCTGAGTATTCAGGCCTGGGAACGACTGTCCCTGGAAAACCAGTTGCGCCGGGCCATCCAGCGCAATGAATTCGTGTTGTATTACCAGCCCCAGGTAAGCCTGGAAACGGGAGAGATCGTGGGAGTGGAGGCACTGGTGCGCTGGCGGCATGAAGGGCGGTTGATCTCCCCCGCGGTATTCATTCCCGTGGCCGAGCAGACCGGCATGATCATCGAGATTGGTGACTGGGTTCTGCATGAGGCCTGTCAGCAAATGCGTAGCTGGATGGACGAAGGTCTGGCTTCTTTGCCCATTTCAGTCAACCTGTCCGCGCTGCAGTTTCGCCGTCGTGATATCCGCTCTCATATCCAGGAAGCACTGACGGCAACCGGCCTGCCGCCGGATTTGCTGGAGCTGGAATTGACCGAAAGCACGGTGATGGAAGAAGTGGAAGAAAGCGTGCGCATGCTCGGCCAGCTCAGTCGCCTGGGTGTTGGCCTCTGCATTGATGATTTCGGTACCGGATATTCCAGTCTGAGCTATCTCAAGCGCTTCCCCATCGACAAGCTCAAGATTGACCAGTCATTCGTATCCGATATTCCCGATGATTCGGATGATGCTGCCATTACCGGCGCCGTGATCGATCTCGGGCATAACCTCAATCTGCGAATCTGTGCGGAAGGGGTGGAGACAAGGGAGCAGCTTCATTTCCTGCGCGACCGCGGCTGTCAGGAAATGCAGGGCTTTCTGTTCAGCCGGCCCATTCCGGCCAGCGCCATGGCGGATATGCTGCGGGAGCAGGCCCGTCTGGATGTGGCCTCCTGACGCGGATCTCAGTCCAGAATGTCGGCGATTTCGTCAAAGCCCTGATCAACGGCAATTTCCGCAGCTCGCAAGCCCTTCTGGTTGCGCATTTCCCGGTTGGCGCCGTGGTCGATCAGCAATTCGATCATTTCGATCTGCCCGGTGGCGGCGGCGGCCATCAGTGAGGTCAGTCCATCACCCTGGCGCGCATCCACAAAGGCGCCCGCATCCAGCAGCAGTTCCGCACTTTCCAGACTGGCGCCGGCAATGGCGGCATGCAGTGGCGTGAAGGCCAGGGGATTCTCACTGACATGGTCGGGCGCCGCCCCCCTTTCCAGCAACAGCGCCGTCGCCTCCGCTTGATCGAATCGGGCGGCAAAGTGCAGCGGCGTCATGCCGTCAGCACTGACGTGCATGGCGGCATCGGGATCCATTTCCAGACTGCGCTCGATATGACCACACAGACCCAGCGCCGCCGCCTCGAAGATGTCCAGCCCGTCGCGATGATCGGCGATGGCCCGTGCCAGACGGCGCTGGCCGGTGTACAGCGCCAGCATGAGTGCGCTGACGCCGGCATCCGTTCGTGTATCCGCCAGTGCCGGGTTCGCGGCGAGCAGCGAGGACAGCGTTTCACTGTCGCGAGCCTGGATCGCCTGTACGACGGCTTCTTCCTGCGGGCTCATGGCATCTCCCCGAAAAGTGTGATCAGGGCATAGTATCGGCAATTTGGCTTTGAGCCGAAACCGGGCGACAAAAAAGCCCCGCCGGAGCGGGGCTTTTCCGAAAGACGATTGGGTCTTTCGCGAGCCTTTTATCCGTGGCTACGGATTAAAGGGCGCCACGTTCTTCCAGCATGGTGGTGACCTGCTCGCGCACTTCGGCGTCGGCATTCACGGCCATGGCCACCTGCTGGTACTCCTCGATGCTCAGGCCGCTGTCTTCGATGGCGGCCGTCATGGCGTCATTGGCTTCCTGCTGCAGTTCCTGGGCTTCTTCCTGACTATCGGCTTCCTGCAGTCGCGCCGTGTATTCCTCGCGCACTTCACTCACGGCAACGTAGGCGTCCACGAAGGCATTGATCTGCTCATCGCTGACATCCGGCGCTTCCTGCTGCTGGGGCATGGGCTGGGCCTGTTGCTGACCCTGGGCCATGGCCATGGGGGCAGCGAGGAAGGCGGCGGTCATGAAAGAAATGAGTACGTTACGGATCTTCATGGTTTTCTCCTGTTCAGAGTACAAGGACATTGATTCGCATTTATTCGATGCAGGCAGCGTGCCAAGACCGCCGAATCGGGGAATGTTTTGTAACGCATTGAAATTCATGAAAGTAAGGTGAATTGGAGTCTGCCGCCGTTTTTGCATGGGTTTGTTTTGGGTGTCACAATATTGGACATGACACGTCCTGCGACAATTTGGATGCTCCCATGAAGCTGCTTTCACGCTTCCCGCGACATTTCGGACTCAGCCTTCGTGTGCGCCTGCTGCTGGGAATCGTGTTTCCCCTGCTGCTGGCCGTGCTGCTGACCATGACGGTGGTGCTGGCCACCATCGAGCAGCGGGCGGAGCAGCGCATGCAACAGGATATCGAACTGATCGCCCAGGCGATTCAGCTGCCGGTCAGTTACAGCATGGAACGTGATCGCCGTGGCTCCGTTCACCAGGCACTGGAATCGGTCTTTCAGCTGGATCAGGTCTACGGGGCCTATGTCTATGACGCTGAAGGGGCACAGATTGCCGCGGTGGGCGCCGTCCGGCCTCGCCAGGAACCTGAAATCGTCCAGGACATCACCGTGACCGGAGAGGACGAAACCGGGCAGTATGAGGAGATTGACGGTCGCGACGTCTATTCCCATTACGTTGCCCTTACGGATGAAGCAACCGGCCAGATCATCGGCTGGCTGCAGGTAACCCGCCGCGCCAGCGATTTCGAGGAGCATCTGCAACAGATCCAGCAACAAATGGCTCTGGGGCTGGCCGGCGGCACCTTGCTGGTGATTCTTCTGGTGCTGTTTGGTCACCACCGAGCCGTCGGGCATCATCTCGGCCGTTTGAGTGACACCATGGCCCGCATTGAACGGGGTCAGCGCGGTGTGCGCGCCGAACCAGACGGCCCGCGGGAATTGTCGCAGCTGGCCACGGCCCTCAATACCATGCTGGACGCCATCGAGCAGGCCGAGCAGGAAATTCAGCAGCGGCGAAATACCCAGCTGGAACTGGAAGAGCGCTTGCGTCATTCCGAGAAACTGGCCGCCATCGGTCGCCTGGCCGCCGGGATTGCCCATGAGCTGGGTGCGCCACTGTCAGTAGTGGATGGCCGTGCCCGCCGGGTATTGAAACTGGATGGAATCGATCAATCGGCCCGCGGCAACCTGGAGGATATTCGGGGCGAAGTGCAGCGCATGAGCCATATCGTCCGGCAGCTGCTGGACTTCGGTCGTGCCTCGAGTCGGGAGCGGCGTTCAGTCTCCAGTGCCCAGCTGGCGAGTACGGCCCGGGGGCAGGTTCAGGAGCTGGCCGTCGAGCGATCCGTGAAGTTGGCGGTATCCGGGGAGGAGCCCGCGCCCGAACTGGTGGTGGACCCCATTCGTATCGAGCAGGTGCTGGTCAATCTCCTGCGCAATGGCATACAGGCCAATGGCGTGAAGCGGATGGAATTGAATTGGATGAGCCACGCGAACGGTGTGGAGTTCCAGGTTCATGATGATGGTGAGGGGGTGGCATCCGCGGATCGAACCCGCCTGTTCGAACCCTTCTTTACCACCAAGACCGTGGGGGAAGGGACGGGCCTGGGCCTGGCCGTGGCGCATGGCATCATCAGTGAGCATCGTGGCTGGATTACCGTGGAAGACAGTCCGCTCGGCGGGGCCTGTTTCCGTTTCTGGCTGCCCTTTGAATCCCCCGAGTTGCCGGTCAATGACGACACTGAAACCGAACAGACCGAGGAAAAGGCATGAGTGATGCCCCGGAACGTATTCTGGTGGTCGAAGACGACCCCTCATTGTCGCGTCTGATGGACGAGGAGTTGAGCGAAGCCGGGCATGATGTGCAGTGCGTGGATACGGCCGAGAAAGCCGTACCGGTGCTCAAGGAGTGGAATCCGGCACTGGTGCTGAGTGATCTTCGCCTGCCCGGCGCTGATGGCATGAACCTGTTACGGGAGGCCCGTAGTGTCTCCGTGCCTCCCGCCTTCGTGATCCTGACCGCTTTCGGCAGCATCGAGCAGGCGGTGGAGGCACTCAAGGCCGGTGCCGACGAGTTCCTGACCAAGCCCATCGATATCGACCATCTACTCCTGAGTACCCAGCGGGTATTGGAGAACCGTCGCCTGCGCACCGAAGTCCAGCGTTTCCGTGAAGTATTCAGTGGCGATGACTTTCACGGCATGGTGGGTGAAAGCCCGGCTATGCGGCAGCTCTATGAAGAGATTCAGAGTGTTGCCGTGGCCAGTGGCCCGGTGCTTGTCGTGGGTGAGAGCGGCACCGGCAAGGAGCTGGTGGCGCGGGCCATTCACCAGGAAAGTGATCGCCGTGATGGTCCCTTTCTGGCCGTGAACTGCGCCGGCATTCCTGCGGATCTGCTGGAAAGCGAGTTTTTCGGCCACATGGCCGGCGCCTTTACCGGTGCCGTCAAGAAACACGAGGGGATCTTTGCGCGTGCCGATGGTGGCACCCTGCTGCTGGACGAGATCGGTGAAATGCCCATGAATCTGCAGGCCAAGCTGTTGCGGGTCTTGCAGGAAGGTGTCATCCGGCCGGTGGGTGGCGAGGCAGACATCAATGTGGATGTTCGTATTGTGGCGGCCACCAACCGTGATCTGGAGCAAGGGGTGGCCGACGGAGACTTCCGCGAGGATCTTTTCTATCGCATGGAAACCTTCTCCCTGCATGTGCCGCCGCTGCGGGATCGGGAACGGGACCTGGAGATGCTGGCCATTCGTTTCATGCGCCGTTTCAGTCTGGAACAGGGGCGCCAGATCAACGGGTTTTCCGATGAAGCCCTGGAAAGCCTTCAGGCCTATCCCTTTCCGGGCAATGTACGTGAGCTGCAGAACGCCATCGAGCGGGCGGTCACCTTCTGCCGGGGCGATACTGTCCAGCGCGAACATCTTCCGACCCGTCTGCGCAATCACCGCAATACCGGCGGGGCCGAAGGGCAGGGCGTCCGCGCGGGTCTGATGGAGAAGCTCAGTACCGGCCAGGCCCTGCCCACCCTGGAAGAACTCGAGCGGCGCTATATCGAGCACGTCCTGAGTCAGGTGGACGGCAACAAGCGCCGCGCGGCAGGCATCCTGGGCGTCAGTCGCCAGACCCTGTACCGCAAACTGGATTGAGGGTCATTCCGGCCCGTAATCGTAGTCGTAATCGTAATCGGCTTTCTCGCACCCTGGCTAAAGGCCGATTACGACTACGAGACAACCCCTTCTCCCCTTGCCCTCTCCGAATTACTGTATATACTGACAGTAACTGTCGGAATATACAGTCCCGGAGGTGGGCAATGAGCGAATTGACAGCACGTCAGGCGGAGGTACTCGAGCTGATCCGCCAGGTGATCGAGAATACCGGCCGGCCGCCGACCCGGGCCGAGATTGCCGAACATCTCGGCTTCAGCTCGGCCAATGCGGCGGAAACCCATCTGCGGGCCCTGGCGCGCAAGGGCGTGATCGAGCTCTCGCCGGGCTCTTCCCGGGGCATTCGTCTGGTGGAAGAGGAAGAACCGGGGCTGCCCGTGGTCGGGCGGGTCGCGGCCGGTACCCCCATTCTCGCCGAAGAGCATGTGGAGACCCGCTATCGGATGGATCCGGAAGTCTTTCAGCCCCGTGCCCATTACCTGCTGCAGGTGAAGGGCATGAGCATGAAGGATGCCGGCATCTTCGAGGGTGACCTGGTGGCCGTGCACCGGGCCACGGATGTGCGCAACGGCCAGATCGTGGTCGCCCGCCTGGATGATGAAGTCACCGTGAAGCGTTTCCGTCAGCGGGGGCGCCAGATCTGGCTGCTGCCGGAGAACGAGGAATTCGAGCCCATCGAGGTGGACCTGGCAACCCAGAGCCTGGTGCTGGAAGGCGTGGTGGTAGGCGTCATCCGCAACGGGCGTATTCAGTGAGGTAGGGAAGCACGGGTGGACTCCCGGCTGCACGCTTCCGCGTCTGTGGACTGCAGCTCCTGCGTTGCAGCACTTGCCCGTAGCGCTGCTACTGTGCGGCGTGCTGCGCCTTGGATCAGCAGCCCACAGACGCGGAATCGCACAGTCGGGAGCCCACCCGTGCTTCCAGCCGGTGATCTCTTTTCGGGGATGTAGCGTGTCGGGGCTGGATGAGCTGTTGCGGGATCCGCGGGTCTTTCGGCCGCGGCGGGGCGGGGCATCGCTGACGCCAAGCCAGGCGACCGGTTTTGCCGCCCTGGATGCCCTGCTGCCTGGCGGCGGTTGGCCCCGGGGGGCGCTGGTGGAACTGCTGGGCGATGAGCAGGGCATAGGCGAGCTGCGCCTTTTGCTGCCGGCCTTGTGCGAATGCCAACGGCAGGGGCAGTGGCTGCTCTGGGTTTCACCGCCTTATCTGCCCTATGCGCCGGCCCTGAGAGCGCACGGGTTGGCGCCCCATCGTTGCGTGATTACCCGCCCCGAAGGCGTGGAAGAACAGGTCTGGACACTGGAGCAGGGCCTGCGCTCCGGTGCCTGTGGCGCCGTGCTGGGCTGGCCTCGACAGCTTTCAGGTCGTCATGTCCGGCGTCTTCAGCTGGCCGCGGAATCCACCCGGAGCCTGGCCTTCCTGTTTCGTCCGGGGGCCATGGCCATTCAGCGATCGCCGGCGGCCCTGCGGCTGGCCCTGAGTGGCCAGCCGGAAGGATTGGGGGTCGAGTTGATCAAGTCGCGTGGAGCGGCGGTCGGGCAGCGCATCTCGCTGCCGCTGTAGAGCCGTCGCGCCGGCCATTGGCGGAGTGTACTGGCAATGACCCTGCCCCTGTTTCCCGAACTGGACCCCGGAACAGATGCAGCGCGAGCCAAGACGCTGCCGGCTCTGTCCCTGGCTCGCCCGACGCCGCGTCCGCTCCGGCGCCGGCCACCGTTGCTCTGGCTGTGTCTGCACTTTCCCGATCTGATCCTGGAGGCCCTTGAGCCTTCGCAAGCGCAGCCCTGTCTTGTCGTGGACGGGGAGGGCGGTTCGGCCCGTGTGGTGGCCGCGGACCATCAGGCCTGCTCCGCCGGTGTTCGGATTGGCATGCGCCTGTCGGCGGCCCTGGCCTGCGTGGACCTTCCCTGCCTCTTGCGGCGAAAGCCGGTCATGGAGCGGGACTGCCTGTATGCGGCGGCGGATGCGGCCATGGCCTTCAGTGACCGGGTCAGTCTGTTGCCGGGGGAGGGGCTGCTGCTGGAAGTGCGCGGCAGCCTGCGGCTCTTTGGGGGTCTGGATATCCTGCGTGAACAGTTGCTGCAGCGTCTGCGTGAGAGGGGGCATCGCTGCCACTGGGCGGTTGCTCCCACGCCACTGGCCGCGGAGTGGCTGTGTCGTGCGGCTCCGGCTTCGGAGGTGACCTCCCTGTCCGAATTGTCCGCTCGTCTGGGTACGCTGCCCCTTGCCTGCATGCAACTGCCGCCTGAGCCCTTGGCGCAGCTCAGCGGCATGGGCCTGCGCCGGATGGAGGATCTCTTTCGTCTGCCCCGGGCCGGGCTCAGCCGTCGTTGGGGGCCGGCCTTGTGTCATTCCCTGGACCGGGCACTGGGACGTGTACCCGATCCACGGCCCTGCTGGCGGGGGGCCATACGTTTCCATGCCCGGGATGAGCTGCCCCGGGAATCGGACAAGCGTTCCTTTCTGCTTCGATTTCTGAGGCGTCAGCTGGAATCGCTGCTGCGTTTTCTTCGGCGCCACGACAGCCAGATCGCCTGGCTGCAGTGTCGCTTTCATCATCATCGGGCTCCGACCACGGTGGTGGAGATACAGCTGCTCGCCGCCGTGGCCACGGTGGATGAACTGTCAACGCTGCTGGAGATTCGCCTGGAAAGCATTCGTTTCCCGGAGCCGGTGCTGGTAGTGGAGATCGTGACCGCCCCCCTGCGGGCCCGGCAGGTGGCCAGCCATGCCCTGTTTCCCGGGGTGGCGGATGCCGGCCGCGAGCAGCGTCTGCTGGAGCGCCTGCGTACGCGCCTGGGCCCGGAGCGGGTCTTTGCCATGGCCAGTTTCCCCGAACACCGGCCGGAAGCCAGCTGGCGGGTTGCCGAGCCAGGACCGGAAGCCAGTGACTATGCGCGCCCTGATCGCCCTCTCTGGTTGCTGCCTCGGCCAAGGCCTCTGTCCAGGCCCGAGTGTTTCCGGCCCCTCGCCGGGCCGGAACGCATTGAAACCGGCTGGTGGGAAGGCAGGGACATTCAGAGAGACTATTATCGGGTCATGGATGCGCAGGGGCATGAAGCCTGGGTGTTTCGTGACCGCCGATTGAAACGCTGGTTTCTGCATGGCCTGTTTGCCTGACCAGGCCAGCAGAAAACGACAGACAGGGAGACGATGCTTGAAGCCCCACAATCGACTGTTTCTGGTTCTGATATTGCTCTGCATGGGCGCCTGCGCCAGCTACCAGGGCCATATCGGTGATCGGCGCCCTCTCGATCTCGTTGCCTTCGATACGCTTGAACCCCAGGTCTATACACCCCCGCACTGGCCACAGGCACTGGAAGCCCGCGTTCGGATTCCCCGCACCCAGGGCCCGCACCCGGCCGTCCTTCTGGTGCATGGGGGCGGTTGGCAGCGGGGCTCACCCGGCAGCATGGAGGGCATTGCCCGCCGCCTGGCCCGCCAGGGGCTTGTCACCGTCAACGTGGATTATCGTTTTGCCCCGGCGCATCGCTTTCCGGCACAGCTCCATGACCTGCAGCTGGCCATGCACTGGCTCCACGAGCAGGCGGATGAGCTCGACATTAATCCGAACCGTATCGCTGCCTTCGGCTTTTCCTCCGGCGGCCACCTGGTCAGCCTGCTGACCGTAGTGGCCGGGCAGGGCGGGGAGCTGGACCAGCAATGGGGCGGGCCGCGCACCCGCCCGGCGGCGGTGGTACTGGGCGGAAGTCCCAGCGATCTGCGTCTCTGGGAGGATGGGCGCTTAGTGGTGGATTTTCTTGGTGGTACCCGGGCGGAAATGCCGGAGACTTACGCTCAGGCCTCACCGCTGGTGCATGTCCACGACAATGGTCTGCCGCCTTTCTTCCTGTTCCATGCCACCCGGGATCGCATTGTTTCCCCGGAGCATTCGGAACAGTTTCACGCCCGGCTCCAGGAAAAGGGGGTGCCGAGCGAACTTCACTACCAGTGCTGTCGTGGTCACTTCAGTGGTTTCATCTTCCGCCGAGTGGCCATGATGGAGCTGGAGGCCTTCCTGCTTCGGGAACTGGCCGGGCCCTGATCAGTCGCGGCGTTCGTAATCGCCTTCGAGGGTGCGCCGGCCTTTGTCACCGCTTTGCCCCCGGTGTTGCTGCCAGGCCGGCCCCACGGTGACGTTCATGCGCGCCAGACTGCGGCGGATGAGCGTCCGCCGCAGGGGCGGCAGCAGGAGCAGAAAGCCGAACAGATCCGTGGCAAAACCCGGTGTCAGCAGCAGCAGGCCGGCCAGTGCCAGGGCAACACCTTCCAGCATCTCCAGTGCCGGCGCCATGCCCTGCTCCATGTTGCGCCGTGCACGCATCAGCGTGCCCAGGCCCTGCAGGCGGATCAGCCCAGCCCCCAGCACTGCCGTGAGCACACACAGCAGGATCGTGGGCAGGGCGCCCAGGGACTGGCCCACCTGGATGAGAATATAGAGTTCAAACAGGGGAACCCCGACAAACAGCAGCAGAAGGATGAAAGGCAAGGCAGACCTCACGATGGGCAGAATGGATTGATTCAAAGTTTCTATACACTGGTGGCGCTTCTACAGGAGTTCAAGGCTTTTCATGGAACCTTCCCGGCAATCAGTCTGGTGGCTTTATCTTCTCGATTGCGACGGTCGCCTGTATACCGGCGTTACCACCGACGTGGACCGGCGTCTGTCCGAGCACCGACAGGGCCAATCCCGTGGCGCCCGCTTCACTCGCGGCGCCGGGCGAATCGAGCTCGTCTATCAGATCGCGCTCAATGATCGTAGCGAGGCCTTGCGTGCCGAGGCCCGTCTGCGGCGCCTGCGACGTCCGGAGAAGCTGGCCGTCGTTGAGGCGGATTTGGGGCGTGTCGCGTTGTTGGCGCGGCTTGGTCTTGGTTGAGGGGGCTTCGATGGGGGTGTGAATCTTTCCAGATCGGTGGAGGGTTTGGCTTCGGATAGGCGCTGGACCCTTCGGCGACGGTAACGGGGCGTCTCGGCCTGGGGTCAGTCGGGGGCTTTGCAGGGACGCCGTGAGGGCCCCTACCTTCGCCCCCAACGAACCCGCGACCGCACGTATTTCGTCTCTCGTGCGGCGCGCCGAGCGTGGTGTAGCCGCTGTGCTACATAAGCGAGGCGCAACAAAGCGAGAGACGAAATACGTGCGGTCCCTCCGGGTTCACAGTGAGATCCGCCGCTCCGGTGTTGCAGTGCTTGCCCGTAGTCGAACTACTGTGCTGCGCACTGCGCCTTGGAGCGACGAATCTCACTGTGAACGCGGGTTCGTTGGGGGCGAAGGTAGGGGCCTAATCCCTGGAGGCTCTGGTCGCGACGTCCTGTCGCTCACAGCCCTGCAAAGCCCCCGACTGACCCCAGGCCTAATGTTGGGTGGTGTCACCTTTGCCGTGCCTGCGGAAAGCAACGTTCAGGCTTTAACTTGAAGAGCCGTTCCTCAAAGCCGCGTGCACTGCCGCCTGAACACAACCCTCGGTTGGCACCAGCGAGGTGACACCCTCCTAGAGGAGGTCCTGTATCGGGTGGGCTTGCTCAGGGCTGTGAGCGACATGGATGTCGCGACCAGAGCCTCCAGGGATGGATTTACGGCGTCCCTGAGCAAGCCCACCCGATACAGGACCGGAACGCCCCCCGTCACCGACTTAGAAGGGTCCAAACCTCATCGAAGCCATACCCCATCACCAAGACCAAAGGGCCCAACGCCGACGGAAGCCATCCACCCCGAAAACACCACCCCAGATATCTTGCGATCAACAGCAATACTGTGTTTTTATACAGTCCCTATAAGCCGGGTACTGCCCCATGCCCTACGCCGAACTCCATTGCCTGAGCAACTTCAGCTTCCTGCGCGGGGCCTCCCACGCCGGGGAACTGGTAGCGCGTGCGGCGGAGCTGGGGTATCGGGCTCTGGCCATCACCGACGAGTGCTCGGTGGCCGGTGCAGTGCGGGCCCACCAGGCAGCCCGGCAGCAGGGTCTGCCCCTGATTCATGGCAGTGAATTCCGTCTCGACGACGGTCTGCGTTTCGTCGCCCTGGTCAGTGACCGTCGGGCCTGGGCCCGGCTGTGTGCCCTGATCACCACCGGCCGGCGGGCGGCAGGGAAGGGCAGTTACCACCTCACGCGCAAGGATGTGATGGAGAACGGCCTGGCGGGCTGCCTCATCCTGTGGCTGCCCGGGCAGACAGCGGAAGAGGGCGAACTGGCCTGGCTGCGACAGCATTTTCACGACCGCCTGTGGATCACCGTGGAGCTGCTGGCGGAGGGGGATGATCGTCGGCGATGTGATGCCCTCATGGCGCTGGGAGAGTCCAGCGGTGTGCCCTGCGTGGCGGCGGGGGATGTGCACATGCACCTGCGGGAACGCCGGACCCTGCAGGATACCCTGACGGCCCTGCGTCATCGTGTTCCCCTGGCCGATGCCGGCCTGGCCCTCTTTCCCAGTGGCGAGCGGCATCTGCGCCCCCTGAGTCGCCTGGCCCGCCTTTATCCCGCCGCTCTGATGGAAGAGACCGTGCGCATCGTCCGGCGCTGCGCCTTCAGCCTGGCGGAACTGCGTTACGAGTATCCGGCCGAGCTGGTGCCTGAGGGCGAAACAGCAGCCAGTTACCTGCGCAAGCGTGTACTGTCGGGCATGCAGCGGCGCTGGCCCCGGGGCGTGGCGTTTCGCCTGAAGCGCCAGATCGTGCGTGAACTCCAGCTCATTCATGAAATGGCCTATGAACCTTTCTTTCTCACCGTGGATGATGTCGTCGCCTTTGCCCGCTCCCGCGGCATTCTCTGCCAGGGGCGGGGGTCGGCCGCCAATTCCGTGGTCTGTTTCTGTCTCGGCATCACCGAGGTGGACCCGGCGCGCATGAACGTGCTGTTCGAACGCTTCATCTCGAAGGAACGAGGTGAGCCACCGGATATCGACGTGGATTTCGAACACGAACGCCGCGAAGAAGTCATCCAGTACATCTACGGCAAGTATGGGCGGGCCCGTGCCGCGCTGGCGGCCACGGTGATTGCCTATCGCCCGCGTTCCGCCGTGCGCGATGTGGGGCGGGCGCTGGGGCTGGATTCGGCCCGGCTGGATCGTCTGGCCTCTGCCTTCCAGTGGTGGGATGGTCTCAAGGCCCGGCGGGAAAGACTGCAGGAAGCCGGGGAAGACCCGGACAATCCGGTGATTCGTCGACTGATGGTGCTGGTCAACACCCTGATCGGCTTTCCCCGGCATCTGTCCCAGCATGTGGGCGGCTTCGTCATTTCCGACGGGCCGCTGCATGAACTGGTGCCGGTGGAGAATGCGGCCATGTCGGATCGCACCGTGATCCAGTGGGACAAGGATGATCTGGAAGCGCTGGGGCTGCTCAAGGTGGATATTCTGGCCCTGGGCATGCTCACGGCCATTCGCCGCTGCTTTGCACTGATCGGGCAATGGTCCGGTCATCACTGGGAGCTGGCCGATATCCCGGCCGAGGACGGCCGGGTCTATGACATGCTCTGCCGGGCGGACACCATGGGCGTCTTCCAGATCGAGTCCCGCGCCCAGATGGCCATGCTGCCCCGCTTGCGGCCTCGCACCTTCTACGATCTGGTCATCGAGGTGGCCATTGTGCGCCCGGGCCCCATCCAGGGCGACATGGTGCACCCTTACCTCAGTCGACGCTGTGGCGAAGAGCCGGTGGACTACCCCAGCCCGGAAGTGAAGGCCGTGCTGGAGCGCACGCTGGGGGTTCCCATCTTCCAGGAGCAGGTCATGCAGCTGGCCATCGTGGCCGCCGGTTTCAGCCCCGGGGAGGCCGACCAGCTGCGACGCTCCATGGCCGCCTGGAAGAAGCGCGGTGGCCTGGGGCATTTCGAGGATCGTCTCATCAACGGCATGCGCGAACGGGGTTACAGCGAGGATTTTGCCCGCCGGGTCTTCAAGCAGATTCAGGGTTTTGGCGAATACGGTTTTCCCGAATCCCATTCCGCCAGCTTTGCCCTGCTGGTGTACGTCTCGGCCTGGCTCAAGTGCCATGAACCGGCTGCCTTCTGTGCGGCGCTGCTCAACAGCCAGCCCATGGGGTTCTACGCCCCGGCCCAGCTGGTCCGTGATGCCCGGGAGCACGGCGTGACGGTGTATCCGGTGGATGTGCGTCACAGTCAGTGGGAATGCACCCTGGAACCCGATGAAGACGGTGCCCCGGCCCTGCGACTGGGCCTCAACCGGATCAAGGGCCTGGCCCGGGAGGTGGGGGAAAGGGTGGCAAGGGTCATGACGGCCGTGGACGGTGCGATCGGCAGTGTGGATGAGCTCCGGCACCGGGCCGGGCTGGATCGGCGGGCGGTGGATGCCCTGGCGGATGCCGGGGCTCTGGCTTCACTGGCCGGTCACCGTCACCGGGCCCGCTGGGCAGCGGCCGGCATTGAAGCGCCCACCCCCCTGTTTGCCTCAGGTGCCGTGGCGGAAGCGGAACCCATGCTGAGAAAACCCCGTGAAGGGGAGGACCTGCTGGCCGATTACGGGCGCCTGGGCCTGAGTCTCGGGCGGCACCCCCTGGCCCTGCTGCGGGATCGCCTGGAAGGCTGGCAGACCGCGGCCGACCTCTGGCAATGCCCCGCCGACAGTCCGGTATTGACCGGCGGGCTGGTGATCAATCGCCAGCGCCCGGGCAGTGCCCGGGGGGTGACCTTCATGACCCTGGAAGATGAAACGGGCAACATCAACCTCATCTGCTGGCGCCGGCTGGCGGAACAGTATCGCCCCGTGGTGCTCAATGCCCGCCTGCTCATGGTGGTCGGCACGGTACAGCGGGAGCATGGTGTCCAGCATGTCATTGCCCGCCACCTGGAGGACTGGGGCCATCTGCTTGGACGCCTCATGCACCGCTCACGGGATTTTCGCTGACGTTCGTCGGCTTTTCCATCAGGACAGCTTTTCTTCACCCATTTGGGTGAGGTGGTTTCTGGTTTATTCCCATAAGCTTTTCCTCAAGCGGAGCGAACTCCGCCCCGTCTTGGGTGTGTTTGACATAAAACATGAGGGCTCTGGTTATGACAAAACGATATCCGTGGTTGCTTCTGCTCCCGCTTTTGCTGCTGGGGTTGGCCTTGACCGGTTGTCTTGGCGATGACGACGATGACGGTGGTTCCTCCCATACGCTGACGGTTCAGAACAACAGCTCCCACACCGTCTGGTACCTCTACGTTTCACCGGTCACGGACGATTACTGGGGGAGTGATGTGCTCGGGAGCAGTGTGATTTCCCCAGGCGGCAGCTTCGACCATGAAGTCCGCAATTGTGGACAGAATCATGACATGCGTGCGGAGGACAGTGGCAGCGGCTTCTGGCAACGCTGGGATGTGGCCATGCCCTGTGATTCATCCAGTACCTGGACATTGGTGGACTGAGACGTTTGTGAGTCGAGGAGAATACATTATGAAAATCATGCACAAGATGGCGGTGTTGACTGCAGCCGGTACTTTGATGGTGGCCGGTTTGGTTTCCGCCCAGGAGACCCCGGTGCATCCGATTACCGATACCGCCCCTGCGGTTGGTGAAAAGGGCAAGGTCATGCTGTATGGGGTGATTATCGAGAAGGCACCTGAGTCACAGCGTGTCAACGACCCCCATGACACTCGTCAGTCCCTTGAGCGGAGCGGTAAGGCCGAGCAGAAATCGGACTCGGATTGAGCGCTTCCCGGGTTGGAGTCAGGCTCGCGAGCTGAGGCTGACTCCGGCCCGGGTAACTGCATGAGCCCACCGGGCCATCCATTTTCATGGCAGCGGCATGTGAGTGACTGTTGCCGGATGGCCGTCGGGGGGCTGGTATTGCGACAGATTCCCTGCGATCATTCGACCATTGACCGTATCAAGATCGGGCACTGCCCTGGAGGTTGGTCATGGTAAGAAATGCGGCACGCTTGATGGCTGTGATCGTGATGTCCTTGATGTTCGTGGCCCCCGTATGGGCGAAGAAGCCGCCGGAGCCTGAAGATATCCCTGTCTTGTCTCCGGAGGCTGAGCAGAAGATCAAGCAGTCAGCTGCTGAACGCGAAGCCAGGCAGGCTGAAATCGAGGCCAGGCGGGAGGCGGCATCTCGGAACAAAGATCGGGGACAGACCCCCCGCCAACGTAACCGTTGATAGATAGCAAGGGGTTCCGTATTCGGCTCAACTTTGCAACCAGACCACCGGGGCGCCCTTCAAGGGCGCCTTTTTCATGGCGTCTGTTACAAGGCGTGAGCGACACTCCCAGCTTGATTCGTGCCGTTCATTTGGCATGGTAATATCCCTGTGTGTGCAGGGGAGATGTAATGGGAATTGATCCGATCATTCTGTTTTTCATTCTTGGGATCCTGGCGGGTGCCGTGAAAGCGGATCTTCACCTGCCCAAGGCCGTATACGAGCTCCTCACGGTTCTGCTGCTGCTTTCCATTGGTCTGAAGGGGGGCGTGGAGCTGGCGGACAGCGACCTGCTGAGCATCCTGCCCGGTCTCGGTGTGATCGCCATCAAGGGGGTGATTCTCGGACTGATTGCCTTTGCCATGCTGCGTCTGTCGCGTAAGTTGCCCCGCGCGGATGCTGCCTCCATCGCCGCCCATTACGGTTCAGTCAGTGTGGGTACCTTTGCCGTTGCCATGGCCTATCTGGAACATCAGGGCATTCCCTTCGAGGCCCATGCCGCTGCTTGGGTGGTGGTGCTTGAGGTACCCGCTATTCTGCTGGGGGTCGTACTGGTTCGGGGCCTGCGCCCGGCCATGGGATGGGCCGGTCTCTCCCGGGAGGTATTCCTTGGCAAGGGTGTGGTCCTGTTGTTGGGAGGGCTTTTCATCGGCCTACTGGCTGGGCCTGCGGCCATGCAGCCCCTGGAACCGCTGTTCTTCGACGCCTTCCGGGGTGTGCTTGCGCTGTTCCTGCTGGAGATGGGTCTCGTGGCTGCCAGCCGGGCTGGTGCCCTGCGTGAACACGGGCTGTTCATTGCCGCCTTCGGTCTGGTGTTTCCTCTGGTCGGCGCCGCGGTTGGTACTCTCTTTGCCTGGATGCTGGGGCTCAGCCTGGGTGGGGCGGTTCTTCTTGTTACCCTGAGTGCCAGCGCCTCTTACATCGCGGCCCCTGCGGCCATGCGTTTATCCGTTCCGGAGGCTAATCCGAGCTTGTCGCTCACTGCCTCCCTGGCATTGACCTTCCCCTTCAATGTCATCGTTGGAATCCCCCTGTATCACTACATTCTTTCGCTTTTCTATCCGGGTTCCGGAGGCTGACATGCGCCGTAAACTGTTGACTGTGATTACTGAAGAGGCGCTGGAACGCCCCCTGGTCAAGATCATCAGGGATTGTGGTGCGAGGGGTTATACCATCACGGAGGCTCGTGGTGCGGGGCGCCGGGGTGCCAGAGCACCGGGTGTGGAGCAGGGTGCGAACATTCGGGTAGAGGTCATCTGTGAAGAGCAGATTGCCTGGCAGATTGCCGAGCTGCTCCATCAGAAATATTTCAAGGACTTCGCCATGGTTCTGTATCTGGCGGAAGTGGACGTCATTCGGGGTGAGAAATTCTAGCCAAAGCCTGGCCTTCATCGCACGGGAGTCGCCACAACTTCTGTCAAACCGGTCAGTCTTTCTTTGCCCCGCGGTGCCGTAACTTGCCGACAACGCCGGAGGCGCTTCCCCATGCCATTAGCTGCGAAGCGTGTTGTGGAAGGCTTTCAACAGGGGTGAAAGCTTGTCCGCCGACTCGAACTGCGGCGCATGGCCCAGTTTTCCGATCATTTCCCGCCGCAAATCCGGTAGCGCCCGACGAAAGGCCGCTTCCAGACGGTGGCCGGCCACTGGATCTTCCGGGCCGGCAACCAGACGCAGGGGGCGGCGGGTTTCTCTCAATGCACGAACCCATCGTTTGCTGCGTTTCATCAGTTCCTGGTGATAGCGGGCGTGGGCAGGCAGTATCCAGCGACCTTCATTCCGTTTCAGCAATTGCCAAAGCTGCTTTACCTCCATCGGTGTAGGTCGACTGTATGGGCCGGAGAGCTCGTTTAGGTACTGCCAGAAAAGATTTCTGCTAGCGACAAACTTCAGCAACTCCCCGAACTGGCTTGCCAGCCAACGTTCAGCGCGAGGTGGTTCCGATAGTTCCGGGAAGATGGGTGCATTGATCAGGAACAGACTCAGCGGGTTGATGCGCGGATCAAGTTCTTCCGCTTCACGGCCTTCGGCACGTGCCATCAACTCAAGCCCGATCATGGCCCCCAGGCCCTGGCCCATGACATGGAAATCACGAATATCCAGCGCCTTGAGCAGATCTTCCATGCGATCACTGTGGGCAACCACTGAGTAGCGTGCATCGCCGGGCTTGTCGGAATGACCGAAGCCGAGCAGATCGGGGGCAATGACCCGAAACCCATCCAGGTGGGGCATGAGCTTGTGCCAGCTCCATGATGCACCGGGCAGGCCATGCAGACAGAGCAGCACCGGGCCATCGCCCACGTCGTGGACGTAAAGGCGCTGCCCCCCGAGATCAATGAGCTGCTGTGGCTGGTACCACTGTGATGGTTTCATGAAAATCTCAGGGATAGAGCCGCTCGGTCAGCCACTGCTGGCCCTGGCGACGGTAAACGATGCGGTCATGCAGGCGGTGAGCACCATCGTCCCAGAACTCGATCTCGTGTGGAACGACCCGAAAGCCACCCCAGTGCAACGGACGGGTGATGGGGCCGTCACCAAACTCCTTCTCCAGTTCCGCCACTCGCTGGCTCAGGGTATCCCGGCTGTCCAGGGGGCGGCTCTGCTGGGAGGCCCAGGCGCCGATCTGGCTGCCTCGCGGGCGGCTGGCAAAATAGGCGTCCGATTCCTGTTCCGGCAGTTTCTCCACCGGCCCCTGAACACGAATCTGGCGGCGCAGCTTGTCCCACCAGAAGAGCAGGGAAGCCCAGGGGTTCTCCAGTAGTTCACGGCCCTTGCGGCTGTTGTAGTTGGTGAAGAAGGTAAAGCCGCGTCGATCCCAGTATTTCAGCAGAACGATGCGGTTTGACGGTCGACCCTCGGCGTCCGCCGTGGCCAGGCTCATGCCGGTGGGCTCATTCATGCCGGAGCGGGCCTGAGCGTCGTCCCACCAGATGCGGAACTGCTCGAAGGGGTCGTTGGCGGCGCTGTCTTCGTGAATGCCTGTCTGACTCATCGTGGCTCCCGTGATCGAAGGGTAAGACCTGCATGATGGCCTCGAGAGCGTAATTCTACCTTGATTGACGTCAGCTTTGGCAGCGACGCTCGCTCGGTGCTGCCGGCTTTGGCAGCGCCGTGGCAATCAGTGAGGACAGCAAAATGAAGGCGAGTGCTGCCAGCAGACAGCCACTCAGGCCATGGAACTGGTACACCAGCCCCGACAACAGGGTACCCACCAGGCGGCCGGCGGCATTGGCCATGTAGTAGAAACCCACGTCCAGCGAGACGCCGTCGCCCCGGGCGTATTCCAGGATCAGCCAGGAGTGCAGGGAGGAGTTGATGGCGAACAGGAAGCCGAACAGGCCAAGCCCGATGATCAGGGTTGCCGCCGGCGAGAAACCCGCATCAAGGGCGACCACCATCAGGGCGAGGGACAGGGCCAGTGCAATGGCCCAGGCAATGGCGGCGCGTCGTCCGCCGTGGGCGGAGTCCCGGCCCTGCAGGCGGGCGAAGCGTGGTGCCAGTGACTGCACCACACCGTAGCCGATCACCCAGAGCGCCATGAAGGTCCCCACCTGCACGTGGCTCCAGCCCAGTACGCCCTGCAGGAAAACCGGCAGGGCCACCACGAACCAGATATCCCGCGCGCCGAAAAGGAAGAAGCGGGCAGCCGACAGATAGTTGACGGCGCGGCTCTTGGAGAGAATCTGCCGGAAGGGCGTCTTGCCACTGGCCTGGCCCATGCCGCGCCGCAGCAGGATCAGGCTGAGCAGGAAGAACACGGCAATCCAGACCGCCATGGCCAGCACGCCGACCTGAAAGCCGATGGTGCCCAACAGGGCGCTGCCCACGAAGAACCCCACCCCCTTGAGCGCGTTCTTGGATCCGGTCAGGGCGGCCACCCACTTGAACAGTCGGCCGCTTTCTCCGGCCGGCACCAGCAGCTTTACGCTGCTCTTGGCGCTCATCTTGTTGAGGTCCTTGGCGATCCCCGACAGTGCCTGGGCCAGCATCACGTAGATCACGCCCAGCCAGGCCTCCGGCACGGTGAGCATCAGCAGCGCCACCACCTGCAGGAACATCCCCGCAAACAGCGTCCGATGGAGACCGAAGCGTGCCCCGATCCAGCCCCCCAGCAGATTCGTGATTACACCGAACAGTTCGTAGAGCACGAACAGCATGGCCACTTCGAAGGGCGAGTAACCCAGCTGGTAGAAATACAGCAGCACCAGCATGCGAAGCGCACCATCGGTGATGGTGAAGGACCAGTAGGCCATGGTGACCACCATGTACTGGCGGATGGCTTCCGGAAGTTGTCTTACACGCTCCATCATCCCTTCAATCTTCCATCCACAGTCATGATTGTCGCCGGTGGTCAACGCTCAATGAGTGAAAGTCAGGAAGTCCTGATGCGATCCACCAGATCAAGCATCCGGCAGACATAGCCCGTCTCATTGTCATACCAGGCCACCACCTTCAATTGAGTGCCATCCACCACCATGGTCGACAGGCCATCCACGATGGATGACCGGGTATCCCCGCGATAATCGCTGGAGACCAGTGGCCGATCTTCGTAGCCCAGCACGCCATTCAGCTCACCCTCGGCAGCGGCCTTCAGTGCCGCATTGACTTCCTCCTCGCTGACGGCCCGCTCCAGCTCGAACACGGCGTCGGTCAGTGAGGCATTGAGTATGGGGACCCGCACGGCCATGCCGTTCAGGCGGCCTTCCAGTTCGGGGAAAATCACCGTGATGGCTTTGGCGGAACCGGTCGTGGTCGGTATCAGGTTCTCGCCGGTGGCCCGGGCACGACGAAAATCCCGGTGGGCGGAATCGATGACGCGCTGGGTATTGGTTGCATCATGAATGGTGGTGATGGCGCCATGACGGATCCCGAATGCCTCGTGGACAACCTTGACCACGGGGGCAAGGCAGTTGGTGGTACAGGAAGCGGCAGAGACCACCCGGTCCCGGCTGGGGTCGAAGTCGCTGTCATTGACGCCGACAACCACATTGGGTGCACCACCCTTGACCGGGGCCGATACCACGCAGTGGGCACTGAGCTGCTGCCAGGGGCCAAGGGCTTCGGCATCACGGTAGCGGCCCGAGCATTCCAGGGCGATGTCCGCCGAAGCGAAGCGGGCCAGCTCCGTCAGTGAGGCGGCCTGGCTGAAGGCAATTCGCTGCTTCCCGATGATGAGGTGGTCACCATCACTGTCGACCGCATGATGCCAGCGACCATGAATGGAATCGAAGGCCAACAGGTGGGCGGCCAGGTCGGCATCCATGTTCGGGTCGTTGATGCGGATGAAGTTCATGCCCGGGCGGTCGAAGCCGTGGCGAAGCGCCAGGCGGCCCATGCGGCCGAAGCCATTGATGATGATGGAGCTCACGGTGTCGTCCTGTGCTTGGGTGCGGGGTCGTTCATTGGGGTTCATGATTCTGCCGAAGACGGGTGATCAGCCCTTCCGGGCAGGCCGCGGGGTTGCCCTCGCAGCAGTCCTCGAAGAGATAGGCCATGAGCGCATTCATGGTGACCAGGCGGGCCTGGTACAGGCGGCTGCGCCCCTGGCGGCGATGCTGGATCAGGCCTGCCCGTTCCAGGGTCGCCAGATGAAAGCTGAGCGTGGCCGGTGCCAGCCCGAGTGCATCGCCGATCTCACCGGCCGAGGCGGGGTTGGGGTGGCGTCTGACCAGCCAGCGGAACAGGGTGAGGCGGCTGTCCTGGGCGAGGGCCGACAGGGCATTGATGGCATCGTTCTTTTCCATGCTTCCAATATTATCGAAATATATTCATGGCTTCCATCGCATTCTCCGCCCGGGCCGACGTCACGGTTCGCTGTTGAAAAAGGCCGGTGCCTCTGGGTACCATTTTTTTTCTGGGGAATCATTGACCAAAACAAGGGGGGATAATGTCCGAACTCGCGCCTGGTGCCGCCAGCCGGCGGCTGACTGTTTGCCTCGTTTTCGTTGCTGTCCTGTTTACGGCCTGCGCCAGCGGCCCCGACTATTTCGAGGGCCCGGCGGCACCCAGCTACGAGAACACGCCGTCCAGTGCCCAGCTTCAGCGTGCCCAGGAGGCCTACCGTGCCGGTCGTTATGCCACGGCGCTGGAGTACTACAAGCTGGCCGCCTACTGGGCGGACAAGTTCGCCCAGTACAACGTCGCTGTGATGTACCTCCAGGGAAAGGGCATGGAACGTGATCTGGCGCGTGGCTGGGCCTGGCTGGAACTGTCAGCCGAGCGTGGCTATCCACAGATGGCCGGCCCCGCCGGCGACATCTATCCACTGCTCGACGAGGAAATTCGGCAGGAGGCGAGGCAGATACTGGGAGAAGAGCTGTTACCGGAATACGGCGACGAGGTGGCCATCGAACGAACGGCAAGGCGCATGGACCGCAATCGCCGCGTGGCCACGGGTAGCAACACTGGTTCAACGGCCGGTCTTGGACGGTTGACCGTCATTGACGGTCGCGGTGTTCACAGTGGTACCCAGTATTACGATGACAGCCGCTGGGATTTTGAACAGATCGTGGAGGCGGAAACGCGTTTCATGTTCAACTGGGCCCGCGGCACCATCGGCCTCGGCGAGATGGAACTTCATGATGACGAGCCCGAAGGCGAGGGCGAGCAACGATAGCCCTCGCCGTCGGTGGTGCCTCAGGGCATATCTTCCTGCAGTCGCGCCTCGAGCCGGGCTCGGAACTCACGAATGCGTTCCGCATTGGCGCCCACGTCCGAACGACCCACCCGGGATTTGGAGCGAATGTCCAGTTCACTGCCCCGGGTGGTTTCCCGGATGCGGATGACCACATCGTCCTTGAAGCCGAACCAGCGGGTAGTGGCCGTCGCCTCGATCCGGCCTTCGGGGGCGTCCACGTCCACCAGTATCCAGCGCATGGACTGCGCCACATGGACGGCGGCTTCCACGGCCGTGTTCCTGTCCACATTCAGGATCATTGTCTCCAGGTCAGGGTAGGCCTCCCGTTGCTGCCGGGCCGTTTCCTCACCGGCGTACGCCACCGGATTGGGGGCATCCGCCCGCAATGGTGCGATGGCCTCGAAGGCCGGAGGCTCCTCGGTGTCGGTGCTGATATCGTGAATGGGCGGGACGGAGCGGGCTTTCTGCAGCCAGCTGTAGGGAAGCCCCACGCTGATGGCGCCAATCAGCAATGCAATCAGGGCCACCGCCAGACTCTGATGTGCCCGACCCAGCCAGAGGCAGAGTCCGGCCACGGGCAGGGCAAGCAGTGCCACCAGCAGGCCGGTCCACGCGCCGTACCGGAACAGGCCGAAGGCGCTGGACAGCTCCAGCAGTCCACTGCGATACGCAGGCCCGGCAAGGGCAAGCAGAGCCAGAGCCACGATGGCAGCGGCCAGCAGCAGCCAGGCAGCCACGGGTAGCCATTGACGAACACGGTCGGTGGAAACCCGAAGCATGGCCATTCTCCTCGCAGGATGATCCCTTCTCAGCCGTTGATGATAGCAGGCCTTTCAGCGCTGTTATCGCTGAGCGCGCCGCCGCAGCTGGAGCCCTGCCCGGCGGTACAGCCGTAACAGTGTCCGGAGACCCGGATCGGATGGCCTTCAAGGTTCCTGTCCAGGAGGTCGGCCAGGTGAACGCGCTCGCCGCCCAGGCCCAGTTCCAGCATCTGGTTGAAGTCGCAGTCGTAGACAAAGCCTTGCCAGTCCACGCTGATCAGGTCACGGCACATGACGCCAGCCAGATTTTCGGGGCGGTGCGACTGGCGCAGGGTGTCCATGTAGTCATCGAACTGTCCGGTGGACAGCAGCAGGCTGCCCCAGCGCTTGATGGGCATGTTGGCCAGCGCGAACAGACGGTTGAAGCGAAGACCGAATTCATGCTCCAGAAACGCCCGGTAGTCCTGCTCCAGCTGAGACTGTTCAGGCGGCAGGTGCGCCCCCACCGGGTTGTACACCAGATCCAGTTCCAGCCCGGAATCCGGATCACCGTAACCCAGCTCATTCAGCTTCTGCAGGCCGCGAATGCTTTTGTCAAAGCTGCCCTTTCCGCGCTGTTTTTCCACATTGTCGGACTGATAGCAGGGCAGGGAGGCCACCACCTGAACCCGATGCTCCGCGAGAAAGCCGGGAATCCAGTCAAAGCCGGCTTCCTCGATGATGGTGGGGTTGCAGCGATCCATGAGGTGAACGCCCAGCTCATGGGCGGCCTGGAACAACCGGCGGAAATGCGGGTTCATTTCCGGGGACCCCCCGGTCACGTCCAGGGTGCGGATCTTCTGCCGCTCCATGAATGCCAGTGCGGTTTCCATGGTGCCCCAGTCCATGAGTTCGGTACGATTGGGGCCGGCGGCCACATGACAATGAACGCAGGACAGGTTGCAGAGGTAGCCCAGGTTCATCTGCAGCGTGTCCAGCCGGGCACGCCGGAGACCGGGGAAGGGGATCTTTTCCAGCTTGGGCAATGTATCGCGCATGCGGAGCCTGCTTCGCTTGGGTGATGTCTGGAATGTAACAGCTCGCCAGGGTGGGCGTCTTCCCACTCAAGGCCCCTCCGATTTGAATCCGAGGGGCCATGAGTGGGACGGTGGATCTCGGCCACTGTTACAGCCCTCTGGGCAAAATCAAGGGAACCTCGGGTTCCTGAGAACACCAAGGAGTGTTGAGTGATCAAGCGCATCCTGCTGATCGCGGTCGTGATCTCACTGATCGCCGCTTTTTTCCTCTCGGGTCTGGATCGTTATCTGGATTTCGAGTTCCTCCAGGCCCAGCGGGAGGCGCTCCAGCGGCTCATTGTCGAGCAGCCGCTGCTGACCATGGGGGGGTATTTTCTCCTCTACGTGCTGGTGACGGCCCTGTCCATTCCGGGCGCGGCCGTCATGACCCTGGCCGGTGGTTTCATCTTCGGCCTGCTCTGGGGAACCCTGCTGGTTTCGGTGGCCTCCACCCTCGGTGCAACCGCGGCTTTCCTGATCGCCCGTTTTCTCTTCCGTGACAGCGTCCAGCAGCGTTACGGGGACCGCCTTCGGGCCGTCAATCGTGGCATCGAGCGGGAAGGGGCCTTCTACCTCTTTGCCCTGCGCCTGGTGCCGGTCTTTCCCTTCTTCGTCATCAACATCGCCATGGGTCTGACCCCCATACGGACCCTGACCTTTCTGCTGGTCAGCTGGGCGGGCATGTTGCCGGCCACCATCGTCTACGTGAATGCCGGCACCCAGCTGGCCCGTATTGACGGGCCGGGAGACGTGTTGTCGCCGGCCCTGATCGCTTCTTTCGTCCTGTTGGGTCTTTTCCCCCTGGTCGCCCGTCGCCTGCTGGCCATTTTCAAGCGTCGCAAGGCCCTGCGGGGCTGGAAGAAACCGAAGCGCTTCGATCGCAATCTGATTGTCATCGGCGCCGGCTCCGGTGGTCTGGTCGCCGCCCTGATTGCCGCCGCGGTACGCGCCAGGGTCAGCCTGATCGAGCGCGACCGCATGGGCGGTGACTGCCTCAATACCGGCTGTGTGCCGTCCAAGGCCTTGATACGTTCGGCGACGTTCAAGGCCGCCGTGGAACATTCCGGGAAGCTCGGTTTTCCCGAAGCCAGCGCACCCGTTGATTTCCCGGCCGTGATGGAACGGGTGCAGCGGGTCATTCGCACCATTGAGCCGCATGATTCGGTGGAACGATTCGAATCCCTCGGGGTGGATTGTATCCAGGGGGAGGCGAAGATTGTTTCACCCTGGGAAGTGGCGGTGAACGGCCGGCATCTGAGCAGCCGGCATATCATCATCGCCACGGGTTCGTCCCCGCTGATTCCCCCCATCCCCGGCCTGAAGGATGTGGATTACCTGACCAGTGACACGCTCTGGTCCCTGCGGGAGCAGCCCCGTCGGCTGGTGGTGCTGGGGGGCGGGCCCATCGGCTGTGAGCTGTCGCAGGCCTTCGCCCGGCTGGGCTCGCAGGTCACTCAGGTGGAAATGGCGTCGCACCTACTGGGGCGGGAAGACGCGGATGTGGCCGACTACACTCGCCGAATCCTGGAACGGGACGGTGTCGATGTCCGCCTTGGCCACAAGGCAGTGAAGTGCGAGCAGCGTCCCGAGGGCGGCTTTGGGCTGATCACGGAAGTGGATGGCGAGGAAGTGACCATTGAGGGGGACCGGCTGCTGGTGGCCGTGGGGCGCAAACCGGTCACCGAGGGCCTGGGTCTGGAAGAACTGGGTGTGCGTCTCAACGCCAACGGCACCATCGAGACCGATGAGTTCCTGCGCAGCTCGATCCCGACCATCCACGCCTGTGGTGACGTGGCCGGCCCTTTTCAGTTCACCCATGCCGCCTCCCATCAGGCCTGGCATGCGGCGGTCAATGCCCTGTTTGGCTGGGCAAGGCGATTCCGGGTGGACTATCGTTTCCTGCCCTGGGTGACCTTTACCGATCCGCAGGTCGCCCGCCTGGGGCTGAATGAACACAATGCCCGTGAGCAGGGCGTGGCCCACGAAGTGACCCGTTACGATTTCGAAGGCCTTGATCGTGCCATCGTCGACGAATCCGCCGAAGGCTTCATCAAGGTTCTGACACCGCCAGGAAAGGATCGCATTCTGGGCGTGACCATTGTCGGTCCACAGGCGGGGGAGCTGATCAGCCAGTTCACGCTGGCCATGAAAAACGGGATCGGGCTCAACAGGCTGTTGTCGACGATCTACCCCTACCCCACGTTCAGTGAGGCCAACAAGTTTGCGGCGGGCAACTGGAAGAAGGCCCATGCCCCCGAGGGTGTGCTGCGCTGGCTGGAGCGCCTTCACGCCTGGCGGCGATAGGCGCCTCCGGCGACAGCCGGTGGCTTACCAGCGTACCCGTGCACCGAGGCGCCACTGGCGGCTTTCTTCGCGATAGTCGTAACTGCCACTCAAGGCAACCCTATCAGACAGATCAAAAACGCCCTGCACCCGCATGCTCCATTCATGGTCGTCCGGGTCGAGGCGGTGGCGACCGTCCAGCCGCGGGCCGCCACCCAGCTCGAAGCGTGGGCTGATGCGGGTCCGGATGCCGACGGCGAACACCACCGAACGGACAGTGGCTTCCTGTCGAAGATGGCTGAAGCTGGGGCCCGCTTCAACATAAGCCATGCCACGGTCGGTGATCATCTGACCGGCGCCAAAGAGCAGGGCGTTGTATTCCAGGCCGAGACGGCTGTCGTCATCAAATTCTTCGCTGGAGAGGCTTTCCCGTTCCAGGGCCACCCAGCTGTGTTCCGCAATCGACAGGTTGAGGCGCCCGGCCAGGCCGGTGAGGGTCGTGCCCTGGAGGGCCGTATCCCGGTCGGGGTTCAGGCGCGTATAGGAAAGCGACAGATAGTCATGACCGAAGCCCGGTTCCGCGTGCGCCGACGGTGGAGCGAGGACGGACAGGGCAAGGACAAGAAGGCCGAATTGCAGCTGGCGCATGACACCATCTCCCCGGGGAACCGCTTTTCAAGGGTTCCTGATACTGAAAAACACTCCCCGCTCAAGGCGGGGAGTCGGAAAAGCAGTCAAGCCCCGATCAACCGGGCACATTCACGGAACCTCTGCAGGTTCCTTGGATCGTTTTCCCTGGAGTATGCCTCATTCTTCCTCGTCGAAGCCGTAATGCTTCAGCTCATCCTGGAGGCGGCGGGCCTCCATGTATTCCTCGACGGAGCGCCATTGACTCTTTCGCTGGCTGTTGCGGGCGGCGGGGGGGCGGTTGGCCGGTTCCGTTGCCGCGAACAGCTTTTCCAGGTCACCGGCCTCGTCCAGATCCAGTTCATCGTCAAAGTCATGCTCTTCCAGCGATTTCTTCTTTCCGGCCATCGTTTGCTCGTCCTCCATGCCAGGCACGCTTGCAGGCTGACGGGGTCAATGGTGCCCCCATTTTTCAGCGCAGCCTTTTATAGGGATTTTGACCGTGAAAAGAAAGCCCTTTCTGCAAAAAAACTTCGCCGGGAACCGTGAAACTGCCGATCAATCCACCCGCGTACCCGGAGCCTCTTGCATCAGGCCGTGCTCGTCCAGGGGCGGGTAGGGGAGTCGCTTGTCCCGGCAGTATCGGGCAATGCGCGGATAGGCCCACTCGAACAACAGCTGTCGGTAGCGTTCCGGCGGCAGGCGGCAATGCTCATACAGGCCGGCCGCCAGTCGCTGCCGTTGCGCTTCGTAGAGGATCAGGGCCGCGGCTACCGAGACATTGAGCGAAGCCACCATGCCCAGCATGGGAATGATAACGTGCTCGTCGGCCAGCGCGCTGCCCTGTTCGCTGACGCCGCTGAGTTCATTCCCCAGCAACAGGGCCGTTGGGCGGGTGTAGTCCACCTCGCGAAAATCCCGGGCACGGGGGGAGAAGTGGGCAGCCACGATGCGATGGCCACTGGCCTTGAGCTTGTCGGCGGCGGTGGGGATGTCCGGGTGAATATGGGTTGCCACCCATTTTCGACTACCACCGGACATGATGCGGTAGCGCTGCACGGAACGGTCCGGGGAAACGGCGTGAATATCCTGGATCCCCACCGCGTCCGCGGTGCGCATTACGGCGGAGAGATTGTGGCTCTTGTGGACATCATCCATCAGCACGGTCAGGTCCGGCTGTCGCCGGTTCAGGGTGTCGTGCAGTTTCTGCAGTCGTTCCGGTGTCATGGATTCGCGCCAGATCACTGTCGTTTGCCGGTGGTGGACGGTTATCATACCGGCTTGAGAGAAACGCTGAACACGATCTGGCCGTGAACGGGAGTATCCATGTTCCGCAAACAGCTGGCGTTGGAGTTTTCCGGGCGGGAGATGCGCGATATCACCCGCCTGCTGAATGATCTGGTGTCCCAGAGTGGTGTTCAGCAGGGCTTGTGCCATCTGCTCTGCCTGCACACCAGTGCTTCACTGCTAATCTGTGAGAATGCCGATCCGGACGTGCCAGCGGACATGGAGCGATTTCTGGCCCGGCTGGTGCCTGACGGTGATCCCCTTTTCGTTCATGACGCGGAAGGGCCGGATGATATGCCCGCTCACGTGCGCAGCATGCTGACCCAGCCGGCGATGACGCTGCCCGTGGAGGCCGGTCGCCTGCTGCTGGGCACCTGGCAGGGGGTTTTTCTCTGTGAGCACCGAACGTGCCCCCAGCGCCGTCGTGTGGTGGTTACCATCTGCTAGGGAAGCTCTGTACAGCGGTTTCCCCAGGGAGCTGTCGTGAATCTGTGGTTGAGAATGATTCGGGTCGTGCTGAGAGCCCTGCTGGGGCAGCGCCTGGCACCGCTGGACACCTCACGGGTTTACTTTCGCGTCTGGCCCCATGATCTTGATATCAACCTGCACATGAACAATGGTCGTTATCTGACCCTGATGGATCTGGGGCGGCTGGATCTCATGCTGCGTACCGGCATGGGGCGGGTCATCTTTCAGGAGAAGTGGATGCCCGTGGTGGCCACCGCCATGGTGCGCTTCAAGCGCTCCCTCCTGCCGTTCCAGTTTTTCCGGCTCGAGAGCCGGGTCATTTGCTGGGATGAGAAATGGTTCTATCTGGAACAGAAACTTCTGCGGGGTGATCGTGAAGTGGCCCATGCCATCATGAAAGGCTGCATCCGCCGATCGGGGGGTGTTGTGCCGCCGGCAGAGATCTTTGAACGGGTGCTCGGTGAGGCGGTCGAATCCCCCGCCATGCCCGACAGCATCAGGCACTGGCAGGACAGTGAGGAAAGCCTGCGTGCTGGTTACGAGGGAGAGGGCAATGACTGAAGAGCTGATTCATATCCGCCAGGCACGTCCAGGCGATGAAGCTGTCATCGTCGAGTTCAACATGGAGCTGGCGAGAGAATCCGAAGGTCTGGTGCTGGATCCGGTGGACGTGCGGCCGGGTGTTCGGGCCGTCCTCAATGACCCCGGGCGGGGCTGCTACTACCTTTCCGAACTGGGCAATCGGGTGGTCGGGCAGATTGGCCTGACCTTCGAGTGGAGTGACTGGCGCAATGGCTTCTTCTGGTGGATCCAGAGCGTGTACGTTCGCCCGGACGCCCGTCGCGGCGGCGTCTTCCGGGCCCTCTACCATCATGTGGAGGCCATGGCTCTGGAAGATCCGGGCTGCACCGGGCTGAGGTTGTATGTGGAGCCCGAGAACGAGTCCGCCATTGCCACCTACCATGCCCTGGGTCTGGGTGATGCCCCCTATCGCATGCTGGAGCTGGATTTCTCCGAACCCGAACGGAGTGGTGAGTAGGTGCGGGTGCCTGCCCTTGCTCTGCTGGCGAAGCGTTGGGCTGGGTGCTAGAATCCACGCCTCATCCCGCCACGTGGCGGTGATGGTCCACAACACGGGGCCGTAGCTCAGTTGGGAGAGCGCAGCAATCGCACTGCTGAGGTCAGGGGTTCGACTCCCCTCGGCTCCACCATCTTCCGAAAATGCCGGGCCTCGCCCGGCATTTTTCATGGGCCTCTCTCCGCCTGTTTTCCCCGGCTTGATCCGGCGCTATGCTGGCCTCCAGTGGGTTGGTGCCCGAGCGGGCCGGGAGGTGACGCATGACGTCGGAATTCAGTCGCCGCACGATTCTGCGTGGCATGGCCGCCCTGTCCGTGTTGGCCATGCCCCTGCTGCACGGGTCGGGCCGCCGTCTGCGTGCAGCCACCCTGGATGAGGAGGCCAATGCCATGAGTAAGGAGGAATTTCCGCCCGTCGATTTCAGCAAGGAAGAATGGCGCGAACGACTGGATCCGGAAGCGTTCGACATCCTGTTCCGCGAAAAGACCGAGCGGGCCTTCACCAGCCCCTTGAACGAGGAAAAGCGGGATGGCACCTATGTCTGTGCCGCCTGCTATCTGCCGCTCTTTCTGTCGGACATGAAATTCGACAGCGGAACCGGGTGGCCCAGCTTCTACACCCACATCGAGGGTCGCATCGGAACCAAGCGGGATTTCCGCCTGATCATTCCCCGCACCGAGTACCATTGCATTCGCTGTGGCGGCCACCAGGGTCATGTCTTCAGCGACGGCCCGGAGCCGACCGGCCAGCGTTGGTGCAACAACGGCCGGGCCTTGCGTTTCGTCCCCGAGGGCGAACCCCTGCCGGCCCTGCGCGGACAACGCCAGGACGGATGATCTCTGAACACCCAATCAGCTTGAGACCGACACCATGCTAAAACAGCTTTCCCTGTGTATTGCCGCTCTGTCCATTCTCATGTCCGCCTGCGATCAGTCCGGCAGTGATTACGCTGATCGGCGTGACGGGGTGGATCATGCCGACCGCTTTGAAAGCGTCAGTGAACGTGGCCACGGTCGTATCGAGGTGCTTTATGTGCCCGCCACCGGCTGGGCCTATCGGGATGATCGTGGCGAGCTGACCGGTGTCACCGTGGAGATCATGCGTGATTTCAAGCGCTGGCTGGCCAGGGAGCAGGGCCTGGACCTGGAGTTGCTGTTTGTCACCGAGCGTGACTGGCGCCGTTTCTATCAGCGGGTGGTGGATGCCGAAGGCGGGGTCTTTGGGATTGGCAATGTCACCATTACCGAAGAGCGACGTCAGGAGCTGGCCTTCTCTCCGGCCTATCTCACCAACGTGGCCGTGTTGATCACCCATGAATCACAGGCGGAACTGCGGGCCATGGTGGACATCGCCGGCGCCTTTGAAGACCTGAGTGCGCTGGCCTTCGAAGGCACCCTGCATGAGGAGCGCCTGCAGGCCATTCGGGCGCAGTACGCACCGGAACTGACCATTGAATCCGCCCAGAGCAATGATGCAATCATCGACGGCGTGGCCGCGGGCGACTATTTTGCCTACATCGATGCCTACAACTACTGGCGTGCCCGGGAGGCCGGGCAGCCCCTGCGTCATCATCCCGTGGGTGATGATCCGGGTGAGCATTTCGGGATCATCATGCCGAGGGGCTCCGACTGGGCTCCCGTGATGGAAGCCTTCTTTCAGGCCGATGACGGCTATGTGCAGAGTGAACGCTACCGTTCCCTCCTGAAACGTCACCTGGGCGAGGAAGTGGCCGAGCTACTGCTGTCGGCCGCTGACTGAGCGCCCTTCAGAAACGGGCGGTCAGGCGCAGATAGATGTCTTCGAGGCGGGGACGTTGTGTCTCATGCTCATAGTCCAGGGGTGAGCGCAGGCGGTAACGGGCTTCCATGGACAGGGCCTGACTGAAGCGTCGCTGATAGCGGATCTCGCTCAGTCGCTGGTTGTTCTGGTAATCGACTGAATGCAGCCAGCCTTGCTCGGCCAGGCCGTGAACCAGGCCGATATGGTGGCCGGGCAGAACATCGAAAAGGTTGATGGAAGCCTGCCAGGCTTGCCCGCCTGCCTTGCCAGGCGCCCCGGCCTCGAAATGGGCCGCATCCGGACGCCCCTCGGCGTAGCCCACCTCACCGGCGAGCACCAGGCGGGTGCCCCGGATGCCAACCGGCCAGTTGGCAGCCAGACTGGCGGTCAGGCTGCGGTAATCGCGTCGTGCTCCATTGTCGTTACCGGCTGGCGGCAGGGCATCCGGCAGCCAGGTCAGGGTGACCCGCTGGAGAGAGATGGGGCCCGGCCCGCCGGGGCGTTCCATCAGGCTGTTGAGGCCGGCCCGACTCCCGGAGGCGGTGTAATCCAGCGGGGCCCGCGAGACGCTGCCACTGCCCTTGCGGTGGTTATGGAAAAGACGGCTGCGGCCCCGCCATTCTCCCGCCAGCGGGTAGCGCAGTTCCACGCCGTCGGTCCAGGAGACACCCAGGTTCGAGCTGTCCTTCCGATCCAGGGCCTTGCCGGGAACGATGGGAATGCCGGCGCTCATCTGGAAGCGGCCCACGATCATGCCCCACTCGCTGCCCGGTGCCGACCAGCGCAGCTGCAGCTCATCCACGGTGGTGTCGCCGGTGGCGATGCCGCTGCGGGTGGGGGCCCGGCCCCTCAGGTAGACATCACCGCCACTCACCTCGGAACTGTAACTGCCCGCCGCGCGCAGACGAAAGGCCCAGTTGGGGGCCAGCGGACCCTGAAAGCCGGCTCTCAGTCGTGCGCGCCAGGCGTCGCTGTCGGAACGCTCACCGCCTGTGTCCCGGCTCTCACTGGCGTAATAGCCGCCACGCAGATCACCCAGGGGTTCCCATTGCGCTGGCAGCTCTTGTGTCAGCCCGATAACGGGCAGCACAAGCAAGGCGAGGAGGGCGGGGGCGGCCCGGCTTGTCGGGCGTCGGTAAGGTCGCATTCTGTTAGGATACCCCCAGTCGATCGGCCTGGCATGCTTTTCATCGCCCTGAGCCATTCCCTGAGTCAATTTCGGAATCTGGACGGAGTTCATCGTGAAGCTGCAGCTGTGTTCCTGGCAGGAAGTGGAAAGTTATCTCGAGCGCCATCGGGGCATCATCGTGCCCATCGGTTCCACCGAGCAGCACGGTCCCAACGGTCTGGTGGGTACCGATGCCCTGTGTCCGGAAGTCATCGCCCACGGCGCCGGGGAACGGGAAGGCATCATGGTAGCCCCGACCCTGAGTATCGGCATGGCCCAGCATCACCTGTCGTTCCCGGGTTCCATGACGCTTCGGCCCCGCACGCTCATTGCCGTGGTCTACGATGTGGTCCAGTCATTGACCCGTCACGGCTTCAGCCACATCTATTTCCTCAACGGCCATGGTGGCAACATCAATACGGTGCAGGCCGCCTTTGCCGAATACTATGCCGACTACAGTCTCCACAATGCGCCGGATTGCGAAGCCCCCGGTCATCTCAAGCTGGGCAACTGGTTCGCGGGGCAGCGGGTGAAGGCCCTGTCGGCAGAGCTGTTCGGCGACCGCGAAGGCTCCCACGCCACCTGCTCGGAAGTGTCGTTGACCTATTACGCCTACCCCGAGGCCATCAAGCAGGTGAAGATGAGCCCGGAAATCGCTCCCAACGGCTCCTTCCGCGACGCGGTGGATTTCCGTCGTCGTTTCCCCGATGGGCGCATGGGTTCCGATCCTTCCCTGGCCACGCCGGAAAAGGGCAAGCAGCTCTTTGAGGCCGGCATTGAGGATCTGCTCGAGGACTACCAGGCCTTCCTGGCCGCCTGAGTCGACGCCCGCATGCAGCACGTGGATGTCATCGTCATCGGTGCCGGTGCCGCCGGCCTGATGTGCGCCCTGACCGCCGGCCAGAGGGGCCGGCGGGTGCTGGTGCTGGATCATGCCAACAAGGTGGGCAAGAAGATCCTCATGTCCGGCGGGGGGCGCTGCAACTTCACCAACATGTATTCCACGCCGGCGAATTTCCTCTCCCGCAATCCTCATTTCTGCAAATCAGCCCTGAGCCGCTATACCCCCTGGGATTTCATTGCCCTGGTGGAATCACACGGCATTCCCTATCACGAGAAGAAGCTGGGCCAGCTGTTCTGCGACAACAAGTCCCGCGACATCGTGCAGCTGCTGCTGGATGAATGCGCGGCGGCCGGGGTGGAAATTCGTACCCACACAAGCATCAGCGCCGTCGAGTACCGTGATCGCTTTGAGGTGAGTGCCGCCGGGCAGGGCTGGCGGGCCGAGTCCCTGGTGGTGGCCAGTGGTGGCCTGTCGATTCCGAAGATGGGCGCGAGCGGTTTTGGTTATGAGCTGGCGCGGCAGTTTGGCCTCAAGGTATTGCCGACCCGGGCCGGGCTGGTGCCCTTTACCCTCGATGAGCGCAAGCTCCGGGACCTGGCCAATCTCGCCGGTATCTCCGTGGATGTCCAGGCCAGTGCCGGCGAAGGGCATTTTCGGGAAAACCTGCTGTTCACGCACCGGGGGTTGAGCGGGCCGGCCGTGTTGCAGGTGTCGTCCTACTGGCAGCCGGGTGAGCCGGTAAGCTTCGATCTCTTTCCGGAACGAGATCTGTCCGCCTGGCTCAAGCAACTGCGCCGGGAACGGCCGCGCATTCAGCTCAAGCCCCTGTTGGCGGAAGCCTTCAGTCGCCGAATGGCCGAATTATGGTGTGATCGTTACCTCGGCAATCCCATCCTGGCTGACCTGTCGAACCAGGCCATCGAGGGCATCGTCAGCCAATGCCAGCCCTGGCGCATCACGCCCTCGGGTACGGAAGGTTATCGCACGGCGGAGGTGACTCTGGGCGGCGTGGACACGGATGAACTCTCGTCACAGACCATGGAAGCCCGCCGGGTGAAAGGCCTGTACTTCATCGGTGAAGTGGTGGATGTGACCGGCCATCTGGGCGGGCACAACTTCCAGTGGGCCTGGGCTTCCGGGCGAGCGGCGGGGGAGGTCGTCTAGGTGTTTTCTCAGCTCGGCAAGTCGGCCAGGGTCAATTCCTCACCACCGATACCGTGTTGCCCCGGCTCCACCACCCGTCGTATCTGCCAGTCCTGACCGGGGCGGTTGCGTACGGCAACGGCCAGATCCACCAGCTTGCGTTGCTCCAAGCGGTGTCCATGGGCATCACGCAGCATCAGAACCTGTGGCAGCAGGCGCTCACTGCGACCGGGTGAGATCACCAGTGCCAGGCTGCCGTTACCCAGCTCCACCACGCTACCCACCGGGAAAATCCCCACGCAGCGAATGAAATCCTCCATCAGTTCCCGGCCGAAGGTCTGACCGGCACCCTTGCGCATGAGACGCAGCACTTCATCCGCTGCCATGGCCTGGTGATAACAGCGCTCGCTGGTCATGGCGTCATACACGTCGGCAATGGCCACCGTCAGTACCGGGACATCCAGCTCGCCGAGCGGGAATTGCTCGGGGTAGCCGGCACCATTCACCCGCCGATGGTGGCCGCGGATGATCTGCAGAGCCACATCGGGAATATCCCCGCCGGCCTCCTGCATCATGCGGTAACCATCTTCCGGATGGCGCTGCATGATCTGCCATTCCTCGGGGCTGAGACGTCCGGGCTTGTTGAGGATGTGCTCCGGTGTCTTTGACTTGCCAATATCATGCAGCAGGGCGCCGATGCCGATGGTTTCAAGGTCCGTTCTCGAGTAACCCAGGTGGCGGCAGAAAGCCACGGTCAGTACGCAGACATTGAGGCAATGCAGCGAGGTGTACTCGTCCTTGTTCTTCATCTGCGTCAGCCATATGGCCACATCCGGGTAGTCGGTGATGGCATCGACCATCTGGCTGACAAAGCCCCTGGCTTCTTCCGTGTCCACGGTATGTCCCAGGCGCAGATCCCGGAACAGTGTCTTCAGGTAACCATGGGTGCGTTGACGGGTGTCATGACCTGTCTGTACGGCGGACAGAATGCGTTTCGGATCCAGTTGAACGACTCGGGATGTACGTGGCGAAGCGCTGTCGACCCCGGGACGGCTGGATGCCACCACCCTCTCATGCCCCGACGTCGATGAATGACTGCCGGTATGGTCACTCACGGTGGACAGGGCCTCATCCACCAGTACATGCCGGCAGAGGGAGCGGATGGTTGTCAGGTCTTCCTGCCGTTCCAGCAGGAAGCCCTGGAACAGGAAGGGGCTGTCCAGCCAGGGGCGGTCCAGCTCCGCGACATACATGCCGAGGCGCAGATCCTCGACGGCTACCTGAATCCGTTTCATTGAATGATCGTCTCCCTGATCCCGCTTCGCCTGGACTTATTCGAAATACCCAATTGGCACGATATGCGCTTTCACTCTAGTACGCTTACCAGCGCCTCCAGGCCGATGCGATCCTCCTCCCCGAAACGCGCCGGAACCGGTGCGTCGATGTCCAGGACACCGACAATCTCGCCAGCCATTCGAACCGGCACCACAATCTCCGAGCGACTGTCAGCGTCGCAGGCAATATGCCCCGGGAAGGCATCCACATCATCCACCCTTAGCGTGCGACCTTCCTTCACCGCCGTCCCGCAGACCCCTTCGCCGATGGCGATGCGCACACAGGCCGGCTTGCCCTGGAAGGGCCCGACCACCAGCTCGCCTTCCTTCAGGAAATAGAAGCCGGCCCAGTTGATTTCCGGGAGGCTCTGGAAAACCAGGGCCGACAGATTGGCACAGTTGGCGATCAGATCCCGTTCGCCGTGAACCAGACCCCGGGCGGCCAGCAGCAAGTCCTCATAGAAGACGGTCTTGTCAGCGTAGTTGAGTTCGGGCAGTGAAAGCATGCGATCTCCGTGACGGTGGCTCAGTGGCGGCTCAATGCCTGGCCCAGACGAAGGGCGGCCCCGGGGAAGAGCTGTTCCCGGAAAGCGGGTGCCGATTTCGGCATCAACAGTATGACGGTGCTGCCCATGTTGAAGCGGCCCATCTCGTCTCCCCGCCCCAGCGTCCGCCTCGCTGCCGCGGGCAGTGGCAGTCGTCGGGGTGACAGGCGAGTGGGGGGCGTGATCTCACCCGTCCACACGGTCTCGATGGAGCCGACCAGCAGGGCCCCCACCAGCACCATGGCCATCGGACCATGCGCCGTATCGAAGCAGGCGGCCACGCGTTCATTGCGTGCAAAGAGGCGTGGAATTACCCGGGTGGTGCGTGGATTGACCGAGAACAGGCGGCCGGGCAGATGCACCAGATCGGTGAGCGTCCCGTCCACGGGCATGTGAATACGGTGATAGTTGTGCGGGGCCAGGTAGATGGTGGCGAACTGTCCGTCCAGGAAGGGCTGTGCCCGCTGCTCATTACCCAGCAATTCCTCGAGGCCGTAATCACGCCCCTTGGCCTGAAAGAGCCGATCGCCCGAGATTGAGCCCAGTTGACTGATGCGGCCATCCACCGGCGAGACCAGGGCGGCGTCATCCAGCGGCCGAGCCCCCGATTTGAGGGCCCGCGTGAAGAAGGCATTGAAACTGTCGTAATGGGACAGATCGCTGTGTTCGGCTTCGTCCAGGTTCACTTCGAAGTGATCCAGGAAACGCTGCATGATGGCATCCCGCAGCCATGGACGACGAGAGCGTGTGGCCCGGTGAATGACCCGCGACAGGAGATGCTGAGGCAGCAGATACTGAGGCCAGGCGGCGGCGTAGTCACCAGGCGAGGGAGGCAGCGCAGCCGTCATTCATGGGCTCCATGATGATGGTGTTCATGCTCATCATCGCCGGCTTCCTCGCGTCCGGTACGTTTGCGCACGGGGGCAGCGATCTGCAATAGCTGCCCGTTGTCGAAGCGCAGCGTCAGCGTGACCCAGTCGCCGGCTTCCAGGGTTCGGCGAGGTTCGTGCAGCATGATGTGTTTTCCACCCGGCGCCAGCTCGGCCTGGCCGCCAGCGGGGATGAGCACGGCGTCCACGTGGCGCATGCGGGCCTGTCCATCTTCATGCACGGTCTCATGCAATTCACTGCGGCGAAACTCGTCGGCCGAAACGGCCGTCAGTGACACGGCTTCATCACCGCGATTGTGCAGTTGCAGGTAGCCGGCCGTGACCGATGTGCCGGGTGGCGCTTCCCTGACCCAGGGCGATTCTGCCGTGATCGGCGGCTCGGCGGTCAGCGCCAGGCTGCACAGGGACAGGCTCAGAAACAGGGCAATTCGCTTCATTCGGCGCATTCCTTAATGGTGACTATTGAGGTAACGGACGATGGCTTCGTAGTCCCGGGCAATGCTCTCCACCCGATGGGGTGGGGTGAAGAAGGCACGGATATGGCCATCCGGATCCACCAGGGTCAGCGATGCGCCATGATCCACCTCGTAATCCTCACCCGGCTCCACCTCGGGAATGGCCACCGGAACCCCCATCGACAGGGCCAGTTCAACCACGGCGTCCTCGCTGCCGGTCAGGCCGAGAAAGTTGCGATTGAAGTAGGGGACGTACTGGGCCAGGCGTTCCGGCGTATCCCTCGCCGGATCCACGGATACGAAGATGACCGACGGTGGCATCACCTGCCCGCTCTCTTCCACCAGGCGATGCACCTGGTTCATTTGCACCATGGTTTCCGGACAGATGTCCGGGCAGTGGGTGAAGCCGTAGAAGATCAGCGACCATTGCCCCTGCAGGCGCCCGGGTGACCAGGCCGTGCCGTAGTGATCCAGCAGGATCATGTCCGGGATCAGGCGTGGCTGATCCAGCAGTACGGCTTCCGTTTCCGGCTTCTGCCCCGGGCGGTCCGTGATCAGGTGAGCCACGAAGGCCCCGGCGGCGGCGAAAACAAGAGCAATCAGAAGAATCAGGCTGCGATGCATGGCTAAACGGTCACTAATCGTAAGGCGGTGGATGACGCCCCTTCCGCTGAAGGTGGGGCAGTCTTTATGATGGGCGCTTATTCTACCCGTTTGGAGCAGCAACTTGGATAGGCGCAACGATCAGGAAGGCCTCCCCCCGGGCGAATTGCAGACCCTGGCTGATTTTGTCCGCTGGGGTGCCAGCGAGTTCAACCGGGCCGGCCTGTATTTCGGCCACGGCACCGATAATGCCGTCGATGAGGCGCTGTGGCTGGTTCTTCACACCCTGTCCCTGGAGCCGCCTCTGCCTGAGGCTCTGTTCCATGCCCGTCTGACCCATGCTGAGGGCGTTCGCATCATGGCCCTGTTCCGGGAACGGATCGAGAGCCGGCGTCCGGCCGCGTATCTCACGGGGCGCACCCGCTTTGCCGGCCTTGAATTTCGCGTCAATGAGCATGTTCTGGTGCCACGCTCGCCCGTCGCGGAACTGATCGAAAGCGGTTTCACCCCCTGGCGCGAGGACCGTCCCGTCCATTCGGCCCTGGACCTGTGTACCGGCAGTGGCTGCATTGCGATTGCCTGTGCCGCCCATCTGCCGGTGGACGTGGTGCATGCCACCGATATTTCGCCCCAGGCCCTGGCCGTGGCCCGTGAGAATGTGGCCTTGCACGGCATGGAAGCCCTGGTGCAGCTCCACCAGGGGGATCTGTTCGCGGACGTTCCACGCCTGGGCTTCGACCTGATCATCAGCAATCCGCCCTATGTGCCCGAGGAAGAGCTGACGGATCTGCCCGAGGAGTTTCTGCGCGAGCCCGGGCTGGGTCTGGTGGCGGGGGATGCCGGTACGGCCCTGGCGGCGCGGATCATCCGGCAGGCAGCGGATTACCTGGCCGACGACGGCCTGCTGGTGCTTGAAGTGGGCAATGCGGCGCCGGCGCTGGCCGAGCGTTTCCCGGAACTGCCCATGGAGTGGCCCGAATTCGCGCGTGGCGGGCAGGGCGTGTGCATCATCCAGGCCGCCGATCTCGGCGTGCTGGAGCATGAAGAACCGGCAGGGAGGCCTGATCATGTCCGGTAGCGGTTTTGGTGAACGATTCCGGGTGACGACCTTCGGCGAGAGCCATGGCCCGGGGCTGGGCTGCATCGTCGAGGGCTGCCCGCCCGGGCTCGTCATCAGCGAGGAAGATATCCAGCAGGATGTGGAACGTCGGCGCACCGGCAAGTCCCGGCACACCAGCCAGCGGCGCGAGCCCGACCAGGTGCGGATCCTTTCCGGCGTATTCGAGGGCGCCACCACCGGGACGCCCATTGGTTTGCTGGTCGAGAACCAGGATCAGAAACCCCGGGATTACCGCAATATTGCCGACCGTTTCCGCCCCGGTCATGCCGATTACAGCTATCTGCAGAAATACGGGCGGCGTGACTACCGGGGCGGTGGCCGCTCCTCGGCCCGGGAGACTGTCATGCGCGTGGCCGCCGCCGCCATTGCGCGCAAGTACCTGCGGCAAGAGACTGGCCTGGAAGTACGCGGCTACCTGGCCCAGCTGGGTGAGATTCCGCTGGGCTTCGAGTGCTGGGAGGCCGTCGAGGAAAACCCCTTCTTCTGCGCCGATTCCACCCGCGTCCCGGAGCTCGAGGACTACATGCAACGCCTGCGCAAATCCGGCGATTCGGTGGGCGCCCGCATCAATGTAGTGGCCAGCGGCATGCCCACCGGCCTGGGTGAGCCCGTCTTCGATCGCCTGGATGCCGATGTGGCCAAGGCCATGATGAGCATCAATGCGGTCAAGGGTGTCGAGGTCGGGGATGGCTTCGCCTCCGTGGTGCAGAAAGGCACCCAGCACCGCGACGAGATGACCCCGGAGGGCTTTCTCAGCAATCATGCCGGTGGTGTACTGGGCGGGATCAGCACCGGCCAGGATCTGCGCGTGAGCATCGCGCTCAAGCCCACCTCCAGCATCCGCCTGCCGGGACGCAGCATCGATCTGGAGGGCAAGCCGGTGGACGTGGTGACCACCGGGCGCCATGATCCCTGCGTGGGTCTGCGTGCCGTACCCATCGCCGAAGCCATGGTGCTGCTGGTGCTGATGGATCACTATCTCCGCCAGCGGGCGCAGAATGCCGACAGCGAGCGGCCGGGACCGCTGGTGCCGGGACAGGCGGGAGAATGATCGGACTTCGCCTGTCCAGTTTCTATTTCTTCTACTTCGCCGTTCTCGGGGCCCTGGTTCCCTACTGGGGCCCCTATCTCCGCTCCCTGGGCTTCGGGGCCTCGGAAATCGGCGAACTCATGGCCATCCTGCTGGGCACCAAGCTCATTGCACCCTATATCTGGGGCTGGATCGCTGACCGCCGTGGCCGGCGCATGCCGGTCATCCGTCTGGCCGGTTTCCTCGCCGTTCTCAGTTTCGGTGCCGTCCTCCTCGGCGATGCCTATTTCTGGCTGGCCGGTGTCATGCTGCTGTTCAGTTTCTTCTGGAATGCCGCGCTGCCCCAGTTCGAGGCGGTGACGCTCAACCACCTGGGTGATCGGGTCAGTCGCTACGGACGCATCCGCCTGTGGGGCTCGGTGGGCTTCATTGCCTCGGTGGTGCTCCTTGGCCCCTTGCTGGAGAACGCCGGCTTCCGCCTCCTGCCCTGGATCGTCTGGGGGCTGCTGCTGGCCATGTGGCTGGGTACCCTGACGGTGCCAGAGCGGGGCGATGACCGGCCCCGCCCCACGGGCGCTGGCAGCGTGATGGCCGTGCTGCGCCGCCCCGAAGTCATCGCCCTGTTCATGGCCTGCTTTCTGGCCAAGGCCAGTCATGGCCCCTATTACGGTTTCTTCACCCTCTATCTGCAGGATGTGGGCTATGGCGGCACCGCCATCGGCTGGTTCTGGGCCCTGGGGGTGATCGCGGAGATCGGGGTCTTTCTGCTCATGCCCCGTCTGATGCCCTGGGCCGGCCCCAGGGCCCTCATGCTGGTGGCTCTGGGGCTTACGGCACTGCGCTGGCTGCTGATTGCCGGCTTTGTTGATAAAATACCCGTTCTGATCGTCGCGCAATTGCTTCACATGGCCAGTTTTGGCCTGTATCACGCGGTGGCGGTGCATTTCATCCACCGCTTCTTCACCGGCCCCGTACAGGGGAGGGGGCAGGCGCTCTACAGCAGCCTGAGTTTTGGCGCCGGCGGCGCCGTGGGCAGCCTGGCCGGGGGCTATCTCTGGGACGGTGTCGGCCCTTCCGTCGTCTTCATGAGCGCAGCCGCGAGTGCTGCCGTGGCCTTCGCCATCGCCTGGTGGGGGCTGCCGCGCCGTGACGAATCGGCAATCATTCATCGTTGAAACAGGAGTCACGCAACATGAGCAAGCAGGTCAATATCGCCATCGTCGGTGCCACCGGTGCCGTGGGTGAAACCATGCTCGAGATTCTCGAACAGCGGAAGTTTCCCGCCGCCGAGATCCATCCGCTCGCCAGCAGCCGTTCTGCCGGCAAGAGGCTGCGTTACGCCGGTCGTGAACTCGTGGTGCAGGATCTCGCCGAATTCGATTTCTCGAAAGTCCAGGTGGCCCTGTTTTCGGCCGGGGGCGACATTTCCGCCGAATTCGCTCCCAAGGCGGCCGCCGCCGGTTGCGTGGTGATCGACAACACCTCCAAGTTCCGCCGCGAGGACGACATTCCGCTGGTGGTGCCGGAAGTGAACCCGGAAAAGATTGCCGACTACGGCAAGCGCAACATCATCGCCAACCCCAACTGTTCCACCATCCAGATGCTGGTGGCGCTCAAGCCCCTGCATGATGCCGCCACCATCGAGCGCATCAATGTGGCCACCTACCAGGCCGTGTCCGGTGCCGGCAAGTCGGCCATGGAAGAGCTGGCCGACCAGACGGCCAAGCTGCTCAATGGCAAGCCGATCGAGAACCGGATCTCGCCCAAGCAGATTGCCTTCAATGCCATTCCCCACATCGACACCTTCCAGGACAATGGCTACACCCGGGAAGAAATGAAGATGGTGTGGGAGACCCAGAAGATTCTGGACCCGAACATTCAGGTCAACCCCACCGCCGTGCGCATCCCGGTCTTCTTCGGGCACAGCGAAGCGGTGCACATCGAGACCCGTGACAAGCTCAGTGCCGAGGAAGCCACCCGTTTGCTCAAGAAGGCACCGGGCGTGAAGGTGCTGGACAAGCGGGAGCCCGCCGGGTACCCGACGGCGGTCACCGAAGCCGCCGGTCAGGACCCGGTCTGGGTTGGCCGGATTCGGGAGGACATCTCCTGCGAACGTGGCCTCGATCTCTGGGTGGTGGCCGATAACGTCCGAAAGGGGGCGGCGCTGAACAGTGTTCAGATCGCCGAACTTTTGGTAAAAGACTACTTGTGAGCTATATTTAGCTCACTTACATAAGAAAGCTGATGAGGTATCGGCTCCATGCCCATGACCGCCGGCGCCAGGCGCGTCCCGGTCGCGGCAGTCGGCTTTCGCCTGGCAGCGACCTCAGTGACCGGGGAGTGACGGAGTGATAATGCGACCGATTCTGGCCTGCGCCGTGGCAATTGCCGCCCTGATCTGGATGCCTGCAAGCTGGGCATTGGGTCTGGGTGATGTGGAGCTTCGGTCCGCCCTGAACCAGCCCCTTGATGCGCGCATCGAGCTGGTTTCTCCGCGGCAGGAGGAGCTGGATCAATTACAGGTGGGCCTGGCCTCGACCGAGCATTTCCAGCGTTACGGCCTGGAGCGCACGGCCATTCACGCCCGCATGCGTTTCGAGCTGGTTCGTGATGGCCGGGATGCCTACATTCATGTCACCACGGAGCAGCCCGTCCGGGATCCCTTCGTCAGCTTCCTGGTGGAGGCCCGATGGGCGGCCGGGCGTCTCCTGCGCGAATACACCCTGCTGCTGGACCCGCCGGACTTCGGTCCCGGTGAGGCGGCGGAGCCGGAGCGGGCCGTGACCGAGGCGGAACCCCGTGAACCGCGGCCCGAACCCCGCGCCGAGCGGCCCAGGCCGGAACCGGAACCGGAACGGGTAACACCCCGTCGCACGGAAATCGACCGGGCCGCGCCGCGGCTCGGTGGTCGTTTCGGCCCGGTGCAACGCAATCAGAACCTCTGGAACATCGCCAATGAACTGCGCCCCTCCGGCGTTTCCATCAACCAGATGATGATTGCGCTGTTTGAAGCCAACCCGGGTGCCTTCGACGGCAACATCAACCGTTTGCGTCAGGGCGCCGTGCTGCGTGTTCCCGAGCGCGCGGAGCTGGATCGGGTCAATGTCAGCGTTGCCAACCGTGAAGTGACACGGCAGAACGAAGCCTGGCAACAGGGTCGTGCCCGCGTTGCCGAAGCCCCGCAGCGTGAGCAACGCGATGAGCTGCGTCTGGTGGCGCCGGGCGAGGAGGATGCCGAGGCCGTTGGCGTGGGTACGGAGGAGGCCGAAACCCGGATTGCCGAGCTGGAAACCCAGCTGGATCGCGCACGCGATCAGCGGGCTGAGGCTGAAGACCAGAGTGCCGGCCTGCGCGACCGCGTCAGCGAACTGGAAGGCGAGATCGATGAGCTGCGCCGCATGCTGGAACTCAAGGATGAGCAGCTTGCTTCCCTGCAGCAGCGGGTTCGGGACGATGATCTCGTCGCCGGTCTGGAGGAAGAGCCGGTCTTCGTGGATGAGGAAGACATGCTTCCCGAAGAGGACGATGAGCTGATTCGGGACGAGGATGAAGACGCGGCTCTGGCGGATGAGGATGATGACGCCCTCGCCGCGTTGGATGACGAGGCGGCGGCCGAGGATATGGCAGCGCTGGAGGAGGAGCCGGTGACCGAAGCCGAGGAGCCGGCCCGCCCGGCTACCCGTCATCAGGAACCGCCCTCAATGCTGTCGCGGATCACCGGGCTGCTGGCCACGCCAGTCGGCATGGGTATTCTGGGTGCCCTGGTGCTGGCGGCCGCCCTGGGTCTGGTGGCGGTTCGCCGCCGACGCGCTGCCACAACGGCGTCCGTGACCGAGTGGGATGAAGGAGACGATGGAGATCTTGCCGATGCGGAAGTCAGCCCGGACGGTAGTGACGTCGAGGATGTGAACCTGTCCGATGATCTGGACGCAGCCGAGGCGCGTGAGGAAGCCGCACCTGCCGACTGTGGCACCAACGTCGAAGAGCTGCTTGAAGAAGCTGATTTCCATGTGGCCTACGGTACCTACGACAAGGCCTCGGGCATGTTGGAAGATGCTCTGGCCAATAACGCAAGGGACGCGCGCATCCACCTCAAGCTCGCCGAAACCCATTTCGCGGCCGGGAATGCCGCCGCCTTTGTTGAAGCCGCCCGGCGGTTCCGCAACGAGATGGGCGATGACAGTGATGAATGGGCCCAGATCGCCCGCATGGGGCGTGAGATTGCCCCCAGCGAAGACATGTTTGCCGGTGCTGCCCCGGACGAAGCAGGTACGGATGATCTGGAGCCGCCTGAAGGTGGCACGCTGAGTGATGGCATGCTGCATGCCGATGACATGAGCGAAGCCATTGATCTAGATCTGGACGCCGACGTTACCGCTGATGACGGTGAAGACGAGCCTGTCTTCGACCTGCCGGACGACAGCGCCGGTGACGAAGGCGGGGTGTCTGGCCGCAGTGACGAGCTGGTGGACTCAGACGCCGGTGGCGGCGATGACGATCTTTCCTTTGATCTGCCGGATCTGGACGAGGGCGACGGCTCCGGGCCGTCACAGGCCGAACCCGAGTCACCCGCGCCGGCGGCGGAAGAGCCGTCCGACAGTGATGATCTGGATTTCGGTCTCGACGAGGAAAGCGCCTCCGTTCTCGACAGGACGGCCGAGGGTGACACGGACAAGGACGAGGACCTGGATTTCCCGACCGTGGATGTTCCGCCGGAAAAGGCCAACGAGGCTTTCGGGACCGATTCCCAGGCCCAGTTCGAAAAAGCCTTCCAGGAGTTGTCCGCTTATGTGGGCAGTGACGAGGACAAGGGCGGCGATGCCGGTGAAATGAGCTGGCAACGTGACGAGCCGGGCACCACCACGGCCGACGAAGGTCGCCCCGGTGGCATCGATTTCGGCGATGATGACGATGAGTTGCTCGACCTGGGTGACGATGACGGTGATGAAATGGGCGAGATCGATACCAAGATCGATCTGGCACGCGCCTACATCGACATGGGTGACAGCGACGGGGCGCGTGGCATTCTGGAAGAAGTGATCGACGAGGGTAACGAGGATCAGCAGAAGGAAGCCCGTTCCCTGCTCGAATCCATCTGATTGCCCGGTATCCGATGAAAGTGGCCGCCGACTCTCATGGAGGGTCGGCGGCTTTTTGATGTCAGCGCGGTAGCCGTGATGCTCAATCCACGCCTTCATCTGTTGTTGGTGGTTCTGCTGGCCTGTGCACTGCCATGGATGTCGCCCCTGTCCTTGCTGATTCTGGCTGCGGTGCTGCTCGTCTGGCATGTAAGCAGGGGCAGGGCGGCCATGCGGGGCCTGGGCCGTGGACTGTGGCGCTTGAAGTGGTTGTTGCTGGCCCTGGCGCTGGTCTATTTTTGGCTGGCCGGCATGGCCGACTGGGCAAATGCGATCGCCGAGGCCGGAACACGCATGGCCATCCTCGTTCTCATGTTCGCCAGCGTGCATACACTGCTTGTCAGTCTTTCGGCTTCGGCACTCACGGGTCTGCTCATGCTGGCCTTGCAACCACTGGATCGCATTGGTTTGCCCGGACGCCGTTTCGGCCAACGGCTCGGATGGCTGGTGCAGGCCGCGATGGCGGATCGCCAGGCACTCAGGGATCGGGCCGGGGGGCCGTCAACATCGGCAGGCCATTTCCGTTTTCGTGCCTGGCTGGCCTGGATTCCGGCGGCGCTGGCAGCAGAGATTCACCGTATCGAGGCCCGGGCCGAGGAAGAGGACGGCAAAGTTGTCCTGCCCCGGCCACCACCGGCCCCGCAGGTGCGTGACTGGCTGCTGTTCCTGGCCGGCATGACGGGCATTCTGTTATTGGCGGGCTTGCCCCTTTGATGCACTGTTGGATCGCGGAGTCAGGGACTTGCGCGCAATCTGGAGAGAGTTTTGAGCGAGATCGACAACCGCCGGATCTGGTGTGCCGGCGTGGAATACGATGGCAGCGCCTATCGTGGCTGGCAAACCCAGCAGCCCGGGGTGCCCACCATTCAGGAGCGCCTGTCCGAGGCCATTGCCTTTGTCGCCAACCACCCCGTTGATGTGGTCTGCGCCGGCCGCACGGATGCCGAAGTGCATGCGCTCGGGCAGGTCGTGCATTTTCACGGTACGGCAGATCGGGATCCACGAGCCTGGCTTCTGGGCAGCAACAGCCGCCTGCCGGATGACATCAATCTGCGCTGGGTGCTTCCGGCCCCGTCGGATTTTCATGCCCGCTATGCCGCCCGTTCACGCAGCTATCGATATGTGATCTGGAACCGCCAGGCACGCACGGCCCTGGGTCGACATCGTGCCGCCTGGATCTATCACCGCCTGGACGCGGCGGCCATGCATCGCGCTGCCCAGCATCTGCTTGGCGAGCACGACTTCAGCGCCTTTCGGGCCGTGGCCTGCCAGTCCCGCACACCGTTCCGCAATGTGGAATTCATCCAGGTGCAGCGACAGGGCGACCTGCTGTGGATGGATATACGTGCCAATGCCTTCCTGCATCACATGGTGCGCAATATTGCCGGTGTGCTGATCGCCATCGGCAAGGGTGAGGCGGATGAAGATTGGCCGCTGCGTCTGCTGGAATTGCGGGATCGCACCCAGGGTGGCGTCACGGCGCCAGCGGGTGGCCTGTACTTCCATGGTGTGCGTTATCCGGATTACCCGGACATCGATGCTCTCAGCCGCCCCGGTGATGAACCCATGCTGCCCGGAGCGCCACTGCTCTGAGGCCACGCCGTCTGGCGCGTTGTACAGGGGCGCCCGGCAGGGTGAGGCGACAAGGCCTTTCTGTTATCGTTGCAGCATTGCTGCATCACCTCGATGGAATACCGAAACATGGCTCGCGTTCCCCGCGTCAAGATCTGTGGCATCACAACGGCGCAGGAAGCGACCCTGGCGGCGGAGGCCGGTGCCGACGCCATCGGCCTGGTCTTTCATGAACGCAGTCCCCGTCATCTCGACCCGGACAGGGCAGCCCGTATCATCGCGGCCACCCCGGCCTTCGTGACGGTGGTGGGCCTGTTCATGAATCCCGAGCGCCGGCAGCTGGAAACCCTGCTGCAAATCCTGCCTCTGGAACTGTTGCAGTTCCATGGGCGTGAGAGCGGGGCGTTCTGCCGTTCCTTCGGGCGCCGATACATCAAGGCCGTGGGCATGTCGGGGAACCCTGACATGGATTCCATTGCCGGAGAATATGGCGATGCCGCCGCCCTGCTGGTGGACAGCCACGCCGGTGACCGGGATGGCGGCAGCGGTGAAACCTTCGACTGGTCCCGATGGCCGGAGGTGCCCGACCGTCGCCTGATCCTCGCTGGTGGCCTGAATCCGGGCAATGTGGGGCAGGCCATTCGTGAACTGAGACCCTGGGGCGTGGATGTGAGCTCCGGGGTTGAAAGTGCGCCGGGTCGCAAGGATCCGGAAAAGATGCAGCAATTCATCCAAGAGGTTCATCGTGTCCGTGAAAGCCACTGATCTGGAAAATGAAGCCCCGGCCAGCCTGCGCCAGATGCCTGATGCCACCGGCCACTTCGGCATCTTTGGCGGTCGCTTTGTCTCCGAGACCCTGATGGGGCCGGTGGAGGAACTGCGCCAGGCCTATGAGGACGCCCGCCGGGATCCGGAGTTCCACGCTGAAATCCGGCGCGAGCTGGCCCGCTTCGTGGGACGGCCCACGCCGCTGTATCCGGCCGATCGCCTGAGCGAGTGGGCCGGCGGAGCGCGAATCTGGCTCAAGCGCGAGGACCTCTGTCATACCGGCGCCCACAAGGTGAACAACACCGTGGGCCAGGCTATCCTGGCCCGGCGCATGGGCAAGCCCCGGGTGATTGCCGAGACCGGTGCCGGCCAGCATGGCGTGGCCTCGGCCACGGTGGCCGCCCGCCTCGGTCTCAAGTGCGTGGTTTACATGGGTGCCGAGGACATGCGTCGTCAGGAGGCCAACGTCTATCGCATGCGACTGCTGGGTGCCGAGGTGGTGCCGGTGGAATCCGGTTCACGCACCCTCAAGGACGCCCTCAACGAAGCCATGCGGGACTGGGTGGCCAATGTGGACGATACCTTCTACATCATCGGCACCGTGGCCGGCCCGCATCCCTATCCCATGATGGTGCGCGACTTCCAGTCAGTGATCGGGGAAGAAACGCGGGAGCAGATGCAGAGTCTGGAAGAGCGCCTCCCCGATGCGGTGGTGGCCTGTGTGGGCGGCGGTTCCAATGCCATCGGCATCTTTCATCCCTTCCTTGATGACCGATCCGTGGCGCTGCATGGCGTGGAGGCGGCCGGTGATGGTGTCGACACCGGACGTCACGCGGCATCACTGTCCGCCGGCAAGCCGGGTGTGCTGCACGGCAATCGCACCTACCTCATGAGTGATGAACACGGCCAGATCATCCACACCCATTCCATCTCCGCTGGTCTGGATTATCCCGGTGTGGGGCCGGAGCACGCCTGGCTGAAGGACAATGGCCGCGTGCAGTACGGCCATGTGGGGGACCGCGAGGCCATTGAGGCCTTTCACCGCCTGAGCCGTCTTGAGGGCATCATTCCCGCACTGGAGTCTGCCCATGCCATTGCCTACGGCATCCGCCTGGCGCGTGAGCTGGGCAGGGGCAAGGACATCGTCATCAATTTGTCCGGTCGTGGTGACAAGGACATGCACACCGTGGCCGCGCAGGAGGGCATTGAGCTGTGAGTCGCATTGAAACCCGTTTTGCTCATCTGCGGGAGGCTGGACGCGCCGCACTGGTGCCCTATGTGATGACCGGCGATCCGTCCCCCGATTCCACCGTCGCTATCATGCATGCCCTGGTATCGGCCGGGGCAGACATGGTGGAGTTGGGCATGCCCTTTTCCGACCCGGTGGCCGACGGCGCCGTGATTCAGGCGGCGGGCGAGCGGGCTCTGGCCGCGGGACAGCGACTGGAAGATACCCTGCAGGCGGTGCGCCAGTTCCGTGACCGCGACGGAGAAACCCCGGTGATCCTGATGGGCTACCTCAACCCGGTGGAGATCATGGGCAGTGAACGTTTCGTGGCCGCCGCCGCCGAGGCTGGCGTGGATGGCGTGCTGCTGGTGGATTCCCCCCCGGAGGAATCAGCCGAGCTGGCCCCGCGACTGCGGGAGGCGGGCCTGGACATGATCTTTCTGGTGGCACCGACCACCAGTGAGGCACGCCGTGCGCGCATCGGGCAGCTGGCCAGCGGTTTCGTTTACTATGTCTCTCTCAAGGGCGTGACCGGAGCGGGTGGACTGGACGCGGCGGCCGTGGCCGGCAGCCTGGACGGCCTTCGTCGGCACACCGACCTGCCGCTGGGCGTCGGCTTCGGAATCCGGGATGCGCAAACCGCCGCTGCTGTGGGACAATTCGCGGATGCCGTGATCATCGGCAGCAGCCTGGTGGCCCGTCTGCATGAAGCCGCCAGAAACGGTCAGGATCCGGCCGAAGCGGCAGGAGAATTCATGCGCCCCCTGCGTGAGGCCATCGATGGAGCCCGCGGGGCCGATATCGCGAAAAAGGAAATGGCACAGCAATGAACTGGTTCAAACGACTTGTTCCTTCCAGAATCAAGACCCAGGGCCGCAGCCACAGTGTGCCCGAAGGCCTGTGGACCAAGTGTTCCGCCTGTGACTCCGTGCTCTATCGTTCGGATCTGGAGCGCAACCAGCATGTCTGCCCCAAGTGCGGGCATCATATGCGACTGCGGGCCCGCCATCGTCTCGAGCTTTTCCTGGATGCGGATTCCATGGCGGAAATCGGCGCTTCCGTGGAGCCGGTGGATGCCCTGAAGTTTCGTGACAGCAAGAAATACAAGGATCGGATCTCCCAGAGCCAGAAGAAGACCGGCGAGAAGGATGCCCTGGTGGTGATGAAGGGCCGACTCAAGGGCATGACCGTGGTGGCCTGCTCCTTTGATTTTGCCTTCATGGGTGGTTCCATGGGGTCGGTGGTTGGCGAGCGCTTTGTGCGCGCCGCCCAGGCCGCTTCCGACGCCAATTGCCCGCTGATCTGTTTCACCGCCAGCGGCGGGGCCCGCATGCAGGAAGCCCTGTTGTCGTTGATGCAGATGGCCAAGACCAGTGCCGCCCTGGCGCGTCTTTCCGAGCAGGGTGTCCCCTTCATTTCCGTGCTCACCGATCCCACCACCGGCGGTGTCAGCGCCAGTCTGGCCATGTTGGGTGACCTCAATGTGGCCGAGCCCAAGGCCCTGATCGGTTTTGCCGGCCCGCGGGTAATCGAGCAGACCGTGCGCGAGACGTTGCCCGAAGGCTTCCAGCGCAGTGAGTTTCTGGTCGAGCATGGTGCCGTGGACATGATCGTGGACCGCCGCGAGATGCGTGACCGGCTTGCCAATGTGCTGTCCATCCTGACCCGTCAGAACGCCACCGACGTCGCCGGCTGACGACGCCGGCAGGGCCTTGGCCATGGCCACCACACCCTCGAACAGACGCGGGGCCCCCGGCCCGGGTGCCCCGCTCTCGGACTGGCTGTCCTGGTTGGAGGGTCTGCATTCCGCGGCCATTGATCTGGGGCTGGATCGACTCATTCCCGTTCGTGATGCCCTGGGTCTCAAGCGGCCCGGGTTCCGTGTGCTCACCGTTGCCGGTACCAACGGCAAGGGCAGCAGTGTCGCCCTGGCTGAGGCCCTGCTGCGTGCTGATGGATGCCGGACCGGCGCCTATACCTCTCCCCATCTGATCGAATTCAACGAACGTATCCGGGTCGATGGCGAGAATGCCAGTGACCAGGCCATCGTGTCGGCTCTGTGCCAGGTGGAGGCAGCGCGTGGGGACGCGAGTCTGAGCTATTTCGAATACACCACCCTGGCCGCCCTGCTGTTGTTTCGGGAACAGGGCGTGGATCATGCCGTGCTGGAGGTGGGCCTCGGCGGTCGCCTTGACGCGGTCAACATGGTGGACGCGGATGTGGCCCTGTTGACGCGAGTGGCTCTGGATCATGCCGACTGGCTGGGCAGCGACCTGGCCGGTATCGCCCGCGAGAAGGCGGGGGTGTGCCGCCCGGGGCGATCGGCGGTGGTGGCTGACGGCCAGGTTGGTGGCCATCTGCACCGGGCGGCCGAAGACAGTGGTGCCCGTGTGCACCTGGCGGGGCGCGATTTTTCCTGGCAGGGCGCGTCGGAAGAGAACTGGTCCTGGCGAGGGCCACAGGCCCAATCCCTGCAGTCACTGCCCGTCGAACCCTGGTGGCAGCGTTCCTGGCAGCGTGACAACGCCAGCGGTGCCCTGGCGGCCGTGGCCCTGTTGCGGCCTTCGGCAGTGGCCGACGGGCCTCGTGTCGTGAATGTCCTGAGCGAAATCCGACTGCCTGGACGGGTACAGCGAATGCCCGGCCCACCCGAGACTCTGCTGGATGTGGCGCACAACCCGGATGCAGCGCTCGCCCTGGCCGATTGGCTGGCGGCCCATCCGGTTGCCGGCTCCGTGCGGGCCGTGATCGGCATGAAAGCCGACAAGGATGTGGGCGGGGTGATCGCGGCGCTGATGCCTTACGTGGATGAATGGTGGCCGGCCGATCTGTCCGCACAGGGCGGTCTTGGCAGTGCCGAGCTGTCCGCCCGCTTGCCGGACACGGCGACTGTGGCCATGGATGCCAGAACCGCCGCCTTGACGCCGGAGCACTGCTGGCGAGCGGCAAGTCGGGCGAGCGCCGATACCGATCGCATACTGGTGCTGGGTTCCTTCTTCACGGTCGGGCCCGTGTTGCGTGAATGGCGCGACACGCGGCAAACTGCAGCTGTATCCCAATCCGTCGAGAAGGGGAGCCCCTGACGTGGATCGCAAGCTCAAGGAACGCCTGATCGGTCTCGTGGTGCTGCTCACGGCAGCCATCATCATTCTGCCCATGATTCTTGGTGGTCCGGACGACGGGGAAGAGCGCATCGTTCGCCTCGACCGAGAGCGGCAACAGGATGAATTGCCCGTGACCCGCCTGGATTTGCGTGACCCGGAGCAGCGCGAGCGTCAGGAGGTCGACCCCGAGCCTGTGCGGGAAGTACCCAGAGTGCGGGCCCTGGATGAGGCCAGCGACGATCGCCGGCAGGCCGTGCGGGAAGCGGAGGAGCCTCGGCCCGAAGCAGAGCCCGAACCGGAACCTGAATCCGAACCTGAATCCGAACCGGAACAGCGTGAGGCCGCGGATCGGGAAGGCACGGTACCCAGTGGCAGTGGCTGGAGTGCACAGGTGGGGAGTTTTTCCGAGCGCAGCAATGCCGAAGGACTGGTCCAGCAGCTGCGTGATGAAGGCTTCGAGGCCTTTGTCATGCAGCATGAGCGCGGCGGTACTACCTTCTACCGTGTGCGTGTGGGCCTTGAGCCGGAACGGGAGGGCGCCCAGCGAATTGCCGAACGCATTCGGCAGCGAACGGGCCATGAGGCCAGACCGGTGCCACATCCGTGAGCCATGCCGCCCGCCCCGAGGCATCGTGCCCGCAGCGCTTCCCTGATAGAATGCCCCCCGCCGGTGTGTCTGGCGATTGCCTGCTGTGGGGCAGGCACTGGCCGCTGATCCTGGGGATGGAAGGGCATGGTCTGGGTTGATTACTTCATTGTCGCGCTGGTCATCCTCTCCGCACTGATCAGTCTGATGCGGGGTTTCGTCAAGGAGGCCCTGTCCCTGGCCACCTGGATCATGGCCTTCTGGGTGTCCCTCACCTTCGTGGATGCCCTTGATGCGCTGTTGGCCAATCGCATCGAAACGCCGTCCGTGCGTGTTCTGGTTGCGTTTTCCAGCCTGTTCATCGTGACCTTGATCATCGGCGCCATGGTCAATCATTTCGTCAGCCTGGCCGTGAAGAAGACGGGGCTGGGCGGCACGGATCGCATGATCGGCGTACTGTTCGGCCTTGCTCGTGGCGTGCTGGTGGTGGCGGCACTGGTTCTGCTGGGCATACTGACGGAGGTGAACCAGGACCCCTGGTGGTCGAACTCCGCCTTCATCCCCATACTGGAGCCGGTCGCCGCCTGGCTGGCCTCCTTCCTGCCGCCGGATATGGTCGGCGACGTGCTTACGTTCAATCGCTAGAGGTATTTCGCATGTGTGGCATCGTGGGCCTGACCGGGCATCAGCCGGTCAACCAGGCAATCTATGACGCGCTGACGGTGGTTCAGCATCGTGGACAGGATGCGGCCGGCATCATGACATGTGAGGGCGACCGTCTCTTCCTGCGCAAGAGCAATGGTCTGGTACGTGATGTCTTCGCTGCCGAACACATGCTGCGTCTGCGCGGCAACATGGGCATCGGTCATTGCCGTTATCCCACCGCCGGCAGCTCGAGCTCCTCCGAAGCCCAGCCGCTCTACACGAATTCGCCCTACGGTATCGCCCTGGCTCACAATGGCAACCTCACCAATGCGGGTGAGCTCAGAGAGCTGCTGTATCGTGAAGACCTGCGCCACCTGAACACCGACTCGGATTCGGAAATCCTGCTCAATGTCTTTGCCCATGAGCTGCAGCGGGCCGGCAAGCTCAAGCTGGAGGCCGGGGATATCTTCGCGGCGGTCAGTGCCGTGCATCACCGCTGTCGTGGCGGCTATGCCGCCGTGGCGCTGATTACCGGTTATGGCCTCGTGGCATTCCGGGATCCCTGGGGGATCCGTCCCCTGGTCTTCGGTGTCCGTGAGACCGAGCAGGGCCGGGAGTACATGGTGGCATCGGAAAGTGTTGCCCTGAGTGCGCTGGGCTTTGAGCTGGTACGGGACGTGGCGCCGGGTGAAGGGATCATTATCGACAGCGAAGGGCAGCTGCATACCCATCAGTGCGCTGAAGGCCCCTCGGCCAACCCCTGCCTGTTTGAATTCGTCTATTTCGCGCGGCCGGATTCCATCATGGATGATGTTTCAGTGTACAAGGCGCGGTTGCGCATGGGGGACACGCTGGCCGAGAAGATCAACCGGGAATGGCCCGACAACGACATCGATGTGGTGATCCCCATCCCGGATACCAGCCGCACGGCCGCCCTACAGGTGGCCTTTCAGCTGGGGGTGAAGTACCGCGAAGGCTTCATGAAGAATCGCTACATCGGCCGTACCTTCATCATGCCCGGGCAGAAGCAGCGGAAGAAATCCGTTCGCCAGAAACTCAACGCCATTGACCTGGAATTTCGCGGCAAGAACGTGCTGCTTGTCGATGATTCCATCGTTCGAGGCACCACCTCGCGGGAGATCATCCAGATGGCCCGGGATGCCGGCGCCAAAAACGTCTATTTCGCCTCGGCCGCACCGCCAGTGCGATACCCCAATGTCTACGGCATCGATATGCCCACGACTGATGAGCTCATCGCTCACGGCCGCAGCACGGAAGAGGTCTGCGAACTCATCGGCGCCGATCGCCTTTTCTACCAGGATCTCCCGGATCTCGTGGAAGCGGTGCGAATTGGCAATCCGGGTCTCAAGACCTTCGATACTTCTGTCTTTGACGGCCATTACGTCACCGGTGATGTCAGCGAGGAGTATCTTGCCCGTCTGGCTCGGGAACGATCTGACGCGGCCAAGTCGAAGAAGGACAATCAATACCGGGGTGTGATCGATCTGCACAACGCGTCCTGACCGTCAGGAAGCATCACCGCTCTGTTCAAGCGGCGGACGTGTCATTGGGGATATGCATGAATCCGCGTATTGACGAAGCACGTTTTCGATTGTTGTCCGTTTACCACGATGCCGTTGCCCGGGTATCCGGGCGCCGTCTGGTGGCGAACCATCTTGATCACAACCCCTTTGCGTCACACTGTCATGTGCTGGCGATCGGCAAGGCGGCCGTGGCCATGTGCCATGGTGTGCTGGACAGTGGCATGGCCGTTCAAAGCGGGCTGGTCGTTTATCCCGACCAGCAGTGTCCGGCGGCTATCGCGCCCTCCATCGAATGTCATGCTGCCCAACATCCCTTGCCAGGCCCGGGCTCCTTCGCGGCTGGTGAACGCGCACTTGAGTTCCTGGCCGGCCTGCCGGATGCGGCTCCCTTGCTGGCCCTGCTCTCTGGTGGCGGTTCCAGCCTCATGGAGGCGCCGTGGGAGGGGGTGAGCGAACAGGATGTGGCGGCGGTTCATGACTGGCTGCTTTCTTCCGGTCTGGACATCGTTGATGTGAACCGGATTCGCCAGAGCCTGTCCCGAGTCAAGGGAGGTGGCCTGGCTCGGCACATGGGGGCGAGGCCCTGTCGCGTTCTTGCCTTGTCCGATGTGCCGCCCGGGTATCCCTCCGCCCTGGCCTCCGGCCCCTTTTTGCCTGCACTTGGCGGCGAGCTCCCCATCGTGCCGGACTGGATCTCCGTTCTGCTCGGCAAGGAGGCGCCTCCTGATACCCCCGAGATCGACCATGTGGTCGTGGCAGACTCGGGAACCCTGGCGGCGGTGGCTGCCGAGCTTGGCGGGGTATTCCACCTGCCGGTTCACGCCGGTCATGGCTGGGTGGAGGGGGATGCCGCGGACATGGGGCGTTCGCTGGCGCAGACCCTGCGTGATGCCGAGCCCGGCTTCTGGGTCTGGACCGGGGAAACCACCATCACCCTGCCCAGCGTACCGGGGCGTGGCGGTCGCTGTCAGCAGCTGGCGCTGGCTGCCGCGGAGTGTCTGGCCGGACAGGACGACTGCCTGCTGCTCGCCTGCGGCAGTGATGGCCTGGACGGGCCGGAAGGGGATGCCGGAGCCATCGTGGACGGTGAGACCCTGGAACGGGGCAGGGCAGCCGGATTGTGTGCCGAGGATGCCCTGGACTGGGCTGATGCCGGGCGCTTTTTGGCCGCCGCCGGAGACCTGGTGAATACCGGGCCGAGTGATACCAATGTCAATGACCTCATCATCGGTGTGAAACTGCCGCGCTGATCAGGCTGCCGTATAATGTTCGGCCATCCAAGACACGGTTCATGACCATGACCATTCATGATTTCCTTCCCTGTCCGACCCCAGAGGCCTGGCTCGCGGTCGCCCCGGATGATCTGGAAACCCTGTTGGTGGATCATGCCCACTGTGAGCGCAAGGCAGCTGCCACCGCCATGCGCCTGATGCATGATTACGCGGGTCTGACGGATCTGCAGGAAAAGATGTCACGCCTGGCGCGGGAAGAGCTGCGTCATTTCGAACAGGTGCTGAAAATCATCCGCCAGCGCGGCATGCGCTATCGGCGCATGGCGCCTTCGCGCTATGCGTCCGGCCTGCGGGAACAGGTCAGGAAGGAGGAGCCGGGCAAGCTGGTGGACCTGCTGGTCTGTGGCGCCTTCATCGAAGCGCGCTCCTGTGAGCGTTTCGAAGCACTGATTCCGCGGCTGGACGAGCAAGTCGGTGGCTTCTACGCTCGTCTGCTCAAGTCAGAGGCCCGGCATTTTCGTGATTATCTCAAGCTGGCCGAAGCGGCCAATGAAGGCCCGGTGGATGACAGGGTTGCCCTGTTCGCTGAACGGGAAGCAGAGCTGATCACAAGCCCGGATACCCAGTTTCGCTTTCATTCGGGGGTTCCCGCCTAGTCGATCGTTGTCGTTGTCGTTGTCGTAATCGGCATTAGTCCCTCTGGAAAAGGCCGATTACGACAACGACAACGACAACGAGAAAGGCTCAAGCCTCCAGGGGAATGCTCCGCAGGTCATAGCCCCCGGCATTCACCCGCAGGACACTGCCCTGTTCGTACCAGTCCCCCAGCACGATGCGCTGGGCCGGTTCCCCATTGACTTCAATGTCATGAATGGCCGGGCGATGGGTGTGGCCGTGAATGAAGCGGCGAACGCCGGCTGCGGCCATGCTCTTCTTCACTTCCTGCTTGTTCACATCCATGATTTCCATGGACTTTTCCTTGCCTCGGGCCGCGCTTTCCTCCCGGGCCTTCCTGGCGAAGGCGATGCGATCCTCAATGGGTTTGGAGAGAAAGTCCTGTTGCCAGGCCTCACTGCGAACCACCTGCTGAAAGGCCATGTAGTCGTGGTCGTCAATGCACAGGGAGTCGCCGTGCATCAGCAGGACCGGTTCACCGTAGAGGGTCACGGTGGTGGGGTCGGGGAGAATGCTGAAGCCGGTTTCGCGGGCGAAGCGTTCGCCGATCAGAAAATCCCGGTTGCCTCGCATGAAGTAGCCCGGCACACCGCTGTCGGTGAGCGCCTTCATGCCGGCGATCACGGCCTGGTCATGTTCGCTGGCGGCATCGTCACCGATCCAGGCTTCAAACAGGTCGCCCAGAATATATAACGCTTCCGCCTCCCGGGCTTCGCCCTGCAGAAAGTCAAGAAACAGCCGGGTGATTTCCGGGCGCGTGGTGTGCAGGTGCAGGTCGGAGATGAACAGGGTGCTCATTGTTCGTTTTCCTTTTCCATCCGGGCCTCTTCCCAGGCAATGATCCATTCCAGCGCGGCGTCCCGGTCCAGGCCGACGGCGCGCTCAACGACGATGGGCTGTTCGGGGACATCCGACGGCAGGGGCGGGCGGGCGCCGGTGGGTATCTCGGCCATGGTATCCAGCACCTCCATGCCGGCGATGACCCGCCCGAAGACGGCATAGCCCCAACGGCGGGAGCTGGGGTCGAGGCTGTCATTGTCATCCAGGTTGAAGTAGATCTGGCCCGTGCCCGAGTGCGGTTCATTGCCCCGGGCCAGAGCAACCTTGCCTCGGCGATTGCGCAGGCCATTGCCGGATTCATTGACGATGGTGGCCTCCGGGTTGCGGGGCTCCAGCGCTCTGGTGAAGCCGCCGGTCTGCGCCACGAACCCCGGAATGACCCGGTGGAAGATCAGGCCATCGTAATGCCCCTCATCGGTCAGCTCCACGATCCGTGCCGTGGTCAGGGGCGCCCGGCGATGATTGAGTTCGATCAGGATGTCACCCAGGCTGGTTTCCAGCAGGATGTGGCTGCTGCGGGTCGCGGCGTCGGCCGGCAGGGCCAGGCAGAGGGCAAGAAGCAGTGCGCAAAGCGTGCGGGGCATGGCCAGTCGTCCTGTGTCGGAGGTCGATGAGCGGGATTGGCGCATAATTCTAACAGGCCGGCTCTTTGTGGCCATGGCCGCGATCGGCTATGATGCCGCGCCATGAACGATACCGTCACCACCCGATTCGCGCCCAGCCCCACCGGCCACATTCATGTGGGCAATGCCCGCACGGCCCTGTTCAACGCCCTGCTGGCTCGAGGCCGCGGCGGGCATTTCATGCTGCGTGTCGAGGATACCGACGCGGAACGGTCGCGGGACAACTTTCTGACCTCCCTGATGGAGGATCTTCGCTGGCTCGGTCTGGACTGGTCCCTGGGGCACGATGCCGGCGGTGAGCAGGGCCCCTATCGGCAGTCGGAACGCCAGGCGATCTACGCAAGGCATTTCAAGCGTCTGGATGACGCCGGTCTGATCTATCCCTGCTTCTGCACACCGGAACAGCTCAAGCGCAGCCGGGCCGCCCAGCGGGCCGCCGGCAAGCCGCCGCGCTATGCCGGCACCTGCGCGCGGCTGGATCCGGACGAGGCGCGCAGACGCCTTGAATCCGGTGAGCCTGCTTCCTGGCGCTTCCGGGTACCCTCCGGGCGCCGTATCGAGTTCGAGGATTTCATTCGCGGACCCCAGTCTTTCCAGAGTGATGAGATCGGCGATTTCGTCATCCGCCGCACGGACGGCACGCCCGCCTTCTTCTTCAGCAATGCGCTGGATGATGCCCTGATGGGTGTCAGTCATGTGATGCGGGGGGAGGATCACCTCACCAATACGCCCCGCCAGCTCTTGCTGCTGGAAGCCCTTGATCTGCCGGCCCCCGTTTACGGTCATCTGCCGTTGATTGCCGACTCGGATGGGGGGCCCCTGTCCAAGCGGGCCGGCAGCCTCGGAATCCGGGATTTTCGTGCCGAAGGCTATCTGCCCCTGGCACTGCTCAATTACATGGCGCGCCTGGGTCATCGTTACGACGAAGAGGACCGCTTCCGCAGCCTGGAGGAACTGGCGGCGGATTTCGCCCCCGGACGCGTAGGCCGTGCCCCGGCCCGTTACGATGCCCAGCAGTTGCTGCACTGGCAGAAGGTGGCGGTGGCGCGCCTGGACGCGGACGCGGCCTGGCAGTGGATGGCCGATGCGGTCGCCGGGGCGGTTCCGCCGGGCAAGGCGCGCGCTTTCTGTGACCTGATTCGTCACAATGTGGTCTTCCCGGCAGAAGCCCGGGCGTGGGCCCGTCGCCTCTTTGATCATCCCGGTGATCTGGATGCCGACACCCGGGCGGTGGTGGAAGAAAGCGGTCGGGAGTTCTTCGAAGCGGCCCTTGATGCGCTGGAAGCGACTGGCCCGGATTATCAGGAATGGGTGGATCGCATTCGCCAGACAACCGGTGCCAGGGGAAAGAAGCTCTTCATGCCCTTGCGAATCGCCCTGACCGGCAGCCGGCGTGGTCCGGAGCTGGATGGCGTCCTCACCCTGATTGGCCAGACCGAAGCGGCCCGACGTCTGGAACGATGTATCGGACTCACCTGAGGTATCCTGTCCAGTCGTTGTCGTTGTCGTAATCGGCTTTTCTACGATTTGTTAAAATCCGACAACGATTTGAGAACCCCGGCATTGCTGTCCACTCCCCCTTACCGGCCAGAACAAGTCATGCTGAAAATCCACAACTCACTCACTCGCCAGAAAGAAGACTTTCAGCCTATCGAGCCCGGAAAGATCCGCATGTATGTCTGCGGCATTACCGTGTATGACTACTGTCATATCGGCCATGCCCGTGTGATGGTGATGTTCGATGTCATCGCTCGCTATCTGCGTCATGCCGGCTATGACCTGACCTATGTTCGCAACATCACCGACATCGACGACAAGATCATCGCCCGGGCGGTGGAGAACGGTGAGTCCGTCGACAGCCTGACCGAGCGCTTCACGGCCGCCATGCATGAAGATGAGCGGGCCCTGAATGTGCTGCCGCCGGATCATGAGCCCCGGGCCACCGGACACATGGACGACATCATTGCCATGATCCAGCGCCTGGAGGAAAAGGGCTATGCCTATGTGGCGGCCAACGGCGATGTCTATTACTCGGTGAGCCGTTTCGAGGATTACGGACGTCTTTCCGGCAAGCGCACCGAGGATCTTCGGGCCGGGTCGCGGGTAGCAGTGGAAGAGGCCAAACGGGATCCGCTGGATTTCGTGCTGTGGAAGAAGGCCAAGCCGGGCGAGCCCAGCTGGCCTAGTCCCTGGGGGGAAGGGCGGCCGGGTTGGCATATCGAGTGCTCAGCCATGTCCACCCATCACCTGGGCCGGCATTTCGACATTCATGGCGGGGGCATGGATCTCAAGTTTCCCCATCACGAGAACGAGATTGCCCAATCCTGTGCGGCCCATGATTCTCCCTATGTGAATTACTGGATTCACAACGGCTTCGTCCAGGTGGATGAAGAGAAGATGTCCAAATCCCTGGGCAACTTCTTCACCATTCGGGATGTGCTCCAGGCTTATCCCGCTGAAGTGGTGCGCATGTTCATGCTGAACAGTCACTACCGCAGTCCCCTGAATTACTCCACCGCGAACCTGGATACCGCTCGCGCTGCGCTGGAGCGTTTCTACACCACCCTGCGCGAAACCCCGCCCGCCGGTGAGCCACCCCGGGAATCCTCGTTCAGGGAGCGCTTTGCAGCGGCCATGGATGACGATTTCAACACCCCGGAAGCCGTGGCGGTCCTGTTCGACCTGGCGAGGGAGATCAATCGTCTGCGGGACCAGGGAGAACAGACATCGGCGGGAGAACATGCGGCCTTGCTGGTCGAGCTGGGCGGCGTGCTTGGCATCCTGGAGAGTGACGCGGATGCTTTCCTGAAGGGCGGCAGCGATGCCGCTGACCTGGACGCGAGCACCATCGAGTCCATGATCGAGCAGCGCAATCAGGCCCGGAAGGACCGGGACTTCGCGGAAGCCGACCGTATCCGTGATGAGCTGCAGGCCCAGGGCGTCGTGCTGGAAGATGGTCCCGACGGAACCAAGTGGAAGCGGGGATGACCGGGAAGGTGAACGGTTTCTGCTAGCGGGACTGCCATGCCGCTTCGGTGAACGGTCGAGAGAAGCCGGGTAAGGGATCGATCGGAACCCTGCTGGCGCACTTGGCTGGGCCGGCTATCGGTTCACTGGGAACGGTTCACTCGACGGAACGGCGACAAAGCGGTTCAGTCATCGTGATGCCGGGCGGCGTCGAGGGTGTTCTGCAGCAGCATGGCCCGGGTCATGGGGCCCACCCCGCCGGGCACCGGTGTGATCCAGGCGGCCCGTTCCTTTGCCACATCGAACTCCACGTCCCCCACCAGGCGGCCATCATCCATGCGGTTGATGCCCACATCCACTACCGTGGCCCCTTCCTTGATCCACTCACCCTTGACCAGGCCCGGCTTGCCCACGCCCACCACCACCAGGTCGGCATTGCGAACATGTGCCTCGGTATCCCGGGTGAAACGGTGGCAGACCGTCACCGTGGCGCCGGCCAGCAACAGCTCCAGAGCCATGGGGCGACCCACGATGTTGGAGGCGCCCACCACCACGGCATCCCGTTCCTTGAAGGGCTCGCCGATGGATTCCAGCAGGCGGATGACACCGAAGGGGGTGCAGGGCCTCAGTGCCGGAATGCGCTGGGCGAGACGACCGATGTTGTAGGGGTGAAAGCCGTCCACGTCCTTGTCCGGCCGAATGCGCTCGATGACCCGGGTGGTGTCAATGTGGCGGGGAAGGGGCAGCTGGACCAGGATGCCATCCACATCCGGGTTGGCATTGTATTCATCGATATGGTGGAGGACTTCGGCTTCCGTGGTGGAAAAGGGCAGATCCAGTACCTGGGACTCAATGCCCACCTGCTCGCAGTCATTTCGCTTGTGGCCCACATAGACCTTCGAAGCCGGGTCGTCCCCCACCAGAATCACCGCCAGCCCCGGACGGCGCAGGCCGCGCCGGATGCGCTGATCCACACCCCGCTGGATGTCTTCGCGAATGCGGGCAGCAAAGCCCTTGCCGTCGATCAGTTGTGCTGACATGGCGGATCCCGGTTCTGCGATTGGCCTGGAGCGCCGTCGGGCGCCCCCGGAGAGGGCGCAGATTGTCGCACAAAGCCGGATTGGGGGACAGTTCCCGCGATTGACGCTTACCCGCCCAGGCAGTATCATTCGCGGTCTGCCGGATCGGGCCCCCGCGGGAGGCCCGGACAGGTCGGCGCGGGGCATAGCGCAGCCTGGTAGCGCGCCTGCTTTGGGAGCAGGAAGTCGGGGGTTCAAATCCCTCTGCCCCGACCAAACATCCGGTCGGGACTCAAGGCAGGAAAACAGGGTTTGCGCCTGTAGCTCAATTGGATAGAGCAACGGCCTTCTAAGCCGTCGGTTGCAGGTTCGAGTCCTGCCGGGCGCGCCAGTCCCGGCCCGAGGGTTCGCGATGCCGCGGGCTTTCGTAAGCAGTTTCAATGGTGGGCGTAGCTCAGTTGGTAGAGCCCCGGATTGTGATTCCGGTCGTCGTGGGTTCGAGTCCCATCGTCCACCCCATTTTTATTGTGGGAGAGGCTTTCAGCCTCGATGCCAGGTAGCCACTGGCACTGGATTGTCATCCGCCGAATACGGTAGATGATGAACCGACAAGCGTTTTTTAGACGCGGGCCGCTAGCTCAACTGGTAGAGCAGCTGACTCTTAATCAGTAGGTTCGGGGTTCGAGTCCCTGGCGGCCCACCAATTACCAGCACGGCTCACCCGGTCTCGGGTGGGCCGTTTCTGTATCTGGGGGCGCGACTGGGCCAGGGACTCAAACCCCGATCATTTTTATTGGTTCGGGGTTGTGAGGGCCATCCATGGCCCTCACCCTCCGCTGTCGCTACGGGCTCCGCGCTAACGCGCTTCGCGATGGATTGTTCCTGACAATCCATTCGAGTCCCTGGCGGCCCACCAATTACCAGCACGGCTCACCCGGTCTCGGGTGGGCCGTTTCTGTATCTGGGGGCGCGACTGGGCCAGGGACTCAAACCCCGATCATTTTTATTGGTTCGGGGTTGTGAGGGCCATCCATGGCCCTCACCCTCCGCTGTCGCTACGGGCTCCGCGCTAACGCGCTTCGCGATGGATTGTTCCTGACAATCCATTCGAGTCCCTGGCGGCCCACCAATTACCAGCACGGCTCACCCGGTCTCGGGTGGGCCGTTTCTGTATCTGGGGGCGCGACTGGGCCAGGGACTCAAACCCCGATCATTTCAGCGCTGCTTTCTTGCCCAGTCGCTGAGCTGTTCGCAGCCGCGGTTGAGAGTGTCTTCGTCCTTGGCAAAGCAGAAGCGGACGAGCTGTTCGCCTCGGGGGTCGGCGAAGAAGGCGCTGCCGGGGATGCTGGCGATGCCGGCTTCTTCCAGAAGCTTCATGGCGGCGTCGCGGGCATTGTCACAGCCCAGTCGGCGGATGTCGGCGAGGACGTAATAGGCGCCTTCGGGAATGGCGGGGGTGAGGCCGGCTTCCTTGAGCACGCCGCAGAAGCGGTCGCGCTTGTCCTGGTATTCTTGTGCCAGATCCCGGTAGAAGTCGTCAGCCAGGGTGTTGATGCCATCGGCAACGGCGTACTGCAGGGGGGAGGGGGCGCAGACGTAATAGAGGTCGTTGACCAGGCCGATGGGAGCGGCCAGATCCCGGTGAGCGGCCACGGCCCCGATGCGCCAGCCGGTGATGGAGAAGGTCTTGGAGTAGCCGGTGATGGTGACCGTGCGCTCCCACATGCCCGGCAGGGTGGCGATGCTGATGTGCTTACGTCCGTCGTAGAGAAAATACTCATAGATTTCGTCGGTGATGCATAGCAGATTATGCCGCCGGCAGATATCCGCGATCGCCTCCAGTTCCTCACGCGTGAAGACCCGACCGGAGGGATTGCCGGGGGTGTTGAGCACCAGCGCACGGGCACCGCGTGCCTTTTCTTCCAGAAGACCGGCATCCAGCTTCAGTTCGGGCCCTTGTAGGGGTACCAGCTCGGTTTCGAGCTGGGCCACGCGGGCGGTGTTGAGGTGATAGCCGTAATAGGGCTCCAGCAGCAGGAGCCGGTCACCCGGATTGCAGAGCGCCATCAGGGTGGCGGCAAAGGCCCCGGTGCTGCCGATGGTGACCACGATCTCACAGTCCGGATCCGGCTTGAGACCGTTATGCCGCTCGAACTTGCCGGCCAGAGCCTTGCGCAGGCGGCCGACACCGTCGAAGCGGGTGTAGATGTTGGCGCCCCGATCCAGGGCACCCTGCACACCGGCAACCACGGGGTTGGGGGGCGGAGTGTCGCAGACCCCCTGGCCCAGGTTGACGCCCCCGAGCTCGACGCAGCGCTGGGTCATGGCGCGGATGTCCGACTGCACCAGATCGGCGACGCGATGACTGCGGATGGGTTCAAGCATGGTCAGGCTCCGGTCTTCAGGGTATGGTTTTCCGGGTGTCTGTGATTGAATTGGAGACACCCCGGCTCGGGTTGTTCATGGTGCCACGGCATCATGCTGGCATGCATCCACGAGTCGGCCACTGAAGGCGACGGGCAAGGAGCCCGGAAGGAAGTGCTTGATGACTGCCACGCGATTCGGCCTTGCTGCGGTTCCCCTGATGTTGTTGGCGGCTTGTGCCATTCCCAGGATCGAACCCGAGGGGCTGGAAGGGATCGATGACGGCTTGTTGCCCGAGCCGAACGCGAGATTGGCAATCGAGAGCCTTGGCCCCTGTTCGGATGTGCCCGATCGGCAGTTTTCAATCAATACCGGCGAGCCGGTCACCGTACTGGTGCATGGCTGCTACGGATCCGCGGGGCGGCTGCGCAGCCTTTCCCAGGTCTACGCCTTTCACGGGCAGCAGTCGGTCTGTTTCAGCTACGACGATCGGGACAGCCTTGAAGTCAGTTCCCGGCAATTGATGACGGCGCTCGAGGCCCTGGGTGAAGCCATGGATGACGATGTGGCCGTGAATGTACTCGCTCACAGCCAGGGTGGATTGGTGGCCCGGCGGGCCGTGATCGAGGATCGGCCGGATGGGCTCACCCTGTCGCGGGTTCCGAACGACCTGGTGACCGTGGCCACGCCATTCGCCGGCATACCGGCCGCCAGCGCCTGCGGATCCCGTCTGACACATGTTCTTTCGTTGGGCATTACGGTGGGGATCTGCCGCTACATCAGCGGCGACAAGTGGTGGGAGATCACGGCTGCCTCGGATTTCATTCAGCAGCCGGGCGCTCCGCTGCCGGAGCTTGAGCGCCACCTCAAGGTGGTCACCGATGAAAGGGATACCTGCCGGGTGAAGGACGACCGTGGGCGCTGCATCAGCCGGGATGGCGTGTTCGGGGTGGCAGAGCAGTATCACCCGCCGGTGGATCGCTTCCCCGTGGTCAGCAATGTGCAGGTGGAGGCCGGTCACGTGGAGATCGTTGGAGATGCCAGGCGTCCGCCGGTAAAGCTGATCGAGATCCTGCAGGTGGAAGGGCTGCTGGCTCCAACGCCGCCGGATCGTCAGGCGGCATTCGAAGCCTTGCTGGCACGTCTCTACGGGCCTTGAGCGCCTTGAGTGTTCCGGCCCTCAGCCATTGGAACGTTTTTCGCTTCGGGCGGTGCGGTTGAGCGTGTTGCGGAAGATTTCGACCACCACCCGGTCGGTATCGAACAGCACTTCCTGTTCGCTGAAGCGCAGGGTCTCCAGGCCGAATCGCCGCAGGCGAGCATCTTCGTTCTGCTGTTGTTCGCAGTTGATGCCCTCATCGTCGATGCAGATGACCAGTGCCGCTTCCGGCGAGAAGAAATCCTGCTTGTCCCTGCCCACCGCGGTGCGCTTGCGGAAGGAAACGCCCAGTTGGTGATGGCAAAGCCGTTTCCAGAGCTTCTTTTCGGCATCCTCACGGATGGCGGCGCTGGCGGGCAATCGGGTCTGGGTGGTGGTCTGGATGTTCATGTTCCCTTTCTCTCCCTTCATCAACGCATGGCTCCCCGTGCGATGTGTGATGTTGGAGCAGATTGTAGGAAGGTCCCGGTCAGGAAACTGCCATCCCAGGGCGGCAGACCGTGTAGGAAATGTCTGATCCCCCCTGCCAGCAAATGCTCACCACCCTGTCAGTCTCCTGCCAGTGGCCTGTTAGAATGGCGTTCATTACGGTGTTTGGGAGCGTTCCGGGTCATGTCAAAGCTGTTGCTCAATCTTCGCCATGTGCCAGATGACGAGGCCGAGGATGTCCGCGCGATGCTGGAAAAGGCGGACATTCCCTTCTACGAGACACCGCCCAACCGCTGGGGGATCACGGTGGGTGGCATCTGGCTGCGGGATCGCTCGGACTATCCCCGTGCCCGCTCCCTCATGGATGAGTATCAGCGCGAGCGCTTGCTGCGAGTCCGGGCGGAACGTGAGCAGCGGCGGCGGGAAGGGCGCGAGGAAACCCTCTGGCAGCGGGTGTGCCGGCAGCCCGTGAGGGTGGTGGCCAGCCTGGCGGCGGTGGCCTTCATCGTCTTTCTGATGATGCTGCCCTTTCTCTGGATTGAATGGGCTGGAAGCTCATGATCGCCAGTCAGGAGGCTCTTGGTCGCGGATTGAATTCCGGGGCGTCCAGTGGGCAGCCCGGGTAGGACGTGACGCGGCCGAACCCTTCCCCGCGCGTCCAGGCCTCGCGGGCCTCGCTGATTTCTTCCGGTTGCCGGGCAACAAAATTCCACCACATCAGAATTTCCTCCTCGAAGGGCTCACCGCCGATGAGCAGGGCGCGACTGCCCGGGGCTCCGGTAATGGTGAGGCGCTCGCGGCCGATGCCCAGATCCGCCAGTTCGCCGACCTCCGACGTGGTGGTTCCGTCCAGGTGCAGGGGGCCGTCCAGCGCCACCAGGGCATGCTCGAAGGTCGGTGCCAGCGGCAGCTCCATCTTGCCGCTGTCCCCCATTTGCAGTTCCGCGCCCACCAGGGGGCATTCCACCCGGGCGGGGGCCGTGTGAGCCAGCCACTGCCCGAGGAACAGCGTCAGGCGGCTGTCGCCCACGGCATGCTCCGGCAGCTGCGGGTGGTGCTGGAATGCCGGTTCGCCGTGGCGCCCTGATTCCGGCTGGGCCACCCACAGCTGCAGGCCGTGCAGGGTGCCGGTCTCGCCCTCCGGGCTTTCCTCGGAATGGGAAATCCCGCGGCCGGCGGTCATCAGGTTGAGCTGGCCCGGCCGGATCAGCTGTTCGTTTCCGAGGCTGTCCCGATGCAGGATGCGGCCTTCCAGCAGCCAGGTGACGGTGTGCAGGCCGATATGTGGGTGAGGTGCCACATCCAGGCCTTGTCCGGCCGAGATCGGCATGGGGCCGAAATGATCAAGAAAACACCAGGCCCCCACCATGCGCCGCTGCCGGCGGGGCATGAGCCGGTACAGATCCACGCCGGGACCCAGGGTGGCCTTGCGGCCCCGGATGGTCTCGATTGCCGTCGTGGCGTGCGGTTCATCCCGGCAGCTCAGGGCCGATCCGGGGCTGGGCAGTCGTTCACTCATTGGCGTTCCTTTCACTGCGGCGTTTCCGGCAGGAACGGTCAGCATAGCGCCCGGGCCATGCACGGTACAGTCAGGTCGGCTGGTCGGCGCGACCGGGGTTTCCCGCGCGCCGGGCGAGCCGGTATAATTGAGAATTGGCCGAAAACGCCCCGGTCAGATCAGCGAGGTCTGATCCGGTGCGCGGATTTTCCCGTTTTATGGCGTACAATCAGCCGCTTGCCGTTGAGTCCGCGTCGGCTGCCGCTCCTTGCCACGACCGGAAAGAGGCTCGCTCTGCTGGTCGCAGGGCGTGACGTTCATGCGAAAGTGGCGGAATTGGTAGACGCGCTGGGTTTAGGTCCCAGTGGGGTAATACCCCGTGAGAGTTCGAGTCTCTCCTTTCGCACCAGACAAACAGTGGGCCGGAGGATGAACCCTGTCCCGGCCCGTCATCCGGACCGGTGGGTGCGTGAGCCCGCCGGTCTTAAGTTATGAGGGAGTTTTCAATGCAGGTTTCAGTGGAGTCCACCGGCGGTCTCAAGCGCCGGATGAAGGTTCAGGTTCCGGCCGAGCGGGTCGATCAGGAAGTGGACAGCCGTCTGCGGTCCCTGGGCCGCAAGGCCAAGCTGCCCGGCTTCCGTCCCGGCAAGGTGCCGTTCAAGGTGCTGCGCCAGCAGTACGGGGATCAGGTTCGGGCCGAGGTCATCAACGAGGTGGTTCGCTCCACCTACAGTGAGGCCCTGAGCCAGGAATCCCTTCGTCCCGCCGGCGGCCCCGAGATCAGTGATCTCAAGGATGAAGCCGGCCAGGAGCTGGAATACGAGGCCATCTTCGAGGTGTATCCGGAGATCGAGCTCAACAGCATCGAAGGCGAAACCATCGAGAAGCCCGATGTGGAGATCACCGACGACGATCTCGAGGCCATGATCGAGAACCTGCGCAAGCAGCACGGCGATTTCAAGGCCGTTGATCGTGCGGCGAAGGAAGGCGACCAGGTCCGCATTGACTTTGTTGGCAAGGTGGACGGTGAGGCCTTTGAGGGCGGCACCGGTGAAGGTGTTGACGTGGAGCTGGGCGCCGGCCGCCTGCTGGAAGACTTCGAAAAGGGCCTGAAAGGCGTCAAGGCGGGCGACGAGAAGGAAATCAAGGTCAAGTTCCCCAAGGACTATGGCAACGAGGAAATCGCCGGCAAGAAGGGCGTGTTCGATGTCAAGGTTCACGAAGTCCGCGAACTGGAGCTGCCCGAGCTTGACGAGGCCTTCTGCGAGAAGTTCGGCATCACCGAGGGTGGCGTCGAGAAGCTGCGCGAGGAAGTGAAGGCCAACATGCAGCGGGAGCTGGACCAGACCCTGGACAACCACATCCGCGAAAAGGCCCTGGAGAAACTGGTCGAGAAGAACGACGTCGAGGTTCCCGAGGCCATGGTCGACGCCGAGATCGAACAGCTCAAGCAGGATACCCTGCAGCGCATGGGTGTCACCGACCCGGCCAAGGCCCCGGATCTGCCCCGCGACATGTTCGTCGAGCAGGCCACCCGCCGAGTCAAGGTCGGGCTGCTGATGGGCGAAGTGATCCGCAAGCACGAGCTCAAGCCCGGCGAGGAAGCCATCAAGGTGGTGCTGGATCGCCTCACCGCCGGTCAGGACAATGCCGAGGAGCTGGCCAAGCAGTACCGGGCCAATCCCCAGGCCATGCAGCAGATCCAGTCCATGGCCCTGGAGCAGCAGGTGGTGGACAAACTGCTGGACGAGGCCGAGCTCAAGCCCGTCAAGAAGGGCTTCCAGGACGTGATGAACTTCGGTCGCTGATACTCCTCCAAACAGGACAACAGGAAGCGCAATTATGAGCACTCATGGCAACGGCGGCGCACTGGACACCAGCGCCCTGAATCTGGTGCCGATTGTCGTCGAGCAGACCGCTCGCGGCGAGCGTAGCTACGACATCTATTCCCGCCTCCTCAAGGAGCGGGTCATCTTCGCCGTGGGTCCGGTCGAGGACTACATGGCGAACCTGATCGTGGCGCAGATGCTGTTCCTGGAGTCCGAAAATCCGGACAAGGACATCCACCTCTACATCAACTCGCCGGGCGGTCACGTCAGTGCGGGCCTGGCCATCTACGACACCATGCAGTTCATTCGGCCGGATGTGAGCACCATCTGCGTGGGGCAGGCCGCCAGCATGGGTGCCGTGCTGCTGGCGGGAGGCGCCAAGGGAAAACGGCATTCCCTGGAGCACTCCCGCATCATGATTCACCAGCCTCTGGGCGGTTTTCAGGGGCAGGCCTCGGATATCGATATCCATGCCAAGGAAATCCTCAAGACCCGTGAGCGCCTGAACCAGCTACTGTCGAAGGACACCGGACAGCCCATGGAGCAGATCCAGAAGGATACGGATCGTGACAACTTCATGAGCAGTGCCGAAGCCGTGGATTACGGGCTGATCGACAGCGTTCTCAGCCGCCGGGATCTGCCGAGCGAATAAGGTGTCATCGCGGCTGGCCGGACCAGTGGCCGGCCGGGCGGGTCAGGCGGCCCTCCGGGGGCTTGGGTGGCCCCGGTTGCCATGCTATACATAATGGTGTGAGGGAAGGCGCCAGGCGCCTTTCCCGGCATCGACGCGCCGGCCGGAACCATCCGGCCGGCCAAACTCACCGCCAGGCGAGGCTGAGACAAGTAATGACCGACGAGAAGGGCGGCAAGAACGACGACGGCAAGCTGCTGTATTGCTCATTCTGCGGCAAGAGCCAGCATGAGGTGCGCAAGCTGATTGCCGGGCCATCCGTTTTTGTCTGTGACGAATGCGTGGAGCTTTGCAATGACATCATCCGCGAGGAGATGCAGGAGAGCTCCGAGTCCGGACGCAGCGAGCTGCCCACCCCCCAGGAAATCAATGATGTCCTCGGGGAGTACGTGATCGGCCAGGAACGGGCCAAGAAGGTCCTCTCCGTGGCGGTTTACAACCATTACAAGCGGCTTGAATCGGCCCAGCGCAAGGATGATGTGGAGCTATCGAAGAGCAATATCCTGCTCATCGGGCCCACCGGTTGCGGCAAGACTCTGCTCGCCGAGACCCTGGCGCGTCTGCTCAATGTGCCGTTCACCATTGCCGACGCCACCACCCTGACCGAAGCCGGTTATGTGGGGGAAGACGTCGAGAACATCATCCAGAAGCTGCTGCAGAAGTGTGACTACGATGTGGAAAAGGCCCAGACGGGCATTGTCTACATTGATGAAATCGACAAGATTTCCCGCAAGTCGGACAATCCCTCCATCACCCGTGACGTCTCGGGCGAGGGCGTGCAGCAGGCCCTGCTCAAGCTGATCGAAGGCACGGTGGCTTCGGTGCCGCCCCAGGGTGGGCGCAAGCACCCCCAGCAGGAATTCCTGCAGGTGGACACCTCCAATATCCTGTTCATCGTGGGGGGTGCCTTCGCCGGCCTGGAAAAGGTCATCCGTGACCGCTCCAAGAAGAGTGGCATCGGGTTTGCCGCCGAGGTTCATTCCCGCGACGAGAACGTCAATGTGGGCGAAGTCCTGCATGACGTGGAACCGGAAGATCTGATCAAGTTCGGCCTGATCCCCGAGTTCGTCGGTCGTCTGCCCGTGGTGGCAACGCTGGAAGAGCTGGACGAGGACGCGCTGATCAAGATTCTGGTCGAGCCCAAGAACTCCGTGGTCAAGCAGTATCGCAAGCTGTTCGAGATGGAAGGTGTGGAACTGGATTTCCGCGACGACGGCCTGCGTGCCGTGGCCCGCAAGGCCATGGAACGCAAGACCGGGGCCCGCGGCCTGCGAACCATCCTCGAGGGCGTGTTGCTTGACACCATGTACGACCTGCCCTCCATGGAGAATGTGGAGAAGGTGGTGGTGGATGAAGCCGTCATCAACGGCGAAGCCCGGCCCTACATCATCTACCACTCGGAAGAGAAGGCGGTCGCCGGATCCGGCGAGGAGTAGGCATCCTGGCTCGGTCCGGGCCGACAAGGCTGGGATGCGGCCACGAATCGGGCCCCGCAATGTGGCGTTGCGGGGCCTTTTGGTTCTTGAAAGGCCTTCCCATCGCCCCCACATCCAGTCCAGACTGAGACGATTCGACCCCGGATGCGCCACGGCTCTCGTGCCGGCCGTATCCCCTGCAAGAGGTCACACCTGATGAGTGATGAAGAACGCATGAGCGAAGAAGCCCGGGAACCCATCCTCGAGGAAGGGGACCGTATGCAGGTTCCGGTGCTGCCGCTCCGGGATGTGGTCGTGTATCCACATATGGTCATCCCCCTGTTCGTGGGGCGCGAGAAGTCCATCCAGGCCCTGGAGCAGGCCATGGAGCGGGGCAAGCAGGTTCTGCTGGTGGCCCAGAAAAGCGCGGAGGTGGATGATCCCGGTGAGCAGGACATCTACCGGGTCGGAACCCTGGCGCAGATCCTGCAATTGCTGAAACTCCCCGACGGCACCGTAAAGGTTCTGGTGGAAGGGGTTCAGCGCGCCCGCATCACCGAACTGGATGACGCTGAATTCTTTACCGCTGAAGTGGCCGCCGTGTCCGAAGACGAACGCTACGACGAGCGGGAGATCGACGTTCTCATGCGTTCGGTGATTTCCCAGTTCGACCAGTACGTGAAGCTGAACAAGAAGGTGCCGCCGGAAGTGCTGACTTCCCTCAGCGGTATCGATGCCCCCGGTCGTCTGGCGGACACCGTGGTGGCGCACATGGCGCTCAAGCTGGAAGAAAAGCAGCAGATCCTGGAACTGGACAGCGTCCGTGAGCGCCTGGAACATGTGCTCGGGCTGATCGAGGGTGAGATCGACATTCTGCAGGTGGAGCGGCGCATCCGCGGCCGCGTCAAGCAGCAGATGGAGAAGAGCCAGCGCGAGTACTACCTCAATGAGCAGATGAAGGCCATCCAGAAAGAACTGGGTGACATGGAGGACGCGCCCAACGAGCTGGAAAACCTCGAGAAGAAGATCGAGGAGTCCGGCATGCCGAAGGAGGCCATGGACAAGGCCAATAACGAGCTCAACAAGCTCAAGCTGATGTCGCCCATGTCGGCCGAGGCCACCGTGGTGCGCAATTACATCGACTGGCTGACCAGCGTGCCATGGAAGAAGCGCAGTCGCATCCGCAAGGATCTGGCTCGCGCCCAGCGGATCCTGGATGAAGACCATTTCGGACTGGAGAAGGTCAAGGAACGCATCCTGGAATACCTGGCCGTTCAGCACCGGGTGAAAAAGCTCAAGGGGCCCATCCTCTGTCTCGTGGGTCCGCCCGGCGTGGGCAAGACCTCACTGGGGCGGAGCATTGCCCGTGCCACCGGTCGCAAGTTCGTGCGCATGTCCCTGGGTGGCGTGCGTGACGAGGCCGAGATCCGTGGTCACCGCCGCACCTATATCGGTTCGCTGCCGGGCAAGATCACACAGAACATGGCCAAGGTAGGCGTCAAGAATCCGCTCTTCCTGCTTGATGAAGTCGACAAGATGGCCATGGATTTTCGTGGTGATCCGGCCTCTGCTCTTTTGGAAGTGCTTGATCCGGAACAGAATTCCACCTTCGGGGACCACTACCTGGAAGTGGATTTCGATCTGTCCGATGTCATGTTCGTGTGCACCGCCAATACCCTCAACATTCCGGCACCACTGCTGGATCGCATGGAAGTGATTCGTCTGGCCGGTTACACCGAGGACGAGAAGCTCAGCATTGCCCGGGAGTTCCTGCTGCCCAAGCAGATCCGCGACAACGGGCTCAAGGATCAGGAGATCAGCGTCTCCGATGACACCTTGCGAGCGGTGATTCGCACCTATACCCGCGAGTCGGGTGTGCGCAGCCTGGAGCGGGAAGTCTCCAAGATCTGCCGCAAGGTGGTGAAGAAGCTTCTGCTCGAGAAGGAGACCACGCACATCGAGGTGACGCCGGATAACCTGAGTGACTTCCTGGGTGTGCCGCGTTATCGCTTCGGTCGCGCTGAAGAGCATGACCAGGTCGGGCAGGTCACCGGTCTGGCCTGGACGGAAGTGGGCGGCGAGTTGCTGACCATTGAGAGTACGGTCATGCCCGGCAAGGGCAAGCTGATTCAGACCGGTCAGCTCGGTGATGTGATGCAGGAATCCATTCAGGCGGCCATGACGGTCGTGCGCAGTCGCACTGGCATGCTCGGGGTTCCGGGGGATTTCCATCAGCAGAATGATGTGCACGTGCACGTCCCCGAGGGCGCAACGCCGAAGGACGGCCCCAGTGCGGGCATCGGCATGTGCACCGCTCTGGTTTCTTCACTCACTGGCATTCCGGTGCGTGCGGATGTGGCCATGACGGGCGAAATCACTCTGCGTGGTGAAGTGCTGCCCATCGGCGGGCTGAAGGAGAAGCTCCTCGCAGCCCACCGTGGCGGGATTACAACAGTGGTGATTCCCGACGAGAACCGCAAGGATCTGGTGGACATCCCCGAGAATATCAAGGAAAAGATCGACATCCGCCCGGTGAAGTGGATCGATGAAGTGCTCAAGATCGCGCTCACCCGGATGCCCGAGGGCAAGGCTTCGGAGCCGGAGGCGGGTGGCGCCAAGCCGGCCTCGGAGGAGGCCGCCGGAAAAGAAGACAAGGACGGCGTTCGCCCTCATTGAGGGTGAACGCCGAAATCCGTTGATCCATGCTGGTTGACACCCATTTTCGCGTGTTGGTATAACGCAATGGTCGCTTGATGGTGATAGGCACCAGAAAGTGAGAAACACGGTTGCCGCGAATTCTGAATGCTGACATAATGCCCCGCCTCATGGAGGTGAGCAGTCGGGGCCGGCAAGGATTTTGTCCAGCTTGGCAGACATTGCCTGCCTTCGGAATCTCGCGGATATTCCACCGCTAACAGGGGAAAGGTTTCCATGAATAAACAGGAACTGATCGAAGCCGTGGCCGCGTCCGCGGATCTGTCCAAGGCCGATGCCACTCGTGCCGTTGATTCCATGGTTGACACCGTGACCCAGGCCCTCAAGAAGGGCGACCAGGTCACTCTCGTCGGTTTTGGCACCTTCTCCGTGAAGGAGCGCGCTGCCCGTACCGGCCGTAACCCGCAGACCGGCGCTACCATCCAGATCGCTGCCAGCAAGGTTCCGGGTTTCAAGGCTGGTAAAGCGCTCAAGGATGCAGTAAACTAAGCAGCTCCTTGAGGGTGCTTAGCTCAGCTGGGAGAGCATCGCCCTTACAAGGCGAGGGTCGGAGGTTCGAGCCCTCCAGCACCCACCAGTCAAAGTGGAGTGGTAGTTCAGTTGGTTAGAATACCGGCCTGTCACGCCGGGGGTCGCGGGTTCGAGTCCCGTCCACTCCGCCATATAAAAAGAGCGCCCCACGGGCGCTCTTTTTTTTGCACTGTCTTTTTCTACCGTTGATGACCGCCCGGCAAGGATTCAGCGTAGATGCGCCGAAAATAGTGGCCTCCAGGCTTTGAGCCGGGGGGCATTTGGTGGCATGCTACTCCATTGTTCCGAACACGCGGATTCCGCCCGGGCAACAGTAGTGAACGGGCATTCCGATCATCATGGGGGGTCCGGATCAGCGGACCGTACAGACTGCCTCTAAAGAGTACTTATGCTTCAGTCCATCAGAGATAACATCACCGGCTGGATTGCCTGGGTCGTCGTGATCCTGCTCAGCATTCCCTTTGCCCTGTTTGGCATCAACACCTACTTCGAGGGCCGCTTCTCGAACGACGTGGCTCGCGTCAACGGGGAAGAGTTGACCAACCAGGCCTTCCGAGAACGTTACCAGAACCAGTACCAGCAGATTCGCCAGATGTTCGGTGACCAGTTCGATCCGGAAATGATCGACGAAGAACGTCTGCGTCGCCAGGTTCTGGATCAGATGATCGAGGAAGAACTCCTGGTTCAGCGTGCCGACGATCAGCGTTATCGGGTTTCCGAAGAGGAAATCATTGCCCAGATTCAGAGCTTCGAGGCCTTCCAGGTCAACGGTCGTTTCGACATGGACCGTTATCGAGGCTTGCTGCGTGCCCAGGGCATGACGCCCGCCATGCTGGAGCGCCGTATCGAGCGCGACATGAAGAGTCGCCTGATCCAGAATGCGATTACCGGCTCTGCGTTCGCCACGGAGCTGGAAGTTCAGCGCATGGCCGCGCTTGAAGGACAGCAGCGCAGCTTCAGCGAGATTCGTTTCGCACTGGATGACTTCCTTGCTCGTGTGGAGGTTAGTGAGGAGGAAGTCGAAGCATACTATCAGGCCAATTCGAACCAGTTCATGACCGAAGAGGCGGTGGATCTGGAATACGTCCAACTGGCCCTCTCCAGTATTGCGGAGACAATTGATGTCAGCGAGGAAGAGCTGCGCGATGCCTGGGAAGCGAATCGGGCCGCCTTCATGGAAGACGAGGAGCGTTACGCCCGTCATATTCTGATTGCCGTGGATAACGGTGAAGATGAAGCCCGCGCTCGCATCGAGGCGCTGGCCGACCGCCTGGCCGAGGGTGAATCCTTCGAGACACTGGCTCGTGATTATTCCGACGATCCGCTGTCCGGCGCCGAAGGTGGCAGCCTGGGCTGGGTCTTGCCAGGCGACATGGTGGATGAAGTGGATCGTGCCATCTTCGAGCTGGAAGCCGGGGAAGTCAGTGAAATTGTTCGCAGTGAGTTCGGCTTCCATCTGATTCGAGTTGACGAAATCGAAAGTCCCGAGCCCATGCCGTTTGAAGACGCCCGGGATGAACTGCTGGCCGAACTGCGTCAGGAGAAAGCCGAACGGGACTACTACGATCAGCGTGAAAAACTCGCGGATGAGTCTTTCGCCAATCCCGACGATCTCTCCCACATCGCCAGCATCATGGATCTTGAGATTCGTGAGCAGTCCAGCGTCACACGTGACGGCGGTGACGGCATTGCCGATCATGCCCGCGTGCGTCGTGAGGCCTTCAGCGACATGGTGCTGCGTGAGCGCATGAACAGTGACCCCATCGAGCTGGACGATGAGCGCGTGGTGGTGATTCGAGTGACCGACCATCATCCGGCCGAGCAGCGTCCTCTCGAGGAGGTAGCCGGCGAGATTCGTGACCGGCTCACGCGGGAGAAGGCGCAGGCGGAAGCCGAGTTGCGGGCGGAGGAGCTGCTCGCCCAACTGCGTGACGGGCGTGACCCGGCGGAACTGGCTGAGGAAGCCAATCTTCGTCTGGACGGCCCCCGCAGCGTGGGTCGCGGGGATCGTGAGCTGGATTCCCGTGTAAGCCAGCACCTGTTCCGCCTGCCACGGCCCACCGACGGCGATGTCTTCGATCTGGTTCAGCGGGATGACGGTGATCTTGCCCTGCTGATGCTGCACACCGTCGAGACACCCGAGCTGGCGGAGTTGTCCGAGCGGGAGATCGAGCAGCGCCAGGCGAACCTGCGCCAGCAGATGGCCCGCAATGATTTCAACGCCTATCTGCGCGAGCTGCGCCGTACCGCCGACGTGGAAGTGCTGGTTGATACGGCGGATGAGGACGAGGTGTTCGGGCGCTGAGTATCCCGAGCCCCGATAAGGCAAGACCCACCGTTCATCGGTGGGTCTTCTGCGTCAGGGCCAGTATCTGGCCCGCTGGCCCGCGACCGTGGGTGGCCTGAAACCGAAAGCCCGGCAGGAGACTGGAATGCCCAAGATCAAGCTGCACTGGCAGATTCTCATCGCCATCGTCCTGGCAATCGTCGCCGGCCTGATTACCGGCCACCCCGACGAGACGGAACTGGGCGCCCGCGCGGCCGCAGTCTATGATTTCTTCGGTACGCTGTTCCTCAGTGCCTTGCTGATGATCATCGTGCCGCTGATCGTGTCGTCCATCATCATCGGTATTGCCGGCATCGCCCGCGAAGGACGCCTGGGTTCGCTGGGTGGCAAGACGCTGGGTTTCTACATCAGTACCGGCCTGGTGGCCGTGTTGGTTGGGCTGGTTGCCGTGAACATCAGCCAGCCTGGTTTCATCAACGGTGAACCAGCCGGTGATCGTCTGGCCCTGGACCGCGACGCCGACGAGGTGGTGGAGCAGGTGGGCGAGGGCGGTCCGGGTGAGCTCGTGGCCATCTTTCACCGCATGATCCCCGAGAACGTGGTTGATGCGGCCGCCAACAACGAACTGCTGGGGCTGATTTTCTTCGCTCTGCTGTTCGGCTATTTCATGACCCGGGTAAAGAAGGAAAACGCCGATACCCTCTACAACTTCTGGGACGGCGTTTTCGAGGTGATGATGAAGATCACTCACCTGGTGATGCTGTTTGCGCCCCTGGGCGTATTCGGCTTGGTTGCCAAGGTGGCGGCGGAGACCGGGGTGGATGCCGCCGGGCCATTGCTGGTGTTTGCCACCACCGTGGTCATTGCCCTGGCCGTGCACGTTTTCATGGTCATGCCCCTTATGGTGCGCCTGATCACCAGCTACAACCCCTACCGGCTTTTCCGGGCCATGGGTCCCGCCTTGCTGACGGCCTTTTCCACGGCGTCTTCCATGGCTACCCTGCCGGTGACCATGGATTGCGTGCGCAAGAATGCCAAGGTCTCGCAAAAGACCAGCAGCTTCGTGCTGCCGCTGGGGGCCACGGTCAACATGAACGGTACTGCCCTGTATGAGTGCGTGGCGGCGATCTTCATTGCCCAGGCCTACGGCCTGGATCTCACCATCGGTGTCCAGTTCACCATCGTCGTGGCCGCCCTGGTGACGTCCATCGGTGTGGCCGGTGTGCCCATGGCTTCCATGGTGGCCATCGGCATCATCCTCACCGCCGTGGGCCTGCCCCTGGAGGCGTTGGGTCTGCTCTTCGTCTTCGACCGCATCCTCGACATGCTGCGAACCGCCACCAACGTCTATGGTGACGGTGTGTGTTCGGTGATCGTGGCGCACCTGGAGGGCGAAAAGGATCTTCTGCCCTCTGGCAAGATGGAGAAGGTGAATATTTGAGGTAGCGACAAGCTACAAGCTGAATCAGAAAAGCGGGGCCGTCAGGCCCCGCTTTTTTTCGCAACAAAAAAGCCGACGCCCAAAGGGCGCCGGCTTTGTGCCTTTGGCTTGCAGCTTGAGGCTTGCAGCTTGAGGCTTGCAGCTGGCGACTGATGGCGCCGCCATCAGTCGTTCAAGGTCATCCCCATCATGCTGTAGCCATTGTCCACGTGGATGATCTCGCCGGTGATGCCGGAGGCCAGGTCGGAGCAGAGGAAAGCCGCGGTGTTGCCCACTTCTTCAATGGTCACGTTACGGTTGAGCGGCGTGATGCGCTTGACGTGATCCAGCATGCTGCGAAAGTTGCTGATGCCCGCGGCGGCCAGGGTCTTGATGGGGCCGGCGGAAATGCTGTTGACGCGAATGCCGCTGGCACCCAGGTCAGCGGCCATGAAGCGCACATTGGCTTCCAGGCTGGCCTTGGCCACGCCCATGACGTTGTAGTTGGGGATGGCCCGCTCGGCGCCCAGATAGCTCATGGTGAGCAGGGAGCCATTACGACCTTCCATCATCGGGCGCGCCGCCTTGGCGAGCGCGGCGAAGCTGTAAGAGCTGATGTCGTGGGCCACCGCGAAGTTGTCGCGGGTCACGCTTTCCAGGTAGCCGCCCTGCAGGGCTTCCCGCGGTGCGTAGGCCACGCTGTGAACGAGAATGTCCAGGCCGTCCCAGCTCTTGCCCAGGCCATCGAACACGGCCTGGATTTCCGCATCGCTGCTGACGTCACAGGGGAAGCACAGTTCGGAGCCGAAATCGGCGGCCATCTTCTCCACCCGCGGCTTGAGCTTGTCGTTCTGGTAGGTGAACGCCAGTTCCGCGCCTTGCTCATGCATGGCCTGGGCGATGCCATAGGCGATGGAGCGATTGCTTGCCAGACCCACGATCAGGGCCTTCTTACCCTTGAGAAATGCCATGGTTTTCTCCCCTTGGACAATTCAGAAAGGCGGCCGGCCCCGCGAGGGGCCGGCGCCATGGAAACAATGGCGGAAATCTTACAGCCCGAAGGCCAATTCCACCAGTATCAGCTGCCGGCGTGGCTGTTGGTCACATCCACGATGATGGTCAGCCGCTGACCGGGTTGCAGATAGTCATCGGCATTGAGGCTGTTCCAGCGCAGCAGGTCGCTTACCGTCACACCGAAGCGACTGGCAATGCGCGCGAGGGAATCACCGCTGCGCACCTGGTAGTTCACCCGGCGCTCCCGGTCACTCGGCCCCCCACGCATGGGGCTTAGCTGGGCCACGCTGGCGTCGCTGACCCACACCGTCAGGGTCTGGCCGGCGCGCAGGGTATCGCCTGGTGCCATGCCATTCCACTGGGCCAGCTGACGCACGCCCACGCCGTAGCGCTGGGCGATGGACCAGAAGGATTCGCCCGGCTGCACACTGTGGTTCACCCGCTCGCGGTTGCCACGCTGGGTGGACTGGATGCGGGCAATGCGCTGGCTGACGGTGCCACTGTAACTGGCTGCATCTGCCATGGGCTGGGGCACCAGCAGGTGATCACCGGCACGGATGACGTGGCTTCGCAGCTCATTCACGTCCTGCAGCAGTTCCACGGTGGTGTTGTAGTTGCGGGCTATGCGATTGAGGCTCTCACCCGACTCAATGCGATGACGCACCCAGCGGATACGGTCGCCGGGATCGAGTTCCGCCAGGGCCTGTTCGAAGGCTTCCTTTCGGTCGATGGGTACCACCAGGCGATGGGGGCCATCCGGGTCGGTCGCCCAGCGATTGAAGCCGGCGTTCAGGCGGTAAACCTCGTCGATGTCCATGTCGGCCAGTCTGGCGGCCAGGGCCAGGTCGATCTGGCCGTCCAGCTCCACCACGGCGATGCGCGGCTCGTTGTCGATGGGCCGCAGGCTGACACCGTACTCTTCCGGATGGGCGATGATCTCGCGCAGGGCCAGCACCTTGGGTACGTAGTGCATGGTCTCGCGGGGCAGGCGCAGGCTCCAGTAATCCGTGTCCTGACCGCGCTGGCGGGCGGTACGCATGGCGCGGGAGACATTGCCGCCACCGGCATTGTAGGCGGCCAGGGCCAGCTCGTAATCGCCACCAAAACGGTTGGCGAGGGATTCCAGGTAGGTCAGTGCGGCATCGGTGGCGGCGATGAAATCCCGGCGACCGTCATACCACCAGTTCTGCTTGAGGCCGAAATGACGCCCCGTGGACGGAATGAACTGCCACATGCCGGCCGCGCGGCCATGGGAATAGGCAAAGGGGTCGTAGGCGCTTTCCACGATGGGCACCAGGGCCATTTCCGTGGGCATGCCCCGTGCCTCGATTTCATCGAGAATGTAGGTCAGAAAGGGTTCGGCGCGTGTGGCGACCCGATCCATGTAGCCGGGATAGCGCTGATGCCAGCGGATCTGCGGGTCGATGCGGTTGTTTTCCCGCGACTCCATGGCGAAACCACGGCGCATGCGCTCCCACACGTCCTCGGGCGCCTTGAGTTCGCCATCCTCGTCCAGCAGATGCCGGGCATGGTCACGCCAGTCAATATGGGTAGTGAGATCCAGCTCCACCGGCGGATCCAGCTCCAGTGCCGGCTCCAGGCCGATATCGGCCACCACATCGCTGTCCTCGCGCTCGAAGAAAGGCAGGCTGGCGCAGGCTCCCAGCGTCAGGGGCAGGGTGACGACGAGGCCGATACGGCGGAATCGACACAGGGGGGAGGCGGATGACATGAGCATTGGTTTCCTTGTTGGTTCAGAACCGGTCTTTCCAGTCCCGGATGACGGCAAATACCTCGGAGGCGGCCGGCAGCGGTTTTCCGGCCCGGGCCTCGGCGCTTTCGCGCACGGCCGGCTCACGGCAGCGCAGAAAGACATTGAAGCGTCGTTCTTCGGCGAGCGTCGTGGGCAGACTGGGCTTCTCGTCCGCAAGCCGGGCTTCGGCACGCTGCCGAAATTCAGCGATGACGTCGGCATTGGCCGGTTCCACCGCCTCACAGAAGGCCAGATTCTTCAGGGTGTATTCATGGCCGCAGTAGATCAGGGTTTCGCCGGGCAGTTCGGTGAGGCGATCCAGAGAGCCCAGCATCTGTTCCGCATCACCCTCGAACATGCGTCCACAGCCGCCGCTGAACAGGGTATCACCGCTCAGGAGCAGGCCATGCCCCGCAAAGGCGATATGGCCGCGCGTGTGACCGGGGATGCCGATGACATCGAATTCGAGGCCGAGTCCGTCCAGGGCCAGGCGGTCACCGCCACTGAGGCCCTGGGTGCGTGCGGGAACCGGCTCATCCGCCGGGCCGTAGACGGGAACGGGGTAATCCTCTAGCAGCGCCTCGATGCCGTTGACGTGATCCCAGTGCCGATGGGTCACCAGAATGGCCTCCGGGACAAGCGCCTGGGCGGTCAGGGCTTCGCGCACCGGCCCGGCCTCACCGGGATCCACGATGGCCACGTGGCGGCGATCCCGGCCATGCAGCAGCCAGACATAATTGTCATTGAGTGTGGGAACGGGCGTCACTTCGAGCATGGCGTCTATCCTACCTTGACCAACGAAAAGGTCAACAAAAATAGTGCCTTGGCCGATTTTTTCCGAGCCGGTCACAGCCGGCCTGGCCCAGGCACTGATCGCGGCGGCACTGGTCTCGAAGGCGCCGTGGGTTTATGCTCTCAGGCGGACGCACCGCCCCCTCGCCAGTGAGACCGTCGCCGTCAATGAGAGCATCACCCGACAGCCTGGAGGCCTGGTTCCACACCCCCCTGGGTACGGCCACCCTGGCCTGTGAGCGCTTGCTGGCCGGGCATCTAATGGATGAGCTGTTCGGCTATTATCTGATTCAGGTGGGCCACTGGGGGGGAACCGAGGCCCTGATCGAATCCTGCCGGGTTCGCCATCATCTGCTGGTGGAAGAGACCCCGCCGGCCAGTGTCATTGCGCCGCGTGATTCCCTGCCCGTGGCCAGCAGCAGCGTGGACGTGGTGCTGTTGCCCCATACCCTGGAATTTGACGACAATCCCCACGGGGTGCTGCGGGAAGCCCACCGAGTGCTGATCAACGGGGGCCATGTCCTGTTGCTGGGGTTTTCCCGCTACAGCCTCTGGGGTCTGCGGGAGATCATTCGCCGCCCGCCCTTCGGGGAGCTGAACCTGCTGCCGGAACGGCGCGTGGGGGACTGGATGCGGCTGCTCGGCCTGGAGCTGGTGGCCATGGAGCGTTTCCTCTATCGCCTGCCGCTCAATTACGGCAGCCTCACCCGGCGCAGTCGCTGGTTGGAGAACTGGGGCCGGTCCCTGGTGCCCGGACCCTGGCCGGCGGCGGCCTACGCCGCACTGTTCCGCAAGCAGGCCCTGGGTGGACGACCCATTCGTCCGCGCTGGAAGCGAAGCCGCCGACGTGCCCGCCAGGCAGCGGTACCGGAGGGCTGGCCCTCGAACCGGTTGCAGAAGCAACGGCGGAACTGATCGCGATACATCATGCACGGACACGACAGTCGCCGTCGTGGCCAGACAGGAGAATCACTTGGCAGACAAGACTGTAATCGTACACACCGATGGCGCTTGCCGTGGCAACCCCGGGCCCGGAGGCTGGGGAGCGCTGCTGGAATGGGGTGGTCATTGTCGCGAGCTCAAGGGCGGCGAGCCAGAGACCACCAACAACCGTATGGAGCTGCGGGCCGCCATTGAGGCCCTGAGTACACTCAAACGTCGCTGCCAGGTGGAGCTTTATACGGATTCCGAATACGTTCGTCAGGGCATCACCCAGTGGATGGACGGCTGGAAACAGCGCGGCTGGAAGACGTCGGCGAAAAAGCCGGTCAAGAACCGCGAGTTGTGGGAGGCGCTCGATCGCCAGTGTCAGCGTCACGATATTCGCTGGCACTGGGTCAAGGGGCATGCCGGCCATCCTGGCAATGAGCGTGCCGATGCCCTGGCCAATGAAGCCATTGATGAAATGCAGGGCGCCAAAGCCTGAGCAGGGAGTAGACCGTGAGCCAGAACCCGACCCATCGCCAGATCGTGCTGGATACCGAGACCACTGGTATTGAAACCAGCGACGGCCACCGTGTGATCGAGATCGGTTGCGTGGAAATGGTCAATCGCCGTTTCACGGGCCGAAATTTCCACCAGTATCTGAATCCGGATCGGGAAGTGGATGCAGGCGCCGTCGAAGTGCATGGCCTGAGCAATGATTTCCTGGCCGACAAGCCCCGATTCGAGGAGGTGGTGGAAGACTTTCTCGACTTCGTGCGTGGGGCCGAGCTGGTCATCCACAATGCCCCATTCGATGTGGGCTTTCTGGATCATGAGCTGTCCATGCTGGGGCGAGACGAGCGCGTCAATGATCTCTGCGAAGTACTGGACACCCTGGTCATGGCCCGGCGCATGCACCCGGGGCAGCGCAACAGCCTGGATGCTCTGTGCAAGCGCTATGAGGTAGACAACTCCAACCGTGATCTGCACGGCGCTCTGCTGGATGCGGAAATCCTGGCAGACGTTTACCTGGCCATGACCGGTGGCCAGAAAGCCCTCCTGCTGGGTCAGTCAGACACTGAAGACGGCGGGGAGCAGGGTGGTGCCGAACGGGTCCGGCGCGTGAATCGTGAAGGGCTCGTACTGCCGGTGGTTCGTGCCAGTGACGAGGAAGTACGCGAGCACGAGAAGCGCCTTCAGGCCATCCATGAGGCAAGTGGTGACGCGGTCTGGTTGCGTGCCGGTCAGGCACCGCAGGAGGATGACGCAACGGTGGAGGAGGCCGGCCATGAAAGCTGAAGCAGCAGCGCGACGTTTTGGCGATTTCAGCATTCGGCCCTGGCAGGCGGACGATTGCGATGCCGTGGTCGCCGTTCTCGGGCAGGTGCTGAACGAATACGGCCTCAATTTCGAACCCGAGGAAGCGGACCGGGACGTGGTCGAAGTTTCGCAGCATTACAGTGATCGGGGCGGTGAGTTCTGGGTCATCGAGCTGGACGGCAGACTCGTGGGTACGGCCGCCTTCTTTCCCCTTCATGATCGGCCCGAGGTGGCCGAGATCCGCAAGATGTATCTCTTGCCAGAGGCTCGCGGCAAGGGCCTTGGCCGCTGGCTGCTGAAGCTGCTGGAAGACCGGGCCCGTGAACGGGGTTTCAGATATGCCCGCCTGGAAACCGCCGCCGTGCTCAAGGAAGCCATCGCCTTGTACGAATCCGCCGGCTACACCACCGCCTCCGACGCCGTGGCCACCCGCCGCTGCGACCGCGTCCTCATCAAGCCGCTTTAATCCGCAAAAAAATCTTCGCGGAAAAGCGGGGAGGGAATACGGGCGTGGTTGCCGGGGCGGGTCTTGGTGGCCCTGCCCAGAATACGCCCCCACCAACCCGACGGCGCCAAACCGCTCGGCCCCCCGCTTTTCCGCGAAGATCCAAAAAAAAAACGGGGCCCGAGGGCCCCGTTTTTTTCGCTTGCAGCTTGTGGCTTACAAATAATAGATCAACAGACTTGCCGCCAGCAGAACCGCTACCCACAACACCATGCTGCCCGTGGGCCAGGTGCGGGCCAGCGCCCCCTGGGGACCGTGGTGGCGGCTGGCCGCCTCCACCACGCGATCCATGGGCCAGCGCAGGCTGGCCAGGAAGGCATGCCAGATGACCGTGCCGTGATGGCCGACGAACTTCACCGTCCGCGGGAAGGCCACCCGGTAAACCCAGTCCGTATCCACACTGATCTTGGCTTCACCACCCACATGCTTGAGCAGCAGGAAGAAGCCCAGGCCGGTGAACAGAAGCAACTGCAGTTCCCAGAACACATGGCCGGCCGTGTAGGCGTTGTAATCAACCGGGCCGGGAAGGAACTGGTAAAGCCACTGCGGGTGCACGCCGATGAAGATACAGAAGAAGGCGGCGATACCCATGGCAAAGAGCATGTTCCACGGCGCTTCCTTCGGGCGCAGCCCGCTGTCCTTGCCCATGAAGGTGAACCAGGGCAGTTTCAGGCCGGTGTGCAGGAAGGTACCCGCCGAAGCCAGGGACAGCATGAGCCAGATGGCCGCTCGGCCATCCACGGCGGCGGCTTCCACCACCATGGTCTTGGACACGAAGCCACTGAACAGCGGGAAGGCCGAAATCGAGAAGGCCCCCACCATGTACAGCAGGAAGGTGATGGGCATCCAGCGATAGATGCCGCCCAGCTCGGTGAGCTTGGCACGGCCGGTCATGTAGATCACCGCGCCGGCCCCCATGAAGAGCAGGGACTTGTAAAGAATGTGGGTGAAGGCATGGGAGGCTGTACCGTTGAGGGCGATGATGGTACCCATGCCCACGCCAGCCACCATGTAACCCACCTGGGAAATGATGTGGTAGGCCAGCAGGCGACGGATGTCATTGGCCAGCACCGCGTAGACCACGCCCCACAGCGCCATGATGGCGCCCAGCCAGACCAGGAACTCGGTGCCTGGATAACCACGGATCAGGGTGTAGACCGCGGTCTTGGTGGTGAAGGCACTGAGGAAAATGGCACCGGTAATGGTGGCTTCCGGATAGGCATCGGTGAGCCAGGCGTGCAGCGGGGGCACGGCGGCGTTGATCATGAAACCGATCAGGATCAGCCAGAAGGCCGGGCCACCCACTTCGATCTGTTCAAAGGCAAAGCTCCCGGTCTGCATGTAGTAGAGGATGATGCCGCCCAGCAAAAGCACACCACTGACGGCGTGAACCAGCAGGTAGCGGAAACCGGCAGCGAAGGACACCGGGTTCTTGCGCCGCCAGATCAGCCACACCGAGGAGAAGAGCATCATCTCCCAGAACACGTAAAGCGTCAGCAGGTCGCCCGCAAACACCACGCCCACGGCGGAGCCGGCGTAAATGAAGGCAGCCACATGCTGAACGTTGTCCTTCAGATGCAGGGAATAGATGGAGCCGATAATGGCCATGATGCCGAAGACATAGCCGAAGACCAGGGCCAGCTGGTCGGCCCGGCCCAGAGTCAGCTCGAAGCCCAGGAACTGGAAGACCCCGTGGGTGCCATGGGCCGTGCCAAAGATGGCGGCGGCAAACAGCACCGCGAGCAGTACACGATAGCTCTGTTGCACCACACCCTTGAACAAGGGAATGAACAGGGCCCCCACGATCAGCAGCAGTGAGGGATGCAGCCAGTCAATGAATGGCAGGTCAATCATCAGGTTCTCACTCATTGCCCTGCTCCTTGTCGTCGCGCGGATCACCACTCATTTCGTGGCCTTCCAGCTCGTGGTCGTAGTAATCCTCCTTGCGGTAGAGCAGGGCATAGCCCAGTGCCTTGGACACCACGATGATCAGGACGCAGGAGATGAACCCGTAGACGGCACCGAAGCCGCCGATCTGCTCCCAGAAGAAACGGTCGTAGCTGGAAGGCACGAGAATGTCGCCGATCACCAGCAAGCCCATGATGGCCAGGATGATCCACTTCAGCGTGCGACCGTTGTTGACCAGAGTTTCGAGAAACTTACCGATAGCCATCTCGCCAAACCCGTATTGAATGGATCGGCTCGCCGGCCGTGGGGCCGGCGAGACTCAGTTTACCGTTCAGCGGCTGTCAGCCGATGAACATGCCGCCCAGAAGCTCGCGCAGCGGGCCGGCCATGAAGAACATCACCAGGCACCCCAGGGCCGTCAGACACAGGGGCACCACGGAGAACAGCGGGGCTTCCTTGATGCCGCCCTGATAACCATCCCTGGGCGGAAGCAGGAAGGCGCGGATCACCGGAGGCAGCAGATAGGCGATGTTCAGCAGGGTCGAGAGCATGAACACGCCGATCATCAGCAGATGGCCGGAATCCACCGCACCCAGAACCAGGTGCCACTTGCTCCAGAGTCCGCCCATGGGTGGTGCGCCGATCACGGTCATGGCGCCAATGAAGAAGGCAGCCATGGTAAAGGGCATGCGCCGGCCGATACCGTCCATTTCGCTGATTTTGGTCTTCTTGCTGGCCACATAGATGGCGCCGGCGCAGAAGAAGAGGGTGATCTTGCCGAAGGCATGCATGACGATGTGCATGCCACCGCCGATGGTGGCGTACTGGCTGACCAGCATGGCACCGAGCACGATGTAGCTCAGCTGACTCACGGTGGAGTAGGCCAGCCGGGCCTTCAGGTTGTCTTTCTGAAGGGCCACGATGGACGCCGCCAGCAGCGTGAAGGCTGCCACGTACATGATCAGGTCCGTGGTCACCAGATTGCCCAGGTAATCCAGGCCGAAGAGGTATGTGCTTACCTTGAGTACGGTGAACACACCGGCCTTCACCACCGCCACGGCATGCAGCAGGGCTGACACCGGGGTCGGTGCGACCATGGCCGAGGGCAGCCAGCGATGGAAAGGCATCAGCGCGGCCTTGCCGATGCCGTACATGTACAGCACCAGCAGGATGGCACCCACGCCATAACCCACATGGCCTTCCATGATGCCGCCATCGGTGAAGTCCAGCGTGCCGGTCATCCACCAGGTAGCGATGATTGCCACCAACTGGAAGCCGATGGAGGTGCCCAGCAGCAGACCCAGATAAGTTCGTGCACCCAGCTTCGCGGCCTCATTGCCCTTATGTGCCACCAGCGGGTAGGTGGACAGGGTGAGCAGCTCGTAGAAGATGAACAGGGTGAACATGTTCTGGGCGAAGGCGATGCCCGCCGCACTGAACAGGGCCACGGCAAAGCAGGCATTGAAGCGGGTCTGGTTCTCCTCGCCCGCCCCGCGCATGTAGCCAATGGAGTAGAGCGACGTGAGCACCCACAGGCCCGATCCCACCAGGGCGAAAACCATGCCCAGGGGTTCCACCTCGAAGGCGATGGTCAGCCCCGGGAAGAATTCGAACAGGGTCACGCCGGGGCGAGCACCGGCCATCACCGCAGGCAGAACCTGCAGCACCATCAGGAACATGGTGGCGGCAGTGGCCACCATGAGGGTGTCACGCAGGTTCGGCCAGCGGCCGGTCAGCAGGATAAGTACGGTGCCGATGGCCGGCACCGCCAGGGCCAGTTGGATGGCCAGGTCCGGTTGGATACCGAGGAATCCGGTCACAGGTAACCTCCCAGCAGGGTTTCAGCCGCGCGGCCGGCCATGTCCAGCGGCAGCGAGGTCTGGATGCCGAAGTAGATGCACAGCAGGGTCAGTGCCCAGGTGGGTACCAGCAGGGACGGCGGTGCTTCGCGCACGACGGCCCTGTCTGCGTCCGGCTCCTTGAGGTAAGCCGCTTCCACCACCTTCCAGATGTAGATGGTGGCCAGCAGGGAGGTGCCCAGCAGGAACAGGGCCACCGGCCACAGGCCACCCTCAAGTGCTGCCAGCAGCAGGTGCCACTTGGTGACAAAGCCTACGGTCAGCGGCACGCCGATCAGGCTCAGGCCCGCCACCACGAAGGCCGCCATGGTCCAGGGCATCTGCTTGCCGATACCGGCCATGCGATCCAGGGAAACACCACCCACCCGATAGATCACGCAGGCCAGGGCCATGAAGAGTGCGGCCTTGGTGACGGCGTGGTTGAACAGGTGAACCACCGAGGCCATCAGACCCAGGGCGCTGGCAAAGCTCACGCCCAGGATCATGTAGCCGATCTGGGCCACACTGGAGTAGGCCAGCATGCGCTTGATGTTGGTCTGGAAGATGGCAACGATCGAGGGAATCAGAATGCCCAGCAGCGCCAGCGGCATGAGCACGTATTCCATGTTGAGCTCAGTGAAACTGAGCTCAAAGCCGAATACGCTGAAAATGAAGCGAAGCAGCACATAGATCGCCACCTTCGTGGCCGTCGCCGACAGGAACACCGTCACCATGGAGGGTGCGTAGGTGTAGGCGTTGGGCAGCCACAGGTGGAGCGGGAACAGGGCCAGCTTCAGGGAAATGCCCACGGCAATGAAGGCAAAGGCCGCCCGCACGGTGCGGGTGTCATTGACTTCGGGCAGGCGCTGGGCAAGATCCGCCAGATTCAGCGTACCGGTCATGATGTAGAGAAAACCGATGCCGATCAGCAGGAACGTGGTGCCGATGGTGCCCATCACCAGGTACTGGTAGGAAGACATCACCGCACGGCGATCCCGTCCCATGGCGATCAGGGCGTAGGAGGCCAGGGCGGAGATCTCGAAGAACACGAAGATGTTGAAGGCATCTCCGGTGATGGCGATCCCCAGCAGGCCACAATTCGCCAGCAGGAAGGCGGCGTAGAAAAGGCCATGCTTTTCATTGGCCACTTCCTGCTCCACGCTGCGCCGGGCAAAAGGCATGGAGATCGCCCCCATGAGGGAGATGATCAACAGCACGAAGATGTTGGCCGAATCCACGAAGTACTCGATGCCCACCGGCGGCGCCCAGCCACCCATGTGGTAGGAGATGGTGCCGTGAACGAATATCTGCTGGGCCAGAAGGATGGAGACACCCAGGGTCAGCCAGGTCACCAGCGTGGTGGTGGCCCAGGCCATTCGCGGCGAACGTGCCATCAGCATCACGATGGGTGCGGCCAGCATCGGCAGCACCACCTGCAGAGCAGGCAGATGTTGGATGAGAAGATCCATTAGTGTTTCCCGTCCTGTTCGTGAATCTCGTCTTCCTCGATGGAGCCATACAGCTCATGAACCCGGACAACCAGCGCCAGGCCCATGGCAGTCAGCGCAACGCCGACCACAATGGCGGTGAGGATGAGCACGTGGGGCAGGGGGTTGGAGTACTCGGTGACGCCCTCGATGTAGACAGGGGCGGTACCCCCATCCAGTTTTGCCAGACTGATGAAGAAGATGAACACCGAGGTCTGGAAGATGTTCAGACCCACAATCTTCTTCACCAGGTTGCCCTGGGCGATGACGATGTAGAAACCCACCATCATCAGGACAACGACGACCCAGTAGTTATAGTGGCCAAGCCATTCCATCAGTCACGCTCCCGGCCGGCAAATGAATAGAACAGTGACAGGGCAACCGTTGCCACGGTGATGCCCACACCCAGTTCAATGCCGATGATGCCGAAGGTTTCACCGGCATGATCGTCGGGCAGCAACACCTTGTATTCCAGGAAGTTGCCACCGAGGAAGAAGGATGCCAGGCCAAAGCCGATGTACAGCAGGACACCAAAGGCCGCCAGCACATGTGCCGCTTCCGGAGGAACGGCGTCCTGCGCCTTGTCCAGGCCATAGATCAGGCTGTAGATCACGAAGCCGGCGGCAAAGATGATGCCCGCCTGGAAGCCGCCGCCCGGGCTGTACTCCCCGTGGAACTGAATGTAGAGCCCGTAAAGGAGGATGACGGGGATCATCAGCTTGGTGACGATCCGAAGCACCACATACTGATTCATGATTGCTCCTCCCCGCGGTCATCGACATGGCCATCCTTGCGACGGCGGCGAACCGCGCCGCTGCCCAGCACCAGCAGCACACCCACGGCAGCGGCGTAGATCACCACGGCCTCGCCCAGGGTATCGATGCCTCGGTAGCTGGCCAGTACGGAAGTGACCATGTTGGGAATGCCGATCTCGTCCACCGACTCCTGGGTGAAGTGGGGAGAGAGATGGGTGTGTGCCGGCGCTTCCGGATCACCGAAGCTCGGCATGTCCAGGGTGCCGTAGATCAGGCCGGCGCCGGTCACGAAAACCACCACCAGGGCCAGCAGATTCTGTCCCTTGCCGTGGACCTTTTCCTTGCTGGTGGTCAGCGCCAGGGTGCCCAGCATCAGAATGATCATGATGCCCGCGCCAACGGCGGCTTCGGTCAGGGCCACGTCCACGGCATCCAGCACCACGAACAGGGAAGCGGCCAACAGACTGTAGATACCGGTGAGCATGGTCACCGCAAACAGATTGCGGATCTTCACGATGGCCACCGCCACCATGGCCAGGAAGGCCAGCAGGGTAATGTCGATTAGCGTTTCGATGACGCACCCCCTTCCCCTGGCTGCCAGGGATCGAGCTTGCTGTGACGGGCCGCCTTCGCCAGGGCATGGCTGGCCGTGGGCGCCGTGAACATGAGAAAGAGCAGGGTGAACAGCAATTTGGCGGCCACCGGAATGGATCCGGCCTGCAGCATCAGCCCCACCAGAATGAGAATCGAGCACAGGGTGTCGGTGATGCCGGCCGCCTGTAGCCGGGAATAGAAATCGGGAAAGCGCAGCAGGCCGATGCCGCCGATGATCAACAGCAGGGAGCCGGCCGCAAGCATGATCCCGCTGGTGACATTGATAAGGAGTTCCATCAGTGTTCCTCCCCGTCGTGCCGATCGGTGGACTTCCCGGCAAAGCTGCCGTATTCGAAGAACTTGAGCACGGCCACGATGCCAATGAAATTGATCAGGGCATAGACGATGGCGATGTCAATGAACTCCGGCCGGCCCACAATGAAGCCGATCACGGCAATCATCAGCACGGTCTTGGTGCCGAAGACGTTTACCGCCAGGATGCGATCGTAGGTGGTTGGCCCCACGAAGGCTCGCAGCAGGGCCAGGCCCATGGTGACCAGAATGGCGAGGGCGGCGCCGATAAACGCGAGTTCCATCACTTCTCTCCCTCGAATTCAGTGGCCCGACGGTCCATTTCACCATTGAGTACGCCCTGTTCGATTGCCTCGCTCAGGGCGTAGAACCAGATCTCGTTGTCCCGCACGTGCACAGTCACCGTGCCGGGGGTCAGCGTGATCGAGTTGGCGTAGATGGTGCGGCCCAGTTCGGTCTTCTGGCTGGCCTTCACCCTGGACAGGCGCGGGTTGATGCTGCCCTTGCCGGCCAGAACATGGCGCGCCACCGTGATGTTGGACTTGACGATCTCAAGCAGCAGCCAGGGCCAGTATTTCAATGAGGGCACGATCAGGTGCAGCGGGTGCCCTTCGCGGTCAACGATCTTCATCCGGGTGGCGAGCCAGACGGTCAGTGCCACCGATGCCGCGCCCAGAGGCACGATGATCGGGTGCGTCCACATTCCGGAGAAGAGAAGCCAGATAATGGCCAGGACGATGGCCAGGCTGACGGTGTACTTCAGCACGATCAGCTCCTTCAAGCAGCGGGATTTCACGGCGAACCGTGAAACGGGATGCGTCGGTCAGAAAACGCGAGCCCGGAAGTTTACCGACCCGGCTTGTTCCGGGCAAGTCCCCGCCAATTGGGAACATTTCGCCGCGTTCTCCGTATATTTAATAAGTATAAGGGCTGCGGTTCAGCAAGGTGTCGAGCCCGTGAAAGTGCCGACACGCAGGTGCGCAAAGCGAAAGAACACCGTTCACACTGGCTCTTGCCACATGAGGTTTGCTGTACTAATCTGCTAACACACTTAATCTGGAACGCGGGGGGTGTTCATGAAGTGGCTAAAACGAATTTGCACCGGACTGGGTGCGCTGGTTCTTGTGCTCGTCGCCATCACCCTGGTGGTGAGTCTCGTCAGCCGTGACAGCGTGCCGCGACAGGCGGTACTGAGCATCAATCTGGAGCAGGGCGTGATCGAGTCCGTCCCGGACGACCCGTTGGCCAGGGCCATGCTGGGGGAGCGCCTGATTCTGCGTGATGTGGTGGAGACCATTGACCGGGCCGCCGAGGACGATCGAGTCAAGGCCCTGATCGCCCGGGTGGGCGGTGCCAGTCAGGGCACGGCGGCCGTTCAGGAGCTGCGCCAGGCGGTGCTCCGCTTCCGCGAAAGCGGCAAACCGGCCATTGCCTATGCCGAGACCATTGGTGAGGTGGGGCCCGGCAACCAGGGTTACTACCTGGCCACCGCCTTCGACGAGATTCACATGCAGCAATCCGGTGATATCGGCCTGGTGGGGCTGATGACGGAAAGCCTGTTCCTGGGCGGCGCCTTCGAAAAGTTCGACGTGGAACCGCGCTTCGATCATCGCCATGAATACAAGAATGCCAAGAACATGTTCACCGAGACCGGCTACACCGATGCTCATCGGGAAGCCGAGCAGACCCTGCTCGATGACATGTTTTCGGTCATGGCAAAGGATATCGCCGAGGCCCGTGGTCTGAGTGTGGATGAGGTGCGGAGCCTGATTGATCGAGGTCCCTTCCTGGGCCGTGAAGCCCTCGATGCCGGGCTCATTGACGGCATTGCCTATCGCAGTGAAATCAACGACTTGCTTGAAGAGCGGGTGGGTGGTTTCGAGCTGATCGAGCAACGGCGTTATCTTGCGCTGGCCGGCCGTCCCCATCAGCGGGGCACCGGTGTGGCGGTGATCCATGGCACCGGCGGAGTGGGCCGTGGCGAGAGTGGATTCAGTCCGCTGTTCGGCAATGTCTTCATGGGCTCGGATACCGTCAGTCGGGCCTTCCAGAGCGCCATCGACGATGCCGAGGTCAAGGCCATTCTGTTCCGTGTGGACAGCCCCGGCGGCTCCTATGTCGCCTCCGACGCCATTCTCCACAAGGTGCGCCAGGCCCGTGCGGCCGGCAAGCCGGTGGTGGTGAGCATGGGCAATGTGGCGGCCTCCGGTGGCTATTTCGTGGCCATGGACGCGGATCGCATCATCGCCCAGCCGGGCACCATCACCGGTTCCATCGGTGTCCTGGGCGGCAAGCTCCTGACCAGTGATTACTGGGAAGAACGCTTTGGCATTCGCTGGGAATCACTGGTTACCAGTGACAATGCCACCATGTACAGCAGTGGCCATGACTACAGCGAACAGGGTTGGCAACGCCACCAGGATTGGCTGGACCGGGTGTACGAGGATTTCGTGGCCCAGGCCGCCGCCGGCCGGGACATGAGCTACGAGGAACTGGAAGCCTTCGCCAAGGGACGCATCTGGACCGGGCAGCAGGCTCTGGAACGCGGCCTGGTTGACGGCGTGGGTGGCTACGGTGAATCCATGGCCGCCATCCGCGAACTGCTGGAACTGGACGCTGATGCTCCGCTCAAGCTCAAGGCTTATCCCGAGCCCAAGGGCTGGATGGGGCTGTTGGGTGGGGGGTCGCCGCAACCCGTGGCCACCAGCGCGGCCGTACAGGCACTGGAGAGCATCCAGCCCCTGATGCGCCAGCTGCGTCGCGCGGGCATCGTCGGTGAAAAGGCGATACTCGAAGCGGATATCCCTGAGGTGAAATGAACCATCAGACAATCAACGTGCCCGACAAGTCGTAATCGTAATCGTAATCGTAATCGTAATCGGCTCTTAATCGGGCAATCGAAGCCAAACAACGAGCTGCAGGCAGAACCGTTCCGAAGGGTTCCCCGCCTGCAGCTCGTTTTTTTTAAAATCCGACAACGACAACGACAACGACAACGACAACGACAACGACACAAATGCGTCGGGAACGTATTTGAACTCGCGCTCTGCGCGAGGCCCCGACCGCAGGGAGGGGTGAGTCTCATGGATGAGACGAATAACGACAGCGGCTGGGTCTTGTATAATCCCCCACCATGCCTCGATCACTCCCCATCCTCGCCCGTCTGTTCAACGTCAGTGGCCGAATCCGTTTCGCCGATCACGCCATTCGCGAAACTGCCGGCAATGTGCCGGCCGCCTTCCGTTCTGCCTGCCAGGACATCGCCCGCCTGCACCGGGTGAAGAAGGGGCGGGTGGATATCATCGGCCGGGGCCGGCGTCAGCATCTGCATTTCAGCCGGGATCTGCCCGCATCGGCTTGCCAGGCGATTGCCAATTGCTGGACACCACCGCCCGGGCCGGAGCGGGGCGGTGCCCGGAAGTCACGTTGACCGTCAGTCATTGACGTCCTTGTCCGCACCGTCACGGCTGCGGTGGTGACGGGCGTAAAAGGCTTCCTTGTGGGCGTACATGCGGGCATCGGCTTCCGGCATGACCCGATTCGGTGGATGCTGATCCGAACCGGCGACACCGACGCTGATCTCCACCGGCAGCTCGGATTGACGCCCGTTGCCGAGGCGAATTCGTCCACTGGATTCCTGGCAGGCCCCCATCAGGCGTTCCACCGCACGCATGGCGTCCGCTTCACGGCAGTCATGACACAGCACGACAAACTCATCACCGCCGAAGCGTGCCACTACATCGGATTTGCGAGCATGGCGGCGCAGGCGCCGGGCCACGGTTCGTATCAGTTCGTCACCGGCTTCATGCCCGAGGCGGTCGTTGGCCTGCTTGAGGCCGATCACATCCAGCATGATGACTGAAAAATCCGCCGCATCATGGCTGCGCTTGCGCTCCATGGCGTCATTCAGCTGTTCCTCCAGATAACCCCGATTGTAAAGACCGGTCAGGGCATCGGTTTCCGCCGCCTTGCGCAGCTCCTCGGTGAGCAGTTTGTTCTGCAGGGCCGAGGCGAGCTGATCCACGAACAGCGTGAGAATTCGTCCAAGAAACTCCGCCCGCTTGCGGTCCATGACCAGATAGCCGCTGGCCTGATCCATGTATTCATGCATGGGCAGAGCCAGGAGCGGGCGGGGCAAGCCTTCCAGTACCAGAGGCTGACCGCGATCATTGCTGGCATTGTGAGCCGTAAGGCGACGAATCATGCTTTCCTGAAGGTGTTCGGGCACACCCCGGAACACCGCGTGAAGGAGAAACCGTGGTCGCCCACGATCAAACAGCAATAGACCAAAGGGGTGGCCCGACTGGAGGCGTCGGAAATGCTCCAGCGTGCGCTCGATCAGTTCCTTGACCGTGCCGGTTTCATTGCTGATCGACGCATATTCCAGCAGGGAGCGAAACACCTCATTGTTCTGCTCGATGGCACGGTGAGCACGCGCCAGTTTGGTGTTCTGGCGATAGTAGGTAATGCCCACGCCGAGAATGTAGAGCAGACTGGCGCTTGCCATGTAGAGGGTGACCATCAGGCTGGCGTGGGGTTCGAACTGGAATCCGCCAAACAGTACCCAGAGCAGGGCGCCGGCAAGAAAGCAGATCGCCGCCAGGCCCAGACGAGCGGGGCCACCGTTGATGGCGTTGTTGAGCAGGGTGGCGAGCAACAGGGCAAAGGTGATCCACAGGGTGAAGCCGAGTGCGGCCGACCAGACGCCCAGCATGATGCTGTCCGCCAGCAGGTTCTTCTGTTCAGCAGACTTGGAATCGCGTGCCAGACGGGCATGGGCGAAGGCCAGATGCGGGTACAGGATGAAGGTGGCCACGGCCAGCAGCAGGGTGGTGGTGCCGAACTCGCGTTCCGCCGTCAGCAGCAGAATGGCCACGAAGGTGCTGCCAAAGCCGAGTGCCCGGGGCAGATAATTGATCCGGGCGATGCGGTGGATGGATTCGGACTGTTCGGGGCCGGACATGGCTTGCCTCGCTGCTGGCATGCATCAGGGGGTGTGGCCCCGTCCGTGGTTTATCCGGCCCTGATGGCGGTGATGGTTTCCCTGTGTATCCGCTCCTGTGACTACCAGAGGTGGTCACGGTTTCTTTTTCGCCATGATTGAAGTCTAGACGCTGCCGGAACGGCCGGTGGCGCCGTTCCGGACAGCCGGTGGCTCAAGGAGTCTCCAGAGGTTCCCTAGAACAGAAGGGCGAGCAGGCCGCCGGCCTGCTTGCTGAAGGCAATGGCCATGGTCTGGACGAACAGCAGCACGGCCAGGAAGAACAGGCCCCAGCGCAGGCTGCCCGCCCCGGCCCGGAAAGCGGCGATGCCCACCCCGATGTAGGCGGCAACGAACAGCAGCTTGAGCAGCATCCAGCCTTGCGTGAGGAAGGCCCAGCCGGTCATGCCCAACAGGACGATACCGCTCAGCAACAGCAGGGTATCCAGCACATGCGGGGCAATTTTCGCGAAGCGGTTGGCCGGTTTCTCGCCAGTGACCAGCAGCCAGCCACCCCGCAGCATGAAACCGAGGATGCTCAACAGGGCTAGGGTCATGTGCAGATGCTTGATGCCCATATACATGGTGAAAACTCCTTCGAAAAAGGCTTGACAGAATGCTGTTGCGTTGTGGCGACAATGGCCAACGATTGCTCATTCCAGGGCGTGGGCCGATGATTGGCCGCCCTGGCGCTTTATGCACAGGGATATCCACAGATATTGTGGATGAACCGTGTACCGATGGTATCTGAACCGCCCGCCCCGGGGCAGTTTCCCGCTTTCCGGTCAACCATCCTCCACAATATACGTTAACCATGCACAGGGGCGATCCCCACCGTGAATGTCATGGCGAGAATGTATCCGTTGAGCCTCGCGTGTTGTTGCACACCGGCGACATCAGACACCCGCCGACAGGCCTGTCATGCTGGTGAAATAATGCCCATTTCGGTGGATGCCTTATCGACTCGAAGGTCCGGTCGGATTATTCACAAGCTTATCCACAGAATCTGTGGAAACTTGTACAACAGGCCGTTATTGCGGTTGGGCCGGTGGTAATTGAGCGTGGTCGCCGTGAGCAAGCCAGGACAGCTTCTTAGGGGCTATTGTTCATAAAGAGTTTCGTTTTTTTACCGAAGCCGTTATTTTCAGTCAATTTTTCCTGAGTTTGAGCTACTATTGGGCTGCAGGTAACAAATTCAGGCCGGATGATCTCCGTTCAGGGGAGTGTCCGGTTTTTCCTGCTCCATCGGCAAGCTGGCCGCGCGGCACTGGTTTTCGCGGCCAGACTTGACCGGGTGCGGGCCGCTGGAGCGATGCAATGGATTCAGCTTCCGGAACGCTGCGCATGGCCGTTGCCGCCGTACAGGCGAGGCAGGCCCGTGTGCAGCGAGGTCTGAAGCAACATTTCGAGAACGCGAGGGACTGGCTCAGGGAGCAGCCGGCGCCTGCTTTCCGACACCTGCTTTTCTGGATCATCGTGGCCGTTGCCATTCCCACCACCGCCTGGTTTCTGACTGCGGCGTGGATTGCCCATGACCGCTACCAGACGGTCCGTTCCATGAATTACACCGGGCAGCTGGCCGATTTCGCTCTCGCCGGAAATCGCCTGATCCATGCCCTGCAGCTGGAACGTAGCCTCTCTGCGGCCCATCTTGTGGAAGGCGACCCCTTCTTCTCGGTCCGGCTTGCCGAGGCGCGTCAGGAAACGTCCCGGCACATGCGACAGGTTCAGCATCAGATGCTCAACCTGCCGGCGGCGCCGCTGACCAGGCAGCTGGACAACTGCATGCAGGAAGTTCGTGGCGTGGAGGAGCGTCTTCAGAGCCTTCGCCACAACATCAATCTCGGTCATCTGACGGTCATGGAAGGTGTGGATGGCCTGAGCATCGTCATCGAGGATATTCACGCCTGCCTGTCGGTGGTGGAGCAGGCCAGCAATGAATCCGCCATTACCCAGCGCCTGCGGACGCTGCGGGCCTTCGCTGCCTACAAGGATTTTGCCGATCTGGAACGCAGTTATGGTACCGCCCTGCTGGCAGCGGGTATCCCTGATCCTGGTGTCTATCGTCAGTTCCTGCACCATGCCGAGCTTCAGGCACCCTACGCACGACGCATCCTGACGGAACAGGATTCGGGGCTGGAGAAGGCCCTCGGGTATGTGCATGACAGTGAGGTGGAACAGCGCCTGCACGACCTCCGCACGGTGATGACCCAGGCCATTGACGGGCGGAGTGATGCAAACCGCAATGCGCTGCCGGTTCCGGAAGTCTGGTTTGCCGTTGCCAGCGATCGCCTGGAAGCCTTGCATCAGGCCGAGCGCATGCTGATGGACAAGCTCTCGTCCACGGTGGCGGGAATTGATGCTTCCGCACGTCAGGATCTGCAGCGGGTGCTGGCCGCCTTCGGTGTCACTGCCCTGGCCGTGCCGCTGTTATCCCTGGGCATCGCCGCCGGTGTTGGCCGTCGTATTCGCCTGGAGCGTCGTCAGAACCGCAATATCCGCTTTCTGGCAACCCGGGACTTTCTCACCGGTCTCTACAATCGGCGTCGTTTCGACGAGGTGGCCAGACGGGTCATCGCCAAGGCTCGGCGATATGACCGCAAGGCCGCTCTGCTGATCATCGATCTGCACCGTTTCACGGACATCAACCATATCTGGGGTGAGGCCGTGGGCGACGCCGTGCTGCGCGAGACGGCCAGCCGTCTCAAGGTCGTCGCCGGACGTCATGCCCTCATCGCGCGAACCTACGGCGATGAATTTTCCATTCTGCTGCCTGATTGCAACGATCATGTGGAGGCGGAAGTGCAGGCCCGGCAGATCATGGCCGTGTTCAGTGCGCCCTTCGACCTGGAACACCGCTCCATCAATATTCAGGCAAGCGGGGGTGGTGCCGTTTTCCCGGATGATGGCAGTGACCAGGAAGAAATGATGGTGGCCGCCCGCCTTGCCCGGGACGTGGCCAAGGAGTCCAGCAGCGACAGCTTCCATTTCTTCTCTGCCGGAATGTATGAACGTTTCGAATACCAGGTGGTGATCGAGGAGGGCCTGAAACAGGCGCTGAGCAACAAGGAATTCGAGGTCTACTATCAACCTCGTTTGCGCCTGCCGGATCAGAAGCTGGTTGCCGTGGAAGCGTTGGTGCGATGGAATCACCCGGCTCTCGGTCAGGTCAATCCGGAGGATTTCGTTCCCGTTGCCGAGGCCAACGGCAGCATCGTCCGCATTGGTCGCTGGGTGCTTGAGGAGGCCTGCCGTCGTGCCGTGGATTGGCAGCGGGACGGCTTGCCGGACTTGCGGGTCTCGGTCAATCTCTCGGCTGTGCAGTTCCACCAGTCCGACATCATTGCCGACGTGACCCGTGCACTGGAGAAGAGCGGGCTTCCGGCTGACCGGCTCGAGCTGGAGCTGACCGAAACCGCCGTCATGGCCGACATTGATCAGAGTGCCGAGATCCTCCTCAAGCTGCGTGAGCTGGGCGTGATGCTCTCCATTGATGACTTCGGTACCGGATACAGCTCGCTCAGTTATCTGCAGCGATTCCCGGTTCAGCAGCTCAAGCTCGACAAGAGTTTTGTCCATGGCCTGCCCCAGGATGCCGATGCCGTTGCCATTGCCCGAACCATCATCAACTTGAGCCAGGGGCTTAACCGTGAAGTGGTGGCCGAAGGGGTCGAGAATGCCGAGCAGGCACAATTCCTGAGTGAGGCCGGCTGCAAGGAAGGGCAGGGCTATTACTTCAGCAAACCATTGACGGCCCGTGAGCTGAGCGCCTTCGCCAGCGAAAAATCCAATCTGCCTGCCGAATCGGGATCCGGTTACTGAGACCGGCCTTGGCCCTTCACCGACAGCTGGACGCGTCTCGGCGATATCCATCCTGAAGGCAGCGATTGATCAGAGGTTCCTCAGCCCGCCAATCGCTCGGCCAGGCCGGAATGGCGGCGGGTCTGGCGGCCGATGGCGGCACGCAGGATGTCTTCAGGGCCGTGCAGGCTCAGGCTTTTCCTGGCGCGGGTAATGCCGGTGTAGAGCAGCTCCCGGGACAGAACCGGGGTATCCACCGCCGGCAGCAGCAGGTGCACATGCTCGAACTCCGAGCCCTGGCTCTTGTGCACCGTCATGGCGTAGACGCTGTCATGTTGGGGCAGGGCCGTGGGCAGCAGGGCGCGGGGTTGCTCGCCCGTCTGGAACCAGACCCGCCGTCGCCCGGCCTTGTCCGCCAGGCAGATGCCGATGTCGCCGTTGAACAGCCCCGCCCGGTAGTCATTGTGCTGGATGATGATGGGCCGGCCCGGATACCAGGTTTCGGCCGGGTCCAGGCCAGCTTCCCGGCAGAGACGCTCGTGGATGGCCTGGTTGAGGCTGTCGCTGCCAGTGGGGCCGACGCGGGTGGCGGTCAGCAGCTGGATCTCGCCCAACCGGGCCAGGGCGGCCACCGGGTCGCTTTCGCTGAGCAGGGGGGCATGCGCCGCCGCCACGGTTTCAACCAGGGCGTCGAGCCCGTCGCCGGCGTCCAGCCGCGCTTCGATGGCTTCCGGCGCGGCTTCCCGGATCACGCCCATGGCCGAATCGGCATCGCCGGCGTTGACTGACGCAGCCAGTCGGCCGATGGCACTGTCGGCGGTGAAACGGTGGCTGGTCTGCAAGGTGACCACATGATCGGCCAGCGGCGGCAAGGGCGGGTCGGCGGTGGGGGCGTCCGACTTGAGCAGGGGCGCGAAGGCCTCGCGCTGTTGGGGACCGAAACCGTTCACGCCGGCCGCCCGGCACAGCTCGGCCAGCACCGATCCGGATTCCACCGAGGCCAGCTGGTAGCGGTCACCGAGCAGGATCAGGCGCCCATGGCGCGGCATGGCATCCACCAGCTTGGCCATCATCGGCAGGTCCACCATGGAGGCCTCGTCCACGATCACCACATCGGCATTGAGGGGGTTGTCGCGGTCATGGCGTGGCCGGGTGGTGTCACCGCGCAGGCCCAGCAGGCGGTGCAGCGTGGCGGCATCCTCCGGCAGGCTGGGCCCGAGGGCCTCGCTGTCGGGCAGATCCGCCAGGCCATTGCGCATGGACTCCATCATGCGCGCGGCGGCCTTGCCGGTGGGGGCGGCCAGGGCGATGGTGGGCACCGGGGTCTGGCGGGCGGCGGCATCCGCGAGCAGCAGTTTGACCAGGCGCAGCACGGTGTAGGTCTTGCCGGTGCCGGGGCCGCCGGAGATCACGCAGAAGCGGTGGCGCAGGGCGGTGGCGGCCGCCACCGCCTGCCAGTGGGTCTCTTCATCGCCCACCCAGGCGTAATCAAACAGTTCGCCCTCGCGCTCCAGGGGGGCGGTGTCCACCGCCGCCGGGGCGGTGCCGATCATGGCCTTCAGGCGTTCGGCCAGCAGGGCCTCGTATTGCCAGTAGCGATGGAGGTAGAGCCGCTCGCCCTCCAGGATAAGGGGCCGGGCTTCGCCGGGCTCGCCCACCAGCCGGCTTTCCGCCAGCGACTGGCGCCAGGCGGCCGTCTCGCAGATGGGGTTTTCCTCGGGGATCGCCGGGGGTGCCTGCTCGTCCAGCGGCAGGCAGGTATGGCCTTCGCCCACGGCCCGGTTGGCCAGCGCCAGGGCCAGTGCCACACGTTCGTCGGCACCATGGCGCAGGCCCCAATCGGCCAGGGCGGTGTCCACCGCCCGCAGCCGGCCCTCGGCGCAGGCCCGTCGCAATCGTTGGGCAAGACTCATAGCAGCACCCCCTGTTCGGGCTCAGGACGGGTTCCGGCCAGCGCCCGGTCCAGCGCCGTGATCAGCGCCGTGGGCGGCTGGTCGCTGAAGACACCGTCTGAATGTTCGCCACCGCGCATGCCCCGGAGGAAGAGATAATGCACCCCGCCCAGGTGGGTCTCCGGTTGGTAGCCGGGCAGCCGCAGGGCCAGGTGACGGTGCAGGGCCACGCAATAGATCAGGTATTGCAGGTCGTAATGGGCCACGCTCACCGCCTGGCGCAGTCGGGCCGGGGCGTAGTCCGCCTGGTCGGGGCCCAGGTCATTGGTCTTGTAGTCGATCACGTAATAGCGGCCGTCGGCTTCCACAATAAGGTCGATGTAGCCGTGCATGAGCCCGGCCAGGGTTTCCCGCTGGCGGGCCTCCGGCAGTTCGATGGCGTAACCGTGCCGGTGCAGCTGGTCCATGACCGTCGCCACCGATTGCCCGCCCAGGCCGAGCATGAATTCCATCTCCGCCAGTCGTTGCGTGGCCGGCACGGCGGCGAGGGGGCCGATGCCGGGCAGTTGTGTGTGCAGGCAGCGCGAGATCAGCCCGCCCACCTGTTCCAGCAGTGTCTGCCGCGCCCGGCCGTCGGGCAGGACCAGGCCGGCATCAACTAGCTGCTTTTCCACATGGCCCTTGTGGGACTCGTCCAGAGGCTGGTCCGGGCCGGGCCAGTCGGCGAAGTCGGCCTTCTCCAGCATGTCGTGGACCGCAATACCGAAACCGGCACCGCGCAGGCCGATGTCGCCACCGGCGGCGGCCAGTTGTTCATCGGCCACTTCGTCGCCGGCGCCGGTGCCCAGTTCGGTGCCGGCGGTGGCGTGGGCCGCGCCACGCACCAGGCGTGTAAAGCTGAACACCGACCAGGGCGGCCGCGGCCGCGGCCAGTCCGAACGGGCCTCACCGGCCGGCGCCGGTGGGCGCGGGGCGCGGGCGTCCGGCGGCAGGGTGTCGGGCAGCGCCTCCAGCCGGATGGCGCCTGGCGCCTGTTCGGCCAGCACGCCCAGGCGCTCAGCGGTGCATTCGGGCGTCATCCATTTTGGCGCCTTGGTGCTGCGGTCCCGAACATCGGCACTGACCCCGTCGGCCTGGTGCAGCAGCCAGGCCAAGGCGCCGTTCTGGGCGGTGTTGATCGGGCCCCAGGGCAGGTAACAGGCCTGCTCGGCCCGGGTCAGGGCGACGTACAGCAGGCGGATCGCCTCGGCCCGGTCCTCGGCGATGGCCTGCCTGGCAGTGTCGTCGCCGGGGCCGGCCAGGAAGTCCAGGCAGGCCCGGCCCTGCTCGTCGTGGTGGAGGAAGGGTGGCTTGTCGGCCGCCCCGCCGGCGCCCAGCAGCGGCGCGAAGGGCAGCAGGACGATGCCGTACTGCAGGCCCTTGACCTTGTGCACCGTGGCGATGCGGATCAGGGCATCGTCGGATTCCAGGCGCAGTTGTCGTTCATCGTCGCCGCTATCCCCGCCGGGGTCTTCGATCATGCGGTGGAGCCAGTCAATCAGCCCGTCCGGGCCGAATTGCTCGCCACTGGCCTGCTGCAGCAGCTCGGCCAGCTGCAGGTAATTGCTCATGCGCCGCTCACCATCCTCCAGGGCCAGCAGACGCGGGGCCTCGTCCTGCAGCAGGGGCTGCAGCATGGCCAGTACCCCGGCCTGCCGCCAGGCTTCGTGGGCCTGCTGGAAACGGGCGGTGACCTGGCGCCATGCCTCTTCGTCCTCCGCCAGCCGGATCAGGTCACCCAGGCGGTGGCCCAGGAGTGGCGTGGCCAGGGCCGCCCGCAGGGCGTCCTCGTCGGCGGGGGTGGCCGTGGCCTGGAGCAGGCGCAGCAGGTGCTCGGCTTCCTCGCTGGCAAACACGCTCTGCTGGTGCAGGCAGACCGCGGCGATGCCGCGCCGGCTCAAGGCCTGTTGCACGGCCGCCGCCTGGTCATTGGTATTGACCAGCACGGCAATGTCGGCCGGCGCCAGGGGGCGGGGCGCTTCCCTTGCCTTCACCACCTCGCAGCGCCCGTCCAGCAGCTGATGGATCTGGTGCACGGTGGCATCGATCAGGCGGGGCTCGGCGTTCTTCTTGGGCAGGGCTTCGTCCATCCGCCACAGGGTCATGGCCGGCAGGGGCTCGCCGTCGCGGCGGATCTCCCGGTCGCCGGCCTTGCGTCCGGCCTTGACCGGCTGAAAGCGAATATCCTCGATCACGAAGGCCTGTTCGCCACCGGCGCGAAAGACCGTTTCCACCGCATCCAGCACGGACTGGGTGGAGCGGAAGTTGGTGTCCAGGTGATAGCGGGCATCGGCGTCCCGCACTGCCTGCAGATAGGCGAAGACATCCCCGCCACGGAAACCGTAGATGGCCTGCTTGGGGTCACCGATCATCAACAGCCCGCCACGCTCGCGTTCCCGGTAGATGCGGCGCAGGATGGCGTACTGCAGCGGGTCGGTGTCCTGGAACTCATCCACCAGGGCCCAGGGCCAGGTGCTGTGCAGGGAGTCGGCCAGGGCTGGCCCGCCCTGTTCATCATGAATGGCCTCCGACAGGCCGGTGATCATGTCATTGAAACTGTACTTGCGGCGTTCCCGCTTGCGGGCCAGGACCGTTTCCCGGACGTGTGCCAGGGCCTCGCGCAAGGCGCCCAGGCGGCCCAGGGGCTGGACCTCGGCCAGAGCCCGGCTCAGTGCCAGCTCCTGGGGCCGGAACCAGCTCTCGGCGGGTTTTTTCTTGCACAGCGCCCGCACGCCCTCATCCGAGCCCAGTTGCACCAGCCAGTCAGGCAGGCCCACATGCCCGTTCGCGGTGCCCATGACACCGGCGCCAATCTGGCTGGCCAGTTCCCCGGCGCCACCGGCCCGCTGCAGGGCAGTTTCCAGGCTCTTTTTCTTGAGAAAGGCCTGCTCGGCCTCGCATTGCTCGAGCAGCTCGGCGAGCCTCTCGCCTTCGGCTTCCCAGAGACGGCGGGCCCTGGCGGTGAGCTTGTCGATGCGGGCCGGGTCCGGTCCGGTGAGGCTCACATGCGGCTTTCTCAGGACCGGCTCCAGATCCTTTTTCAGCGCTTCCGGGTCGGGCCAGAGCTGCAGAAAGGCCAGGGCCTGGTCAGCGGGACGGCCCACCACCTGGCCGCGCCAGTAATCGCTGATCACCTCGGTGAACAGGGGTTGGTCGTCCACCTGTTCACCCCGGTCGAAGGGCAGGGCGCTGTCGAAGGCATTTTCCGCGGCGGCCTGCTGGGCGAAGCCGTGGATGGTGCTGATGGTGGCCTCGTCCATGCGCGCGGCGGATTCACGCAAGTGGCGGATCACGGCTTCCCGCCCCCGTTGGCCGGCCACCCGCTCAATGATGGTCAGGGCGAATTGCTGTTCGTGATCGTCGTCTTCGGCCGAGTCCGGGTCCATGGCCAGCCGGGCGGCCTGGCCCAGGCGGGCGCGAATGCGTTCCCGCAGCTCCTGGGTGGCGGCACGGGTAAAGGTCATGACCAGAATCTCGCGCACCGACAGCCACTGCTCCAGCAGCAGGCGCAGGTAAAGCCCGGCCAGGCTGAAGGTCTTGCCGGTGCCGGCGCTGGCCTCGATCAGGCGCAGGCCATGCAGCGGCACCGTGGCCGCGTCGAAACGCTCCCATTGCGGTTCGCGCCGGCTCATGTGGCTTCTCCTTCCGTGCCCGGTGCCTCATCCGCCGGAATCAGGTGAGCGGTCAGGGGCCCACAGATGGCTTCGGCAACCCGGCAGAAGTCGCTGCTCTCGGCCTCGGCGCCAAGGAAGTACGGGGCCGGCGCCAGCACCAGCCGGAACCAGGGATCCGAAAGTTCCCAGGCTGGTGTCCAGGTGTTGGCCAGGTAACCGTTGCGTGACTCCAGGGCCTCGTCCGGCGATTTGGGTTCCTTCGTGTGTGCCGGGGACTGTTCTTCGGCAAAGCGCCCGCCCAGGCTGGGCAGGAAAGGCAGGGGATGCTGGCGGCCTTCATGATGAAGATCCAGCCATCGCTCGAGCTGCTCACGCGCCGCTTCCCGGCTGAGTTCCGCGGCCATCACGCTCAGGCTGCCCTCCGCCAGGCCCGCGCACTGGAGTCGGCCGTCGTGGCCGGCCGCCCGCAGGGCCAGATAGTCCAGCCAGAAGGCGAGGCGGTGGCGGGTGCCCAGCTTGCCCACCTGGATGCGTCGCAGGCCGTCCGGGAAGACGTCCCGCACCACGCCGCGCAGGCGGTGCTCGCCAAGGCGGAGGTCAATGTCCACGGCCTCGGCCGGGTCGCCGTTGTCATGCCAGGCCTGCCAGGCCGGCAACAGGGCGTTGACGTCTTCAACAAGAGCGCGGTATTCGGGCCGGTCCAGGGGCGGGGGCGGCAGCACGCCACGGGCGCGGATGAGCGCGTCGGGTTCCGGTGTCAGGGGCCCGTCTTCGCAGGCCCGCTGGAACAGTTCCCGGCGCAGCTGGTGGGCGGTCAGCCCGTCCACGCGGCGCGGTTCCTCGTCCTCCAGCAGGCTTTCCTTGCTGTCCAGGGCCAGGTGCAGGCATTCGCGGAAGAAGTAGCGTGGCGGATGATCCACAAAGCGGGCCAGATCCGCCAGACCGACCGTGGTCTCCGTGGGCGGCCGGGCACGGCTGCCGTCGACAAAGTGCGGCGCCGTGGTGCGGTCGCCGAACTGGGCCCGGGTGCCGGCCAGCCATTCGCCCTGGAAGGTGAAAACCCGTTCCTCCTCCCCGGCGTCGAAATAGCGGCGGCTGAAGGGCTGCATGGGCTGGTGGGTGATCAGGCGCTGGTGGGCGGCCTTGCGATCCAAGGCGCGCAGGTAATGGCCGTGGAGGAAATCCAGCAGCTCGCCCACCACCGGCGAGGGCTCCAGCTCCTCGCCACTGCGCACGTCCTGGCCGGTGAAGGAAAGGTAAAAGGTATCCCGCGCCGCCATCACGGCCTGCAGAAAGAGCAGGCGGTCGTCATCCCGGGTGCTGGCATCCCCCAGGCGCGGGAAGCGGCGGATGAGATTGAAACTGCGATTGCGATCCTGGCGGGGGAAATCACCGTCGTTCATGCCGAGGATGGCCACCATGCGAAAGGGCACGGCCCGCAAGGGCACCAGGCCGCAGAAGGTGATGCCCGCGCCCAGGAAAGGCTGGCGTTCGCCGCTGTCATCCAGCGCCTGACCGAGCGCCTCGCGGACCGCCTCCCAGGAAAGGAGCGTGTCCCCGCCCAGGTTGTCGTCCGCTGTGCCCAGTACCTGCAGGGCCTCGTGGACCATGGCCATGGCCATGGTCTCCTGGGGCTCTTCGCGGTCAGGGGCGAACAGGTCGTCCAGCATGGCATTGAGCCGCTCCCGCCAGTCCGCCGCACTGGCCGGCTCAGCCAGGGTGTCGCGCCAGTGGCGCAGGCGCTCCAGCAGCCACCAGAGCTTGCCCAGGGCCGCGGTACCGCCGCCCTCCAGTTCGCTCCAGGGCGCCACGTCGGCGGTGAGGCGGTCATCGTCGGCCTGGGCCAGGCCCAGCAGCAGACGGTCGAGGCCGAAGCGCCAGCTGTTCTGTTCCCAGTCGCCGGCGCCGGCCGCCTGACGGGTGCCGGCGTCCAGGCCCCAGCGCACCCCGGCCGCCGCGATCCACTGGCTCAGGCTGTCCAGGTCGGCGCCGTCGAGACCGAAGCGGCGCATCACCGCGGGCACCGAGGCCAGGCCCATCACTTCGCTGGCCGTCCAGCGCGACAGTGGCAACTCCAGCAGTTCATGCACGCTGCGGGCGATCGGGTGGGTGGACAGCCGGGCCTGATCGGAAACGGTATAGGGCAGGGCATGGGCCCCCTCCTCGCCACCGAAGACGGCGTGAATGGCCGGGGCGTAGCGGGCCACGTCCGGCAGCATCACCAGGATGTCGCGGGGCTGCAGGGACTCATCGGCGGAAAGGCGGTCCAGGATCTGGTCATGCAGTACCTGCACTTCCCGCAGGGGGCCGTGGCAGGCGTGAATCTGCAGGGAGGCGTCGGGCCCGGCGTCATCGCTCTGGTCGGCCGCAGCGTCCATGCGAATGATGCCCCGCTGCAGGCGATGCAGCAGGGCATCGCCCTCGGGCGGCCGGTAGGCCAGGGCCTCGCCCAGCTCCGGTTCATGGATGGCCGAGAGCTCATCGGAATACAGCACCCGAAGAAAGTCCCGGGCCGGCCGGCCCAGACTGGCCAGCAGGGGATGACCACCCGCCACGGCGTCTTCGCCGGGGATACTGTCGGCGGACGGATCCAGGCTTAGGGAGACCTTACGGCTGTCGATATCACCCCAGTACTCGGCGCTGGGGTTCGGCAGCAGGTAATGCACGGACACCTCCCGGCCCAGGCCATAGAGCAGGCGCAGGTAGTCCGGCGGCAGGTTGCCCAGACCGAAGCAGTACAGCCGTTCCGGCCAGGCCTGCCGGTCCAGGCTGTCCGCGCTCTCTTCCAGGCCCTGGGTAAACTCGGTCAGCAATCGGGCGCGATGGCGTTCGCCCAGGCGGGCGACCAGCGCCCGCCACAAGGGGGCCTGCCAGTCTGCCGGCGCGCGGTCCTCGCCTTCACCGGTCTCCCATGCCGCCAGCATCTCGCGCCGATAGATCAGGTACTGGTCGAAGACATCGGCCAGTTGCTCGGCCAACTGCCAGCGCCGCAGTTCCGTCGGTTTGCCGTCGAGATAATGACCCACCCGCGGGATCGATTCGGCCAGCTCGGGCAGCATGGCATAGAGATGCCAGCGCAGGTTCTCCCGTTCATAGGCAGAGCTGTCCGGCGAGGCGGGCAGGCTGCTGCTGAGCAGGCGCCAGAAGAACTTCGCCGGCAACAGAAAGTTGAGATTGGCCGCCACGCCATCACTCTCGGCCAGCTTCATCTGCAGCCAGCGGCCCACGCCCCGGTTCGGCACCAGCACCGTCTCGGTGGCCAGCGGCCCGGCGGGCGAACGCGAGAGCAGAGCGCCCAGCAATTCCGCCAGGCGCTCCAGATCGTGGTGGTGATAGAGGTGAAACAAGAGGCCGCTCCTTCGCCGTGCCTGATCATTGCAGGCCATACCTTATCCCATCCGGGCGACAGATGATGTCGCTCAGCAGACGGGAACCGGATGGCAGGTCGCCGCCGTTTCGCCGCCGCCGAGCGGGCCGTCTGAACTCAGTTCCCCATTTTGAAAGTCGCGTTCACGGTTGCACTCAGGGAAATGGGTTCGGGCTCGAAACGGATGGCGGTATCTGCCTGCTCCATGCGAGAGCCGGTGACCATCAAGCGCTCGAAGCCGCTGGCCTCTTCGGCCCGGATGAGACGGCCCAGCTCACGTTCATCACCACGGGCGATGGCGGCGGCCCGCTGGCGGGCATCGGCGGTGGCTTCGGCCAGCAGCGCCTGCTGGATGGCGCGGGGATCCTGCAGACGCGACTGCACGCGCTGCAGCTCGCCGGCCCCCGAGACCAGCAGGTCACCGAGCAGGGCGCCCACATCCAGATCGGCATCCACGTTCAGGCGCACTTCCCGGGACAGGCGCATCTCGCCAAGCACCCGGCGCTGCTGTTCACGATCCCAGTGGCTCTCCTGGCGCAGCTGCACCTCCCAGGCGCGGATATCCTCATCCGCAAGGCCGTAGTCGCGTGCAATCGCCATGATGCGATCGAGGCGGTTCTCCAGCGGCCCGGCCAGGGCGGTGCCGTCCTCGCCACGTTCCACCAGCAGAAGATGTACCTGGTAGTAGTCGGGCATCTGTTGGCGTTCGGCCGAGCCGGTGACCGTGACGGTGTCGGGCCCGCCGTTCGTGGTCGCGGCATTGCAACCGGCCAGGGCAACGGCCAGCAGGGTGATCAGCACGCAGCTGAAGGTACGTGGATGGTATTTCATGTTCCCTCCCATTTTTTGCTTCATTCATAACGGGCGGCCAGGGCCCGGGCACCGGCCGCCATTTCCTCGCGCAGTGACTGAGGCTTGATGACCTCAACCGCGGCTGCAAAGCCCTGCAGCCACCAGCGCAACTGTTTGGTGTTCTGAACCGTGGCGGTGACGCGAATGCGCTCCCCGTCCAGTTCTTCCAGTGTCTGCTGCTTGCTCAGCGGCGTCTCCTTCAGATGTTGTGCCGCCTGGGCATCGAAATCGGCCACCAGTTCGATCTCCGGGCCTTCCACAATGTCGATGACACCCGAACGCACATAGCCGTGCAGATCGAAACCCTTCGGCCGCCAGGCCGTCTCATCAATCAACTCGGCTTCTTCCATGCGGTGCAGGGCCAGCAGTCGCACGTCCTCGTAATCCGCGAGGGTGCAGGCCAGGTACAGTAGGTGATCGCGCAGAATCAGGCCGAGTGGATTGATGCGGTATTCACGGCCTTCGCCCCCCTTGGAGGCGGCGTGGTAAACGGCCTGGAAGCGCACACCCTTGAGCAGGGCATCGTAGGCCACGCGAATGGCGTTCTCATCGCCCCGCGGCGGCAGCAGCGGCTGGCTGCGCGGGGCAATGGCCACCAGCTCCGACCACTCGCTCATGCCGGGTTCGCGATCGCGGATCTCCTCCAGCACATGCCGTGCCCGGTCCAGGTGCTGGTCGAGAAAGCTGCGCATGTTGTTGGGCAACAGCGGGCGGGAGAACTCGTTCAGCATGAGAAAGGCCAGGGCCGTGGCCGGGCTCATGCTGGGCAGCTCGATCAGGCGGGCATCCCTGGCCCAGGACCAGCCGCGCGGCCGGCCGTCGTCATGGGTGACGGGGAAGTACTCGATGAAGGTATTGAGATCCCGCTCCACCGAGCGCTTGGAGATGTTGAAGCCTTCATCCTCCAGGCGATCCCGCAGTTCCCCGGCGGTGGTCTTGTAGGGCCAGCGGGGCAGGCGTTCCAGAGTGCGGATGTAACGCAGGGCGGTCTTGGCAACGTCTTGGCTCATGATGTCCGGCTCCTTCCGGATTTTCCGCCCGGCCCGTAAGTCCGGCGTGGCGGCAGTTTATCGTCAGTGATTGTGAACCATGCCAAGCGGCCGCGACAACGGCTGTCGCAATGGCCGGGATAATGAAGACTATAGCTCAAGGCAGGGCGTCCGATTGGCGGCGCTAAGCGATCGCAAGAGCTTGGCGTAACAATCGGGCCCGCCAGGCTCACGAGCCGATTGCCTTGCCCGGCGTTCTACCGGAGGATGGGCCTGAACGCATTGATGTCATGCCCGGGCGCTGACCGGGCTTCACGGAAGGAGTCTGCCATGTCCATCAACAAGACCCGTGGCCTGCTGTATTGGCTGGCGCGACTGCTCGGCGACGTGAACGCCGTCAAGCGCGGCCGGGTAGGGCGCCGCATCGGCCGCCGCGCCGCCGGCCGCCTGACCGGGCGCGGCCTGGGGCGCCTGTTCCGCCGCTTCTGATCATTTAGCACTATATAGTGCGCATTTAGAGTCTCCTTGTTGGTACAAAAAGATTATATCGATCAATTAAGCGCGCATTATATGAGTGAAATAATGCGCAGGATGAGTTACAATTAGGTCATGAATTGATCGTTGTGAGACACATCATGCGCACAGTGGATTGGAAGTCTCTGAGTGACGAGGGTGTGCTTGGTACCCTCGGCGAGCGCCTGGCCCGCCATCGCCTGAACCGGAACCTGACTCAAGCCATGGTGGCCCGTGAGGCCGGCGTGGCCCGGCGCACCGTCTCGCGTCTGGAGAACGGCCATGCCGTGGACAGCCACAGCCTGATTCGCATCCTGCGCGCCCTGGACCTGCTGGACCGCCTGGATGCCTTCCTACCCGAACCGCTGCCCAGTCCGCTGGCCTTGGCCGAACGCCGGGGACAGGAGCGACAGCGGGCCCGGCCGGACGCCGAGCCGGTAGCGAAGGGCGTGGCCGATTCCTCCGGCTGGCGCTGGCCGGATGAGGAGGACCAATGAGCGGTCGTGCTGCCGAAGTCTGGCTCTGGGGTGCACAGATCGGTGCGGTAAGCTGGGATGCCGAGCGGGCCATCGGTGCCTTTGAATACACCCCGGCGTTTCAGGGCAGCGGCATTGAGATCGCGCCGCTGACCATGCCCCTCAAGCCCGGCACACAGCCGCTGATCTACCGCTTCCCGGAACTGGCACGCGAGACCTTTCATGGTTTGCCCGGTCTGCTTGCCGATCACCTGCCAGATCGCTTCGGCCACCGAGTCATTGATGCCTGGCTGGCGCGGGAAGGGCGTTCACCAGCGGATTTCAGCCCCGTAGATCGTCTGCTTTATATCGGCCGCCGCGCCATGGGCGCGCTCGAGTTTCGGCCGCCCGAAAGCCGGGTGCGCAAGGCCCAGCCCATCGATCTCGCCGCCCTCGTGGCCCTGGCCAACGACATCCTGGCGGAGCGGGAAGATTTCAGCACCGAACTGGGTCTGGACGAGGCCGAACACCGTGAGGCCATGAACGATATTCTGCAGGTAGGGGTCTCCGCCGGTGGGGCCCGGGCCAAGGCCATCATTGCCTGGAACTCCCGGACCAATGAAATTCGTTCCGGCCAGATCGATGTGCCGGAAGGTTTCGAGCACTGGCTGCTCAAGTTCGACGGCATCAGTCACAATCGTGATCGCGAGGCCCTGGCCGACCCCCAGGGCTATGGCCTGATCGAATACGCCTATTACCGCATGGCCCGTGCCGCCGGAATTGAAATGAGTGAGTGCCGTCTGCTGCAGGAGAACGGCCGCCACCATTTCATGACCCGCCGTTTTGATCGCAGCGAGAACGGTGGCCGCCTGCACATGCTCTCCCTCTGCGGCATGGCTCACCTGGATTACAACGAAGCCGGTGCCCATGGTTATGAACAGGCCTTCCAGGTCATTGAGCAGTTGGGCATGGGCAAGGATGCCATTGAAGAACAGTTCCGGCGCATGGCCTTCAATGTCCTGGCCCGCAATCAGGATGACCACACCCGCAACATCGCCTTCTTGATGGACCGCCGTGGCCGATGGCATCTGTCCCCGGCCTTTGATCTCACCCTGGCCTATAACCCCCGGGGGCAGTGGACCCATCGTCACCAGATGAGCATCAACGGCAAGCGTGATGACTTCCACCGCGACGACCTCCTGACGGTGGCCGAGCGTTTTCGCATCACCCGCCCGCGCGCCCGGGACATCCTGAGAACCGTCGATGACGCCATCGCTCGCTGGCCGGAGTTCGGGGAGGAAGCTGGAATCGACGGCGATGGCATCCGTCAGATCGGCGGCTTGCATCGGCGTCTCTCCGGCTGACCTCGATCAAGCAGGATGCAAAAAGAAAGGGGCCACAGGGCCCCTTTCTTCAATTCATTCCTGAGCGGCGCTCAGTCCCGGTGATAACTGGCAAACACCGTGGTGCTGCCATCCGGCTGGAAGGCCAGCACGTCGTAGGGGTCATAACGGTCGCCGTGCTCCATGCCCGGTGAACCGATGGGCATGCCGGGCACCGTCAGGCCGGCTACATCCGGGCGTTCTTCCAGCAGGCGAATGATCTGCTCCGCCGGCACATGACCCTCGATGGCGTAGCCGTCAATGAAGGCCGTGTGGCAGGAGGCCAGACCGAAATCCAGCCCCGCCTCGCGCTTCTTCTCGTTCAGCTCCCGGTGGCTGATGTCATGGGCCGTAACGGCAAAGCCGGCGTCCTTCACGTGATCCACCCAGACCTCGCAGCAACCGCAGGTTTCGGTCTTGTAGACCACCATCTCCGGCAGGCCATCGGCGCCTTCATTGGCGTCCGAACAGGCCGCCAGGCCGATCAGCAGCAAGGGCAGGGCCAGGAGGAGGGCGGGCAAGTAATTCCGTGCAGTCATCAAGCATCCCCGAATGTGTTCGCCACGGCGGGCGGTAGAAAAAGGCCAACGCCGGTTTCATCCCTTTTGAGCCGGCCACGCCCGTTCGGTTCCCATAAAAGGCGCGAGGCCGGCATTCTAGCCGGCCCCGCCGCATTCGTCATGCGCCGGTTCAGCGCTAGGACGATTCATACTCGAAGATATCCTCAATCCGGCAGTCGAACAGCCGGGCCATCCGGAAGGCCGTATCCAGGGCCGGGTCATACTTGCCCTTCTCGATGGCGTTGATGGTCTGGCGACTGACACCCAGCTCATCGGCCAGGGTCTGCTGGGTCCAGTCCCGCTCCGCTCGCAGTACCTTGAGTCGATTCTTCATTGGTAGCGCTTCCATACCAGGGTGTAAGTCGCACTCCAGCCCGCCAGGGAGAACGCCCCCCACCAGACCGGGTTGATCGCCGGCAGGCCGGCCATGGCTTCCAGAATGCCCCAGCAAAGGGTGCCCGCCGAGAACACCGTCAAAATGGCCACCGCCGCAATACCGGCCGCCCGCCGCTCCAGTTCATCCCCGCACAGGAACAGCCGCAGACTGGCCCAGACCAGCAGCAGTACCGCCGCCACCGGCAGCAGTGCCACCAGCGTGTGGCCCGCCCCCTCGCTCAGTACCGAGCCCTGCAGCCAGGTGGCCAGCAAAAGGGCCACCACATAGAAGCCCATCGCCCCCAGAAAGGTCAGCGTGGCCCGTCGTTTTTTCGTTTGCAGTGTCATGCTCTCATCCTCGTTAAGTTATCCAGTCAAAAGGTAAAGCGCGCTTTACAATTTGAAAGGTAGGCGGCCCTCAGGAAAATGTCAAGTGAGCTAGACAAAAAGACGCGTGAAGATGACTCATTGGTGGTCATCCGACATGGTGTAATTCATGGTTCATAATGGGTAAGCCAGCCAGAAACTCGCGAACAGCCGCTATTTCGCGGTCCGAATTCTCGAAACCTTCGGGAGGGCGCCATGAAACTGGAAGGTTCCTGTCACTGCGGTGCCGTGCGGTTTACCTGCGAATCCCGCGCACCCTATCCCTTCATGCACTGCTACTGCAGCATCTGCCGCAAGCTCGTCGGCGGTGGCGGCTTCGCCATCAACCTGCACGCCGATGCCAACAGCCTGTCCATCGAAGGGGAAGAGCACATCAGCGTCTACCGTGCCTGGATGAACCACCCCACACGCAGCCAGCGCAGCGAGGGCGAACGCCGCTTTTGCCGCCACTGCGGCAGCATGCTCTGGGTTCAGGACCCCAACTGGCCCGAGTTGATGCACCCCTTCGCCTCGGCCATCGACACCCCGCTGCCCGAGCCACCCGAACGGATCCACATGATGCTCGATTCCAAACCCGCCTGGGTGCCCGTGCCCCACGGCGAGTATGACCGCCATTTCGATGGCTACCCGGACGAATCACTCGAGGCGTGGCACCAGCGGCACGGCCTGCTCATGGACTAGCGTCACGCAGACAGCCAGCTTCAGGCGATCGTCGTGGCGGGCCATGCCCGGGCAACTCTGGCATCATGAGGGCATCTCAGACCCATCCGCCAGCACGGAATCACCATGACCGACATCCCCACGCTCGACGAGAAGAACACCGGTCAGCTGGACGCGCTCCTGAAGCGTTACAGCAACCAGCCAGAGATTCAGGGCTACCCGGAAGCCGCCGGCTTCCTCTTCGCCATCGTCAACGGCCCCGGCAAGATGGACCCCGAAGCCTGGATGCCCTTCCTGCTGGGTGAAGAGCCCCCGGAAGTGCACAAGCCGGAAGACATGGACGCCCTGATGGATCGCCTCCTCAGCCTGTATTACTGGACGGCCAGGGACAGTCAGGGCGAACACGCACCCGGCTTTCCCCCGGGTGTGCCTCTTTCAGACAAGGCCGAAGACAACATCACCGCCGACGCCCCCCTGAGCCGCTGGTCCCGCGGCTTCATCCACGGCATGGGCGTGGTCGCCCCGGAATGGGAACGCCAGCTGCCGCAAGAATTTCACCAGGACTTCTATTACGCCCTGATGGTCATGACCGCCTTCGAGAAAAAGGCCGCCGTGGAGGAGCTGCATGAAGACTACCTGGCTGAAGAGGGCCAGGACGAACAAATGTCCTTCACCGACTACCTCCAGGAACTGCAGGAATCCCTGCCCGACGCCATGGACTGCTACGCCTTCGTCGGCAACCATGTTCGCCACCACCAGGCCCGTGAAGCCAAATCAAAAGGTCGCCGAGCAAAGAGCAAACCCGGCCGCAACGATCCCTGCCCCTGCGGCAGTGGCAAGAAATACAAGAAGTGCTGCGGCGATGCCAGCGTGCATTAGCCTGCGCACCCCTGGCGACCTTGTCCCCGCCATCATCGAAATCATGATGGACAACGCCCAGGAACACTGGGGCGAAGCCTGCTACCCCGTCCGCCAGTCCTGACGCGCAATAAACACTGATGTGAGAGGGGCATTCCTGCCCCGACACAATTGCCCGCAGAACAGCGGCGCTGTAAACGTGCTAAACGACCTGCCAGCCGATCGCTTGAGTAATTCAGGAAGCCTCATCCAACGGCTGGATGAGGCTCTCCAGGGGGATGTCCAGGCCAGCATGCAGCCGGCGGATCATTTGAAGGGAGAGGCCGCGCTTGCCGTTAAGCACTTCCGCCACCCGACCACTGTGGCCGATGTACGGCTCCAGATCTTTCCGGGTCAAGCCCTGCTGCTCCATGCGAAAGCGAATCGCGCTGAGCGGGTCCGGTGCATCAATTCGGTGGACACGCGCCTCATAGGCCGCCAGCAGGGTCGCCAGAACATCCAGCTCGTCGGCCTCCTCGGAACCCGGCTCTGCATCCATCAGCGCCTCGACCCGAGCCAAAGCCGCCTCATAGTCCTGCTCATTGTGAATAGGCCGGATATTCATTACACCGTCTCCACATCAATATGATCGTATTCCGCGTGGGTACCGATAAACCGCACGAATACAATCCCATTGTCATATCGCACATGAACAACCAGGCGATACTTGTTGCCTCCAATGTTGAAAACAACCCGGTTGTTGCCAACGAAGCTGGCTGATCGGTATCGATCCTTGATGTCCTGAGGCTGCCGCCAGCGAGCGGCCTCGGCTTCCGTATGCCACGCCTTCAGCGGCCCCTCCGCATCGGGATGCTTCTCCCAGAACCGCCGCAGCGTGCGCTTCGCTATCACCCGCACGCGTCCCCCTTTCTTCTCTGCTCGTTTAGTCCAACCATAGCGACTCCCAAAATGGGAGTCAAGTCCGCAGCAGGGTCCAATGGATTGGATAAAGGCCATTCCCGACCCCATTTGGTTGCGACATAGTTTGTCGCTACCTGCCTCCATACTGGATTCTGAGGTGCACTCCACCCGGTTGGGCCTTTGGCACTGACAGGGAAGCGGTGGGGTGCATCCCCCTTTTCTGCATGGCAATCCAGTCGAACGCAGGGAGCACCCCATGAACAAGCACACCGAATTCGAAACCGGCACCCAGGCCACCCTGGCCAGCACTGGCGAAAAGGCCCACATTCTCTACCGCGTCCACGACGGCCAGACCGGCACCACCCGCTAACGCTGCGTCCTCCCGCCCCAGGCACCGGGGCATCGCCTCAGAGTCCAGACCATCGCGGCCAAGCGCCTCAGCTGAGCACCTACCCAGAGATCGGGAAACACCTGGGCATATTTCATCGTTTACATAGAAAGTAAAAATGCTAAGCTTGTAAACATTCGAGAGGAGGGATGCTCATGCTGGGCGAACGGATTGAGCGGGCACGCCGCTGGAAAGGCCTGGCGCTTCGCGAGCTGGCCGCACGCAGTGGTGTCAGCCATACCGCCATTAGAAATTACGAAAAAGGCCTACGCACCCCCGGGTCACGCCAGCTCCTGGCGCTGGCCAAGGCGCTGGGCGTGCGCACCGAGTATTTCTTCCGTCAGCAACGAATCTCGCTGGCCGATGTGGAGTACCGCAAGCGGGCCAGCACCCCGAAGAAAGTCCTCGACCAAATCCGGGAGGATGTCATCGAACAGGCCGAGCGCTGGTCCGAGTTGCTGTCCTTCTTTCCCAAGCGGCCTATTAGGAGTTTTGAAGTCCCCAGGCCCCTGCCGGCCGTAGAGTCGCTGCCGGATGTGGAGCGCGTGGCCGACCATGTCCGACAGGCCTGGCAACTGGGCCATTCACCCATCCCTGACCTGATCGATGTACTGGAAGCGTTCGGCATCATCGTCATCACCACCGAGATTGACCATGACCAGAAGTTCGATGGCCTTGCGGGCGCCGTGGCCGGAACCCCGGTCATTGTCGTCTCGGAGCATTGGACCGGTGATCGCCAGCGATTCACCTTGGCCCACGAGCTTGGCCATCGCCTGCTGGAAGGCCATCTCCCGCCCGGGGTGGACGAGGAGAAGGCAGCCAACCGCTTCGCCGGTGCCTTCCTGCTTCCCGCAAGCCAGGTCCGGGGCCGACTGGGCGAGCAAAGAACCCGCATCGACGCCCAGGAGCTCCTGCTCCTCAAGCAGGAATTCGGCCTGAGCATGATGGCCGCGCTCTACCGTGCCCTGGATTGTGAAGTGATCACCCGGAGCTATTTCAGCCGGCTGATGAAGCGTTTCTCAAAGTTCGGCTGGCGCCGAGAGGAACCCGGCGAACCCTATCCCCCGGAACGGACCGTGCTGTTCGAGCATCTGGTCTATCGCGCCCTCTCGGAACAAATGATCGGCGAATCCAAGGCGGCTGAGCTGCTCGGCCAGTCCATGGCAAGCTTTCACCAGCAACGGAAGCTGATGACTCATGTTGCTGGTCAGTGACGCGAATATCCTGATCGATCTGATCGAGGGCAGGGTGGTTGCGGAGTTTCTGTCCCTACCAGACGAGATAGCCACGCCAGACTTGCTGTTCGAGGAAGAACTGGCAGACCACCATGGTGAGCTCCTGGGTATGGGATTGAACCTGGCCGAACTCAGTGGTGACCAGATTCAGCGAGCGGAAGAGTTGGTGGGCAATCATCCGAAAGCCAGTCGCAATGACTGTCTTGCGTTGACGCTCGCGGAAACAGAGAACTGCACACTATTGACTGGCGACCGAGCCCTGCGTCAGGCAGCCGATGCGCTGCGTGTCGAAATTCACGGGACAATCTGGTGTGTCCAGCGCATGATTGATTCCGGGCGAATCACCCCTGTTCAGGCGCGGGAGGCCTACCGCCGAATGCGGCTCGGCAACTCACGCCTGCCGTGGGATGAAGTCAACGCCCAATTGGCCCAGTATGGATTGGAGCTTCCGCGCTAAAATTACCAAGAGCAGAAGGATGCCCAGATCGAAACAGAAAAAGCTGAGATCGACTCGCTTTTCGGAGTTCATCCGGAACGCGTCCGCGCGCGAGAAGAAAAGGGTCTACAAAGAGGTCCTGCAGCGCGCAACCGAGCGCCAGCGCCGGGTGCTAGAGGACGCTTCAACCAACTCCTAACCACCCAGTGGGAGCGACCTCCCGGTCGCGACAGGCAAGACCGAAACCAGATTGGGTCAGGAATGCCCCTCCCACAGGGGTCGGGCCACACTTCGCCTGTTCACTTCCTCCCTAACCAATCGAAACCGGCCGATGCGCCCGGCCACCAACCGAGAAGCTCATCCGAGCCGGCGCCTGATGCCGGCGGAGCCCGGTGAATCGACCCTCCAGACCCAGCACCCAGTACTGATCCGGGCTGTGGTAATAACGAAACCCCAAGACCCGCCCGAACATGGGGCAGTGGCCCGGGTTCGCCGCCCGCCAGGCCCGGATGAAGGCCCGTAAACCCGCCTCCAGATCCCCGTCATCGAGGGTCAGTGACCCATCCAGGGGCAGGTCAATGATCTTCCAGCGCCGTTCCCCACCGGTCAGCGCTGCCCCTGTAATCAATCGTGGTAGCGACCGCTCCAGGTCAATTCCCAGGAAGGGCGGGGTCGGGGATTTGCCAGATTCCATCGGGGGTCTATGGCGCGAGGCCTCAATTGTTTGGTTCGCAATCCGGAATTAGGGAACCTCTGATTAATTCGGCCATTTTGCGATAATTACCTGTAGCCGTCCATTTAGAGGAGATCGCACAGTGCGTCAGCAAAGTCTTTCGGCCACCGGATTCGAGAAATACCAGAAACAGACACGGCGAGCCCGGTTTCTGTCGGATATGGATCGGGTGGTGCCCTGGGACGAGCTGGCGGCGGTGATCGAGCCCTATTACCCGGCTCCGACAGGCCCGGGCCGACGGCCGGTTGGCCTGGAGCGCATGCTGCGGATCTATTTTCTTCAGCACTGGTTCAATCTCTCGGATCCAGGTGTGGAAGAAGCACTGTACGACTCCAATGCCATGCGGGATTTTGTGGGTATCGATCTGGGCCGGGAACCGGCCCCGGACGAGACCACGGTGTGCAAGTTCCGGCACATGATGGAGAAAAACGACCTGGGCGCCGAGCTGTTCCGGGCCGTGGGCCAGTATTTGGAGGAAAACGGCTTGAAAGTGAGCCGAGGCACGATCGTCGATGCCACCATCATCAATGCGCCGAGCTCGACCAAGAACAAGAAGAAGGAACGCGATCCCGAGATGCATCAGACTCGCAAGGGCAATCAGTGGTATTTCGGGATGAAGGCGCACATTGGTGTGGATTCGAAGACAAAGATGATTCATTCGGTGGCGGCTACTGCTGCCAACACCCATGACAGTCAGCTGCTTGGTGATCTGCTTCACGGAGAGGAAACCCGGGTCTGGGGTGACTCGGCGTACGCGGGGCAGAAAGCCACCTTAAAAGAAGCGGCCCCGAGAGCCCAGGACTTCACCCAGAAGAAAGGGAGCCGACACCGGCCACTGAGTGAGGTTGATCGTGGTCGCAATCGAACCAAGTCGAAGGTGCGGGCGAAGGTCGAGCATCCTTTCCACATCATGAAGCGAGTGTTTCAGCTCACCAAGGTCCGCTATCGCGGCCTGACGAAGAACGCCAATCATGTCTTTGCCAGTTGCGCGCTCATCAATCTGTTCATGGCGCGACGACGCTTATTGGCCCTTCCGGGGGATTAGTGTGTCCGGAATCCGGGTTTCGGCCTGGATTCCGGCAAGAATGGCCGGTAAACCGGCCGAGTGGGAGCCGAATCATGCTTATTTTCGGCACCAACTGCGAATTCAAACGGAAGGGGTGGTCTCAGCGGTAATTGATCAGACCTTCCCTAGATTTAACGGATCAGATACTTAGCATCTTACACCCGTTCTAGGTGCTCTCATGGGGTTGCCCGAAGCCGGGCTGGGCTCGGCGGCAACTACCTCGTGGCCGCGCTCTGCCAACCAGACGGCATCGCGACCCGAGCCGGCGCCGATGTCGAGGATGACGGAGCCCTCCGGTTTGGGCAGCAGGTAGAGCAGCCAGTTGTGGACTTCGGGGAACTCCAAGCGCTTGTATTGTTCGGCAACGTTCTTACCGCGTTGATCGTACCAGTCGATTGGGTTGTGCTCCAGCATGGGGAAAGTATCCGGGCTTGCATCGCTTTGTGCAATTCATGATTCCGATAGGAAAGTTCAACAAACTTCCCCAGTAGTAAAACGGCGGCTCCATCGCGGGTTGCCAATGCTGTAGCCGAAGAAGCCTCCGCCGGCGATGAGGGCTAGTGCTCTGCTGCCTTGTGGATGAGCCAGCCCGGGTGCTGGCCTCGTTCGGGGGCGAAGGGGCTTTCCAGGTGCAGGCGTTCGGCTGTTTGGATCTTGCATTGATCGAGCAGAGTGGCCTGGGCGTTGGCTTCCTTTTCGCTTTGGTGGGTGATGAAGAGCTGGCCGTTGGGGGCGAGTTGGGCGTAGACGTGCTTGAGCAGGCGCTCTGGCATGAAGAAGCGTTGCGGTAGCCCCCAGCGGGCCAGGGGTTCGGGGGTGAAGAAGGGCAGGAACCAGGTGATGAGCTGGAATTGCCCTTGCAGTTGGAGGACGTTGTCGGCGCGGTATTGGCAGCCGGGGTGTGCTCGGGCCATGGCTTCGCCGTGGGCGCGCCGGGTGGTGAGGTCGATGTAGCGCAGATGGGCGTCGAGTTCCACGCCGGTCCAGGCGGTGGGCTGCCAGGCGTACAGGCCGGGCAGGTAGGGCCAGCTCTTGGCGCCGATGTCCAGGGTCCGGGCGTTGGGGCCCGGTTCGGGGTTGGGCAGGTGGCGGTCGAGCAGGTCGAGGACGTAGAGGCTTTCGAGCATTTCCTGGGGGTTGCAGATGTGTTCCCAGTGGCTGAGCTCATAACGCTGGGCCAGGGCGTCGAGGCGCGCCCGGGCGGGGGCGGGCAGCTCGTCGTGAATGTCCTTCAGGCGGGCGAGGGTTTTGCGGGGCGGGTGCGACCAGGTCAGGGCCTGCTTGATCTGCCAGTCGATCTCGCGGCGCAGGTTCAGGAGCCAGGCCATCATGGTGCCTAGGGCCGCCACCAGCCGTCTTCGTGGCGACCGGCCTGTCGCAGGGATTCCAGGCCGAATTCCAGTGCGCCTGCCACGATCAGCATGCCCACCAGCAGAAAGACCACCGGGTGATCGCGATTGACGATGCCCAGCCAGTCGAGCAGCAGGAGCAGGCCGAGGCCGAGGAGGGCGGCGATGATCAGGGTGATGAAGACGATCCGAAGTCGGCGTACGGTGTGTTCACGGATTCGGAAGAAGTCGAGTGACATGATGCTTTCCACGATTGCCGGATGATTCCGGCACAGGGTCGCAAGCCCCGGGTGAAAATGCCAGGCTTTGCGAGCGGTGTCGGGGCTTGGATTGATCAGAGGTGCCTTGAATGTATGACCTGATTGGTGATGTGCATGGTGAGCTGGATGCCCTGGAGCGCTTGCTGGTGGCCATGGAGTATCAGCGTGTGCGAGGTGTCTGGCGGCACCCGGAGCGCCGGGCGGTGTTTGTGGGGGATCTGATTGACCGGGGGCCGGCGTCGCGGGAGGTGGTGGCGACGGTGCGGGCCATGGTGGAGGCCGGGCAGGCCCACTGCCTGATGGGCAATCATGAGTTCAATGCCATTGCCTTTCACACGCCGGATCCTCGCGGCGGTGATTGTCATCTGCGGCCTCATAGCGAGAAGAACCTGCGCCAGCATCAGGCCACGCTGGAGTCTTACCGAGGGCATGCCGGGCAGCTGGCGGATGACATCGCCTGGTTCCAGGGCTTGCCGTTCTGGCTGGAGCTGGATGGGGTGCGGGTGGTGCATGCGGCGTGGTCGCCGGAGGCGATGGCGCTGGTCGAGGGCAGTGGGGTGCGCGATGGTCTGGATTGGCCGATGGCCTTTCCGGAGGCTTTCGATGAGGCCTCGCCTCTCGGGGCGGCACTGTCGGAAGTGCTGAAGGGCGTGGAATGGGCCTTGCCTGGTGATGCTTTCTTTCATGACAAGGATGGCCATCTGCGCCGGGAGGCCAGGGTGTGCTGGTGGGATGTGGCCCCGGGCCATCGCTGGCCGGCGGTGGCCATGGGGCCGCCGTCGCTGAAGAAGGCGTTGCCGGATGAAGTGATTCCGGAAGACTATCCACGCCTGCGTTATCCGGCCGAGGCGCCGCCGGTGTTCTTTGGTCATTACTGGCTGTGGGGCGAGCCTTCGCCCCTGGCTGAGAACGTGGCCTGCCTGGATTACAGCGTTGCCAAGGGCGGGCAGCTGGTGGCCTACCGCTGGGCGGGCGAGCAGCGACTTCAGCGAGCGCACTTCGTGGCCGTGCCGAGCGAGGGCGGTGGCCCGTGAAATCTGTAGACTCGATTGCCGCACTGGCCAGCTGGCTGCTTTTGCCGGTGGTCCTGTTACAGGGTGCCTACCTGCGCCTGACCGTGCCGCGTTTGGGGGAGGCGCCGGGTGCGCGTTCCGGGCGTGTGGATGGTGCGGCGCCGGTGCTTCGGCTGCTGGTGCTGGGTGAGTCGACGGCGGCCGGGGTGGGGGCGCCGGATCAGAAACAGGCGGTGGCGCGGTGGACGGCCGAGACGGTGGCGGCGCTGAGCGGCCGTGCGGTGGCCTGGCGGGTGCTGGGAAAGAATGGGGCCACGGCGCATTCGCTGCGTAAGCGTTTATTGGAGCCGGCTGAGGAGGTTGAAGCCGATCTGGCTGTGGTCATTCTGGGGGTGAATGACACCCTTCGCTTTCACGGGCCGCGGCGTTGGCGGCGGGATCTGACTCGCCTGCTGGAATCACTGCGCGAGCGCTGCGGGCCGGTGCCGGTGGTGCTGGCCTCGGTGCCGCCGATGAACCGCTTTCCGGCGATTCCTTCCCCGACGCGCCAGGTGCTTGGCCTGCGCGCTGCTCGCCTGGGCGAGGCGGCGGCGGCCTGGGCGTCGGCCATGGAGGCGGTTGCCTATTCCCCCATGCCCGAGGATTCGGATGCACCACTGGAATCGCTGTTCGGTGTGGACGGCTTTCATCCTTCGGCGGAAGGCTATCGGCGCTGGGGCGAGTTGCTCGGGCGAGAGGGCTTTGCCTTGCTGGGCAAGCCCGCGCCTTGATGCCTGAACCGCTTGAGTCGGGACGCTGGCACCGCTTGGGCTCGATCCGGAAGGAGAAAACTATTCACATATGCCTCTATACACCTCCATAAAGTTAGTTTAAACAGCGCTTTATAATCTATAATAACTATTCATTAATCTATTCACTTTCTCGGGATTCCATGGCGCGAAGGAATGACAGTGTGGAGGCAGTGCTTGCTGTCCTGGAACGGCGGGGCTGGATGCGGGCGGCGGCGCTGTGCGAGGCGCTGGGTCTGAGCCAGCCGACCCTGTCGCGGCGTCTGCGCCGGGCCGGGGCGGCCGTTTTGCGGTCGGGGGCCGGGCCCCGTACCCGTTACGCTGCCCGGCGGGGCTATGCCGGGGCGGGGAGCGCGCAGCCACTGTACGCCGTGGACGAGGCGGGTCGGGTGACGCATCTGGCCACCCTGCATGGCGTCGCCCCGAACGGCTTTTACCTGGAAGCGGGCGATCAATCGGCGTGGCTGCTCGGGGAAGACGGCCGAGGTGCCTATGACGATCTGCCGTATTTTCTCCAGGATCTTCGTCCCCAGGGCTTTCTTGGCCGGGAGATTGGTCGCTGGCTGGCGGATCGCTTTGCCTGGCCGGGTGATCCCCGCCAGTGGGATGCCGATACGGTAGCGCGTTTTCTACTGAGTTACGGTGATGATGTGCCCGGTAATCTGTTGCTGGGCGACGAAGCCCTGGCGCGTTTTGAGCGGCGCCGGCCGTCGCCCGTGGCGGCTCGGGCGAGGGATTATCCGGCGCTGGTTGAAAGGATCCTCGGCGAGGGAGAGCCGGGCTCGTCGGCGGGGGGCGAGCAGCCGAAGTTTGCGGCGTTTGTTCCCGACATCGGTCATGTGCTGGTGAAGTTCTCCCCGGCCGGCGACAGTAGCGAGGTGCGGCGCTGGCAGGATCTGCTGGTGGCGGAATGGCATGCCCTTGAATGCCTTCGTGCCCACGATCTGGCGGCCGCCACGGCTCGGCTGTATGACATTGACGGGCGAATCTATCTCGAGGTGGAGCGATTTGATCGCGTGGGCAGCCGTGGACGGCGCCCGAACCTGTCGCTGGAAGCGGTGGATGCCGAGTTCGTGGGCAGCCGACGTTCGTGGACGGAGTCGGCACAGCAACTGCACGAGGCCGGGTGGCTGGATTCGGATTCGCTGGAAAGAATTCGCTGGCTGGACCTGTTCGGTGCCTGGATCGAGAATTCGGATCGCCATCTCGGCAATCTCAGCCTGATGCCCGCTGATGATGGCTTTGTGCTGCATCCGGTCTATGACATGTTGCCCATGGCGCTTGCCCCGGTGCGCGGAGAGATTCGCGAGCCGGCATTTCGTATGCCTGTCGCATCCCGGCTGGGAGACGGCATGTCGCTCTGGCAGGCCACCGGGAAAGCGGCGGAAGCCTATTGGCAGGCCCTGGCCGACGAGCCCCGCCTGTCCGAGTCATTCCGGGCACTGGCGCAAGACCGTGCCCGGCAAATTCATGGCCTGTTACAGGGAAACGGCTGACAAGAAGCGGCCGGCCGATGATCTTGTCTTAAGGCACTATGATGATACGGCCGTTCAGCTGACCTGATTGCAGGCACTCGATTGCCTTGGGCGCCTCTGATAAGGGGAAGGTCCTGGCCACGATCGGCGTCAATGTGCCGGCCTCGAGCATGTCACGCAGGATGTGCATGGCATCACGCTTTTCCATTGTCTCGAAGGCGGGCCAGGGCAGGTGGCGGTCGAACCGTGCCCACAGCATGAGCCCGAGAAAATACGGTATGCCGCCCAGGGTTCGGCGGCCTTTTTCTCCGTAGTGATCGTGGCCGATGATGATGATCGATCCATCGGGTCTGAGGATGCGTTTGCCGCTTGAGAGCGTAAGGGTGGATGCAACATCGATGATGAGGTCGATGTCCTGTTCAAGCGCGGTGACATCGTCTTGCGTGTAGTCGATAACCTTGTCGGCACCCAGCGACCGCATGTAGTCGAGTTTGCTTGGGTGATCCACGCCGATGACAAAGGCGCCGTTGGCCTTTGCCAACTGAATGGCGATGCTGCCCACGCCGCCGGCGGCACCGTTGACCACGATGCGCTGCCCCGGCTTTGTCCATAGGTGCTTGCGCAGGTTGACCAGGGCAATGGTGCCGGCCGTTGGTACCGATGCCGCCTTCTCGAAGGTGATGCCTTCGGGTTTGAGGGCCAATACGTGCTGAGGCACGCAGACGTATTCCGCGTAGGCGCCGCCATTGACCCATTGAATCCGGTCATGGGTTTCGCCGAACACCGCATCCCCGGGCCGGAACTCCGTCACCTCGTTTCCCACCGCCGTCACTTCCCCGGCCATGTCCAGACCGGGAATCGCTTGTTTCTGTCTTCTCAATCCGGCACCCATGATTCGCATGAGGCGGGGGTAGCCGGTGACGGCATGCCACACATCGGGATTGACCGAGGCGGCCCGCACCCGCACGAGCACTTCATCCGAAGCCGGTGTCGGGATGTCGACCTCGCGCAAACTCAGCACCTGGTCGGGAGAGCCGTAGCGATCCTGGATGATGGCTTGCATACGCGTCATCTGAAACCTCACATGATCACTTTGGGGACGCGGCCTGCCTTGCAGCCGCACCTGAAGCATCTACCCTTGATGGTTCAGGGGCAATGCATGTGGCTGATCATAACGCTAACGGCACTCGATGTACCTGAGTGCCTTCAGGAGGTGGAGCATGGCTGTAAAGCAGGGAATGGCGGGATTGCTGCTGTTGGCGCTGTTACTGGCGTGTGCGCCGGAGGAGACGGAAACCGACGAACGGCCGCGGGATGAGGCGGCCCCCAGCGGCAGCTGGGCGATCATGAGCGCGGTGCCGGAGGCGCGCACGGAAGTGAGTGTGACCACCGATGGTGAACGGGTGTACATGATTGGCGGCTTCCTGCCGCCAGTGGACGAGGACAGCGATGAACGCCCGCCGGCCGCCACGGACATGTTCGCCTGGTCGCCGGTGGAGGGCGAGTGGGAGAACCTGGGGCCGATTCCGGGCGGCACCCATCACGCGGGCTTCGTGCACGTGGATGGCAAGCTCTACGTGGTGGGTGGCTATTACGACAACACCTTTGATCCGGCCGGCCATGTGTGGATCTATGACATCGCCGCCGATGCCTGGAGCGAGGGCACGGCAATGCCCACGCCCCGCGGGGCCCTGGCCTATGCGGTCCTCGATGGGCGCATCCATACCATCGGCGGCACGGTGGCCGATGCGGCCGAGCATGATCATGAGGGCCACACCACCGATGCACCGGACGATTCGGTCGGCACTCACGAGGTCTACGATCCGGCCACGGACAGCTGGGAGCGGCTCGCGCCCATGCCTACTGCCCGCAATCATCATGTGGCCAAGGCGGTGGATGGTCGTGTCGTGGTGACCGCCGGCCGGGCCGGGCGCAATTTCACCATGACGGAAACCGAGATCTACGATCCTTCTGACGATAGCTGGACGGAGGGTGCCCCGTTGCCCACCGGGCGCAGCGGCGTGGCGGCCGAGCGCCTGGGCGAATGGGTGTATGTCTTTGGTGGCGAGACCTTCGATGAAGGGGCGGCGCGTACCTTTGATGAAGTCGAGCGCTATCACATCGGCCTGGATCGCTGGGAATCCATGCCCGTCATGCCCACGGCCCGGCACGGCCTGGGTGCGGCCGTGGTGGACGAGGGCATCTGCGTGATCTCCGGCGGACCGGAGCCCGGCTACAGCTTCGGCACCGACAACGAGTGCTTCATTCCTGTGGATTGAGCCTGGTGAGGCCGGTGTTGGGGGCAGGTGGCGGTTCCTGCGGGATGGGGCGGCTCAGCGGTAGGGACGGAACCATTTCGGCCGCTGGGGGCGTAGCCCCATGCCGCCCAGAATGAGAAACAGCAGGCCCAGCAGAACCACCACAATGCCCCAGACATCGGCTTCCTCCATCAGGCCCAGCACCCCGGTATAGATCAGGGTGCCGCCAATGCCCAGGCTGGCCAGCACCAGCAGGGCGACGAAGAGCAGGGGCATGGGGTGATGTCGCACCGAGCCATTGCTGCGCATGGCATAGCCTTTCTCGGCTCGACACTTGGGGCAGACGACGACGCTGTCGTCAATTTCCGTCTGGCAATAAGGACACTGTTCCATGCCTGCATTGTGTCGGGATGGGAATCGCTTGTCCAACGCTCGCCTAGCGATACGGCTTCGTCAGCCGTTCATCGCCCTGGGTAACGATGACCACTCGGTTACGGCCTTGCTTCTTCGCGTCGTAGCATGCCGTGTCGGCGGCATCAAGGATATCCAGGGCGTCACCACTGTTTGGCCCGAGCTCCACCAGCCCGGCACTGACGGTGACGTGAAATTGCCGTAGCTCCCAGCGAAAACGGAAGTTCTCGACGTGGCGGCGAAGTTTCTCCACGATGCCGGTGGCCGCATCCAGCGGGCAGTGACTGAGAATGATGGCGAATTCGTCGCCACCGAGGCGGGCAAGGATGTCGCCCTCGCGCAGATTCGAGCGAATGACATCGGAGATATTCATGAGAAAGACATCACCGGCCCGGTGGCCGCAGGTGTCGTTGATCGCCTTGAAACCATCCAGGTCAATGAAGCAAAGCACATGACGTGTCTGGTCATCATGAGCGCTGGCAATGGTCTGATCAAGACGACGAGAAAAGGCCCGCCGGTTTAGCAGGCCGGTCAGGGCATCGTGAGTGGCTTCATGGGCGAGCGCTTCCACCTGGCTGCGTTCTTCGGAAGTGTCTTCCACCACCAGAACATAAGGGCCATGCTGATTCTTTTCCGTCAGACTGAAAGTGAAGCGCAACCACATCGGCGAGTCATCATTGCGAAGATGCTGGCGCTCCACGATGCTTCGATTGCTGGATGAATCGTATTGATCCCGAACGATCCCGATATCGATCGGCTCCTCTCGATTGCCGGGCATCGAAGAGAGCCGGGAATCCACCAGCATGGTGGAAGGGTAGTCAAGAATGTCACACAGGCGACTATTCACATATCGAATGATGCCGCGATCATCCACGATGGCCATGCCGACGCCGGCATGTTCCAGTGTTGCCCGAAGCTCCTGTTCCGAGTCACTCAGGCGTCTGGCCGCCCAGCGGAAGAGCATCATGGTGATCAGGGCCACCAGCAACAGAGCCAGTGCGACAGTAATGAACAGGCTGCGGGTCACTTCCCGGTCTACCTGGCCCAGTGTTCGGAGAAAGGCTGTTTCCTTTTCGCGCAGCACTTGTCGGGTCTCGCCAAGGCTGGCAAGAATTTCGGCCTGTCGCTCTTCGGCGGCGGCTGCGGTCTGTGGCGGTTGACTCAGGGCTTCCAGATACAGGATGTGTTCATCGGTGGCACGCCAGATGGACGCGGCCTGGCGAAAATGGGAAACGTTCTGAAAGTAACGAAACATCCAGATCAGGCGGGGGATATCATCTTCATGGCTGCCGCCTTGTTCGAAGCCCTGCCAGGCGCGCTCAAGATCAACGGGTTCCCGCTCCAGGCTCAGGCGGGCCTGCATGTAACCCGCCGGGCCCGCAATCGCTTCCCGTGCCTGTTCCAGCATTTCGGGCTCCCCGGTCCTGGCGTAAACACTCAGCGCATGCAAGGCATCTTCCTTGCCCTTGGACCAATGGCTCTCGCTGGTGGCGTAGGCACGCAGGGCTGATTTCGTCTCCAGCAGACCCCAGCTTGCGCCAAGAGCCAGAATCAGGAGCACAACAATGCCGCCCAGGCCACTGATCATCAGCTGCCTGGTATTTGATCCTCCGCCCTGGATCCATCCCCCTGGTGGCTTGTTAGCCGTCAGCCATCGGCGCATTTCCGCTCCTCCATGCGGCGGGCTTTTCCCTTGTCATTTCCGAGCATAGCAGTGCGGCTCGAGCGCAATTGGGAAACAGCAGGCCGTTTGACCCGGGAAATGATGCCGTTCGCTCCTGATGCTTTTTTCCCTGAAATGACCGCTCGGCGTGGGATGAGGCGCTCAGGACGCTGCATGAAATCGGATTGAACTGTCCGCGGGAGCAGGTCACTATGTCTGGCATTGATCAAGTGGCGGATGGAGAGGAACGATGAATCGGATGCTTTTGGCAATGTTGTTGATGGTGATCGCGCTGCTGGTGTTGGCTTGCGATGACGCCACGGAGATGGACGCCGGAGAGGCGCCCGATCTTCAGGCTGACGAGCGGACGGATGCCCGGACCGAGGCGGGTCTGGACATTCTTGGTGAGGACATGCTGGCCATGATCGAGGCCATCAATCCGCAGGTGATCGAGTGGCGCCGGCATTTTCACGAGTTTCCCGAGCTTTCCAATCGAGAGTTCGAGACGGCCGCCAAGATTGCCGAGCATCTGAACGCCCTGGGCATGGAGGTACAGACCGGTGTGGCCCATACCGGTGTGGTGGGCATTCTGCGTGGCGAGCGGGACGGCCCGGTGGTCGGGCTGCGGGCGGATATGGACGCCCTGCCAGTGCCCTCAAGAGTGGATCTGCCGTTCTCGCCCTCGGTCACGGGTGAGTTCAATGGCGAGGAAGTGCCGGTGAGCCATGCCTGCGGTCATGACGCGCATATGGCCATTCTCATGGGCGTGGCCGAAGTCATGGCGGCCCATCGCGAGCAGATCCCCGGCACGGTGAAGTTCATCTTCCAGCCCGCCGAGGAAGGCCCGCCGGAAGGCGAGGAGGGCGGTGCCGAGCTGATGGTGAAGGAGGGCGTGCTCAAGAACCCGGACGTGGACGCGGTGTTTGCCCTGCACATCATCTCCACCCAGGAACTGGGCACGGTCGAGATCCGCGAAGGCGGCATGTGGGCCAGCGTGGATGATTTTCGTATCACCGTGAAGGGCAAGCAGTCTCACGGTGCCTATCCCTGGCAGAGCGTGGACCCGATCGTGACATCGGCCCAGATCATCAATTCCCTGCAGACGGTGGTCAGCCGCAATCACAATGTGGTCGAGCATCCGGCGGTGGTGACCATTGGCCGCATTCGCGGCGGGGTGCGCTCCAACATCATCCCGGAGGAAGTGGAGATGATCGGCACCATCCGCGCCCTGGACCCGGAGGCCCGCCTGGTCATAAAGGAACGGGTCCGAACCATTGCCACGAAGACGGCCGAGTCCATGGGCGCCACGGCCGAGGTGGAGATTCCCATGTCCATCCATTACCCGGTCACCATGAATGATCCCGGTCTGACCCGCGCCATGCGCCCGGTACTGGAATCCGTGATTGGTGCCGAAAATGTTCGCGAGGCCCTGCCGGTGACCGGCGCGGAGGATTTTTCCTTCTTCTCGCGGGAAGTACCGGGCCTGTACCTGCGCCTGGGTGGCCGGCCGGCGAATGTCTCCCGGGAAGAGGCCCCCGATCACCACACGCCGGAGTTCCATATTGATGACAGCCGCCTGGACGTGGGCGTTCGGGTCATGACCGCCATGGCCCTGGCCTATCTGCGTGGAGAGGAGTCGTGATCGGTCTGATCCATCGGGGTTTGGGCCTTGTGTGATTGGGAAGGCCCAGTGATGGTCATGTGATCGACCTGGCTCTGCTCCACGGCCGCGGCCAGGTCGTTGCTCAGCTGATCTCGAATTGTCTCGTAGGGGCAGTTTAGACCGAGGATGCCGATGGCCCTGTTTCGGCCGTGGGTCTTGCCGATGTAGAGGGCCATGTCGGCGATGTGCAGGGCCTTTTCCCAGTCGATGTCGTCTTCGGGGACGCCGGCAAACGGTAGCTGGATGAAACCGCCGGTGGCGGTAACCTGTATGCGGCGATCATCGTAGATGATCGGCTCTTCAGCGATCACGTTCAGCATCTTCTGCACATGGTCGGGCAGGGCATCGGGGCTCATGTTGCGCAGAAACAGCAAAATCTCCTCGCCGCCCCAGCGAATCACCATGTCGGATTCGCGCGTGACTGATTTCAGCCGCCGTGCCAGTTCCTTGAGCACGACGTCTCCGCCGGCATGGCCGTGTCGATCATTGATGCGTTTGAAGTAGTCCACGTCCAGCAACAGCAGGGCGTCGGGATGGGCCTGGGCCCGGCGCTCGATTCCGCTGCGCCCGCGCTTCTGCATTTCCTTCTGGAAGGATCGACGGTTGAGCAGGCCGGTGAGGGTATCGTGGACGGATTGATACTCAAGCTTGCGGTTGGCCACGGTCAGGCGCAGGTTGGCCCGGCGGGCGGCCCGGTAGGCCTGCCAGAGCAGGATCAGGCTCAGAACGACCACGGCCACGAACAGGATGGTGATGCGTTGTTGCAGGCGGCTGTTTTCAATGACCCGTTCCTGCAGCTCATTGCGTTGTTCCAGCAGTTCGATCTGCGTGGCCTGTTCCCGGGTTTCGTAACGGATCTGCAGTTCGTTCAGGCTCTTGTCCCGTTCCGACTGGAACAGCTCGGCATTCATGTCCCGTTGTTCGATCAGGGTATCAATGGCTTCGTCGAGGTAGCCGGCCGCCCGGTAAGCATCGGCCACATAGCCGAGCAGGTCGGCCATGTCTGCCTGACCGTAGAAGGCTTCCAGTTCGCTGCGGGCCGCTTCCATGTCGGCAATCGATTCACTGCCGGCGCCCTGCATGATCGCCAGATAGGCCAGATTGAATTCGAGCAGGGGGCGAGTGGATTCATTTTCCAGTTCCAGGGCCATGTCCAGAGCACGTTCCAGCGTCTGCGTGGCGGCTGAATAGTCTTGCATCTGAATCTGGGCGGAGCCGATGTTGTTCAGGCTGGTGAGAACAATGCCCGGACGATCCAGGCGTTCAGCCCATTGAATGGCTTCCTCATGAACGCCGATGGAGGCTTCATGATCTTCCATCTGGCCGAAGATGTAGCCCTTGAGCAGAAAGAACTCAGGAAGGTACATCTGATAATCGAGTTCCTGCATCTCCCGGATGCCGCGTTCGGCCATCTGCAGGGCCTGATCGAAATTCCTCAATTCGGCCTGCAACTGGGCAATCTGGTAGTTGAGGAACTGCCGCCGTACCTGAGTGCGTTCATCATCGGTTTCCCGAACGGCGTCATAGGCCGCGAGAAAATGCGACAGTGCTTCCTCGTACTGGCTGTGCGAGCGCAATAGCCGCGCGGTGAGCGTGTGGGCGTAGTAACGGATTCGGGGTGAGCGGACGTCCGGCAGCAGTGTTTCCAGGCGCGGGACGTGCACCATGGCTTCCTTGCTGTCATCCATCCGCCAGAGCAGTTCGATCTGAAAGGCCTTGGCCTCGGCCAGGGTATCTGTCTGTCCGCTGCGACGGGCCAGTGTCAGCAGTTCGTCCTGCATGGCCACTGCGCGCTCATTGTCCTCAGCCGTTGCCGAGTCGAGCATTCGGTAACCCAGGGCTCGCACCCGGGTGGCCACCGGGGTATCAGAGCCCATGTCGCCGATGATTGCCTCCAGTACCTCGGCACGCTCTTCCGCCGTGGCGGAGAACAGGCTGATGTACTGATCCAGCCGCTTTTCCAGTTCGGCGTCGACTTCCGGGATGTCAGCCGCGGTCATGGTGGAAAGCAGAAGCAGGGGCAGCAACAGACTGGCGGTGATGCGCGGGAATATGGAAAATCGCTGGCTTGGCCCGGTCTGGCTGGTCAAAATCGTTTGCTCGCGTCTGTGAAATTGCATCAAGTCTACGCTAATTGCCGGTTCCGGGCTAAGCGGGGGTCGGTCGGCCCCAGCTGAGTGGTCGCGCTTAAGGGACGAGTGGCTTGAAAGGTATCGAGACAGCGATATGCTTTGTCGCGTTTGGGTTGATCGAACCTTGGCGCCAAGTTCAGGCGTAACAAAACGATGTCGGCTCAGAAGAGACGACTGTAGCTGACCGCGCCATAAAGCTCGAAAAGATCCTGGCTGTCGAACTCACGGCTGCGGGCGACCGAGGTGTAGGTCAGGCGGTTCCGTCCCCACTGCAAGGCTCCACCACCAAAGATCTCGCCAACCCAGGGGCGGCTGTCGACACTGGGGGTTTCCTGAATCAGGCTGCCATCCAGAAAGATGTTGTGGACGACGTAGCGCAGATCCATGCCCCAGAAGGCGTACCAGCCACGATCCGCCAATGGCCGAAACAGGCCGCTGCCATTGGGTGCGGCCGAGATGCGTGGTGGGCCGAAATCCCGGGGGATATTCCGGCCAATGCGATGGTAGAAGCCGACGCGGCCTTCGGTGATGATATTGCCCAGCACGAAGCCGGCGCTGGGCGTGAACTCCCACTCGTAGCGGCCATTGCCGGTCGGGCCGCGGTTCATGCGAAGGGCATTGTCGTAGGCCAGGAGCAGGCCGGCCTCATTGGGCAACTGGGTTTCCCAGCCCACCGGGCGATCCGAGCCTAGGACTTCATGAATGAAGGTCTGGGTGCGCCGGGCTCCCGAGGCCGGCCCGACCACGCCCACGGCCAGCGTGAGCCGATCCATGCGGCGCCGTTGCACGCTGGCCATGTGAAAACCGAGCCCCAGCCAGCCCGCGTAAGGGCGGTCGTCCGGGGGCATCTGCGGGTCGGTGATGCTTTCCGGGGTGAAGATGGTCTGGATCAGGCTGGTGCCCCAGAGAATGGCCTCGTCCGTGTCCGGGAAGAGGGGAAAGGCCCGCGCGGCATTCTGCATCCATTCGGGCAGTTCGCGATCCAGATTGGTCCAGCTCAGGCGCAGACCATTGGTGTAGCCACCGTCCTGACCCACGAAGAAATCATTCTCGGCTTCGACGGTGATCAGCTGGCGTGGCAGTGGTTCCGGCACGGTCTCCGCCGTGGCCGGCAGTGATGCCAGGAGTACCACGAGCAGCAGGCCCGCACGCCGTCGGCGAGGTCTGCGGGGCTGGAAGGATTCAAAGGATTCATCAGTTGCCATCAGGGTATCCGTGGCGTCTATTCGGGGGCGTCCGTTCGGGTGATGCATGCCGTTGGCGGGCAAGATACCATGACCGCGCGGCCTGTGGGATGCCGGATACTCTGTCAACCGGCGCTCTGGTCCATGTCCTGGGCGCTGCTGATTGCCGTCGTGTTCGCCTCACCCCCCCCCATTTTTTCGCGATGAGCCAAAAAATTTCTGTCATGCGGCAAACCCTGGTGCGATTCACGGCACTCAGGGGGTGAATGCCGATCGGAACGGTGGCTGATTGTTCCGGCGGCGCTTTCATTTCATGCAATTGAAGGGGGTTGCAATGACAGAAGAGAAGACATGGACGATTCGTATCGCGCTCGGCCTGCTGGTGCTGGCCGTGACCATCCATCTTCCGGCGACCGCCGGCGAAAACGGTTTGCCCGAAGGCTGGTTTCCGGTAGGGGACGGGCCTGCTGTCTATGAGACCGTGGTCAGTGAGGACGCGGGCATGGACGGTCGCGGCCTGATCATTCGCTCCCGGGATCAGGAGGAGCTTCGTTTTGGCGGTGTCGGGCAGCGAATCGATGCATCCGATTACCTGGGTGAGCGTGTACGCCTCACGGGCTATCTGCGGCCCAGGGGCGTGGAGCAGCATACCGGCCTGTGGATGCGGGTGGATCCGGTGGGCGGCGGTGATCCGCTGGCCTTTGACAACATGATGGAGCGGCCGGTGAACGGCACCGCGGACTGGAGCCAATACGAAGTCGTACTGGATGTACCCAACAACGCCAGCTTTATCTTTTTTGGTGCCTTGCTGGCCGGCAAGGGCGAGGTGAATGTGGATCAATTGAACCTGGAAGTGGTGGACGAAAGCACGCCGGTGACGGATCTGATGCTTGATAAGTAATGAGGGTCTGGAAGGGTGCTCAGATGGAGGTACGTCATGAATATGAATGAGGCAAAACACACGGGTTTCAGTGCTTTCCTGTTTGTCGTTTTGACCGCCGGGATCTGTTCAGCCACAGCTCAGGCAGGGAGTGAGTTTGATCTGCCGGAGGGCTGGGTGCCCGTAGGCGACAGCCGGGAGGCCTATCACCTGGAAATCAGCGAGGAGGCCGGCCGCGAAGGGCGTGGTTTGCGTATACGCTCCCTGGACAGTGAGGGTGGCCGATTCGGTGGCGTAGCCCAGTTGATTGCCGCGGATGATTATGCGGGTGAACGCGTCAGACTGAGCGGTTATGTACGTGCCATGTCCGTGAGCGGCTGGGCTGGTCTCTGGCTTCGGGTTGACGGACAGAATGGCAATCAGGTTTTGGCGTTCGATAACATGAATAATCGGCCTATTCGCGGTGACCGGGAGTGGGATCGCTATGAGGTTGTGGTTGACGTGTCGGAAGAGGCAGGCCGGGTTGTTTTTGGCGCTTTGTTGAGTGGTGGTGGAGAAATCCATGTGGATGCAATGGAACTCGAAGTGGTTGATGAGAGTGTCCCTCTCACGCGTGGTCTTCCTCCCAGACAGCCAAGAAACATGAGTTTCTGAGGCAGACAGCATGTTTTCTGAGGGGGAAAACAGTGACGATGAGGTATTGCTCGAGGCGGCCCGGCAAGGTTGTCGAGCCGCCTTTGGGCGGCTTCTGGATCAGCATCAGAGGGCTCTTTACGCCTTCGTGTTGCGAACGGAGGGAAATGACCGGGAGCTGGCGGCGGATATCGTGCAGGATACCTTTGAAATTGCCTGCCGACGATTGCATCGATTTCGTGGCCAGTCGCGTTTTCGCACCTGGTTATTGGGCATTGCCGTCAATCGAATTCGGAGCTGGCGTCGGCGACAACGATTGCGTGCACTGCTGCAATGGCAGGATCTGGAGGATCTTTCCCCTTCCTCCCCGGCCCCATCACCCGTGGCGGCGGCACAACAGGACAGTCAGCGGGTGATGATAGAGCGGGCGTTCTCCAGCCTGTCGAGGATGCAGCGGGAAGCCCTCTACATGCGTGAATTCGAGGCGCTATCTCACGAAGAGATTGGCCGGGTACTCGGGCTGAAAATCAATACGGTTAAATCTCGCATTCATTCGGCACGACAGGCCATGTTGCGCGAGCTGGGGAACATGAAGTCTCAGCTGATCAGTGCAGACGAATGTTCAGAGGAGCGACGCCATGAAACGGCATGAACCATCAGAGTGGGAAGCGTTGGTGCGTATCTGGCGTGAGGTTTCGCCGCAGCCGCTTCCTCCGGCAGACCTTCGCAGACGCATCATGGAGGCCGTGGATGAGAAGCCATCCAGGAACGAAACGCCCCTGGTGGGGCTTGCCCTTGCGGCAACCGTGGCATTGGTGGCCGTACTTGCCGGCGTCGTGCATTGGCCGGGCCAGGCACCACGAGACGATGTGCCCGGTCAGCAGCTGCTGGTCATGGAGCCCATGCAGACAGTGGATCCCTATGATCTTGAAATTGATCGAGACACGCCCTGTGGGCGTGCAGACCAATGTCTGGCGCCAGGCATGGACATCATGCCGCTGGATGCTCACGGCGAACGAATACTGTAATGGTCACCGATCTGATTGCACTGTGGATAAAGGAGCCTTGTATCATTCGGCCAGTTCCACGCGATTGCGACCGTTCTGCTTGGCCTGGTAAAGGGCCTTGTCCGCCCGGATGATCACGGTTTCGGTGGTGTCCCTTTCCGAGTTCAGGGCCAGGCCCAGGCTGAGAGTGATGGGCAGGGGGCCCGCGCTGGTGGGGAAGGGGGCTTCCTCTACCGCCTTGCGGATCTTTTCCGCCACCTCCAGCGATGCGGATTCATCGGTGTCCTGGACCAGCATCAGAAACTCCTCCCCGCCCCAGCGTGAGACCCGGTCTTCCCGCCGCAGGGAGGTCGTCAGACGGTTTCCCAGTTCCACCAGCACCTGATCGCCCACGTCATGGCCGTGGGCGTCATTGACCCGCTTGAAACGATCCAGGTCGGCCATGATGATGGCGTAGCGAACCTCATGCCGGAGTGACCGGGCGTGGGCCGTTGTCAGTTCCTTCGACATGGCGCGTCGGTTGAGCAGCCCGGTCAGGGGATCGGTCATCGCCGATTCCTTCAGCTGCTGATTGGCCATGAAGCTGCGGATATTGCTGTGATAGATCAGCTCCACGACGATGCAGGCCACCACCAGCATGGCCGCCGGATAGACCAGGTGAGTGGTCACCGAGCTCAGTGCCACGCCATTGTGGATCAGCAGAAAGGGCAGGCTGAGAAAGGGCAGGCCATAGATGACGGGGATGTCCCGCAGGCCGCGTGTGGCCGCCATGGACACCGCGGCGATGGTGATGATCAGGCCTTGTGAAGTGTAGTCGGCCGGCCCCCCTTGAAAGACTTTGTCGTTGGCGAATATGCCCACCATCATGGTCATCAGGGCAAAGGCCATGAGCAGCAGCAGGGGCCGCGGCCATGCACCGTCCGGTTGCTTCCAGCGCAGAAACAGGATGCCCAGGGCGGCGAGGGAGACCGGCAGGCGCCACAAGGCATTGTGCAGATGCAAGTCGTCCTGGCTTTCGTAGATGACGTAATCGATGAACTGGAAGGCGGGGAGAAGGATCAGTATGGCCAGGGCGGCCACTACGGCAATGCGCCGGGCCAGCTGACGCTGGAAGGTTTCAAAATCCGCTTGCCACGCCGCCGGTACGGTGGGGAAGATCATCGCCATCAATCGTCGGGCGGAGGAGCCAACTGTCATGTCCGTCTCCTTCGGAATGCCGGGTGCGGGCCTGGTTCAGGCGTTCATGGCCATCCTTGAGAATTGCTCCCTTTGGCTTCATTTTACCCCAGCGCCTGTATCACTGTCTTATCACTGTCCGCTGCCTTGACTGACGGTGCCACAGAGGGCCTCCGCACCCACGGCGTCGATCAGGCCGCGAGCATAGTCATAGCCATGCTGTTCGATTTCTTCCAGCTTGCGGAACTGCAGGGTCGTGGTGCTGCCCAGGGGCGGGGCGAAGCGCACATCGGCCTGGGCCAGGGTGCGTTCTGCCGCCTGATCACTGGCTGCCAGCACCGAATCCATGAGGATGTCCATGATGCCGGGTACTTCCCGGCGCGCCGGGTGGTTCCTGCCGCGCCAGAGATTGGGCCAGGGCGAGGGGAAATCCGGGCGTTTGGCGGTGATGCCGCGCGGGGCGCGAACATCGCTGGTGATCAGCCGGGCCACCTGGGGGCGAAGCAGATCCCCCGGCAGGTTGTTGAGCACGCCCCCGTCCACATGCAGTTCCCCGTTGATGATCACCGGGGTGACCAGGCCGGGGATGGCGCCTGTGGCGCGTACCGCTCGCCACAATGACCCACGCTCGTGAATCATCGGCGACTGCCGGGAGATGTTGGTGGAGACACAGCGGTAGCTGCGCCAGAGATCCTCGATCTGGATGTCCCCGTAGGTCTTGTAACTGACGTGATCCAGGCGCTTGCTGCGCAGCAGGCTGTAGCTGGGCAGGGTGTATTCCCGCCAGGGGTCGGACTTCACGAAGGCCCACTGGGCCTGGGCGAGGATATCCTCCGGCGGCATGCCCCGGGCAAACAGAGCGCCCACCACGCCGCCCATGCTGGTACCGGCCACCACGTCCACGTGCACGCCGGCTTCCTCCAGGGCCCGCAGGATGCCGATATGGGCGATGCCGCGGGCACCACCCCCGCTCAGGGCCAGACCGATGGCCCGGCCAGTCAGGCGGCGGGCGAGGGTGGCCAGGTGAAGCGGATCACCGAGGCGTACGTGATGATGTTCGTCCACCGGACGGCGCTTGAGCCAGTCCGCCGTGTTGCGCGGCAGGTCGGTCTGTTCGGGGTGCAGCAGCAGCAGGCGGATACGCGGGCTGACGCCATTGTCGCGACGGGCCTCCAGTTCCCGAAACAGGCGGGTTTCCAGGCCACGGGGGTGAGGGCTGTCTTCACTGTCGGCCAGCAGCAGAATTTCGTCGGCCCGCTCCAGGCAACGTCGGGTCCAGCCGGTGGGATCGGTGTCGCCATCACAGGGGTCGGTCAGGTAGAAGACCAGTTCGTTTTCCTGTTCCTGCTGATCCAGCCACAGGCCGAGCCCCATGTGGGCCGGGTCGCCGGGGCTGGCCTGGGCCAGACCTTCCCGCCCCAGGCGGCGGCTCACTTCGGCCGGATCCAGCACCAGGCAGCGCTTGTGGGCCTTCATGGCTTTTTGCAGCTGCAGCAGAAAGACCTTGGGCACGGCCTTCTGACCGGCTCGAACCACCGCGATGGCACGGGCCGATTCCTGCTGCGGAACGCGGCCGGACTGGCTGCTCTCCAGGCGTTCGATGACCTGTCGGCTGACGGACAGGGCCAGTTCCGCGTGGCGGCGGGCGAGATGATCGAAATCCACCCGGGCCAGCCGCAGGACACTGCTGGCATGGGTTGCCACGATTCGGGCAGAGCGTGGCTGGGCCCGCAAGACACCCATTTCGCCCACCATCTCGCCGGGTCGTATAGTGCCGATGGCCTGGAAACCCGCTTCCGCGTCACCGCGCAGGGCGCGCAGCTGCCCGTTGACCAGGATGTAGAGGCTGTCGCCGGGATCACCCTGTTCGAAGAGGCGCTCGCCGGCATTCAGCTCCCGCCAGTCCAGCGCGCCTTCGAGGGCCTGGAAGGCCTCGTCGTTCAGGGTGCCGAAATGTTTCTGGATGAGGTGGCGAATGCGGTTCTGGCGCAGGCGGCGGATGACCTCCTGTTCCAGCGCCGCACGCACCTGGGGAAACTTGCGCACCAGGGCCTCGAAGGTCCCGGCCGGCAGGCGGGCGAGGAGGGTGGTGCCCACCGCCCGCACCGTGGCCGAGCGAAAACCGCCCAGCAGCAGGGCCATCTCGCCCACCGGTTCGCCCGGCATGATGCGGCCACGGCGGCGGGCAGCGGCAAAATCCCGGCCTTCTTCTTCCGGGCCGAGCACATGCAGGGCGCCGGACAGCACCAGGTACATGGCATCGGCGCTGTCGCCGGCCTGGAACAGGTCCTGACCGTCGCTCAGGCGCACCTCGCCCATGTGACCGGCCAGGGCATCCACCACCGCCGGTTCCAGGTCCGCGAAGAGGGTTGATGTGCGCAGGCTGTCGGCAATCCGTCGCCGGCCGATATCCCCTTGATCCATCTTGATCTCCTTTGTCCATAACCCAGTATAGCTCCATGAAATGAAAGGAAAATGGTTAGGGGAATTTAGCGAAAGCCGGTCCACCTCGGCGGCCAGGATAAAGTTATAACGGGTGTGATTACCTGTGCTATGCTTGGCCTCAGGTGTTATAACAAATGAGGTGCCAACCATGGTGAAGAAGCTCAAGCTGCGGGCCATCGGCAATTCCACCGGTGTGGTTCTGCCCAAGGAAATTCTCGAGAAACTGCGTGTCACTCAGGGCGACGAGCTGATGGTGCTCGAGACCCCCGATGGCATCACCCTGACCAGCTACGATCCGGAATTCGCCCGGCAGATGGATGTGGCGGAACGCATCATGCGAGAAGATCGCGACTTGCTGAAAAAGCTGGCTGAGTGAGGGAGTGAGGGACATGAGAGATCCGGTCTGGATTTCAGAAGAGCTTGTCATGGCCATCCACGAACGTCAGTTGTCCGAGCACGGTGGGGGAAGCGGGGTGCGCGATGAGGGCATGCTGGCCTCGGCCTTGGCGCGTCCGAAGCAGAAAGCCTTCTATGGTGGGGCTGATGTGGATATACCGGGTCTAGCGGCAGCTTATGCTTACGGCGTGGTGCGCAATCACCCCTTTGTCGATGGAAACAAGCGAACGGCTTATGTTCTTTGCCGTACTTTTATGGTGTTGAACGGCTGGGATATCGTTGGCAGCTTGGCTGACCGATACCCCGTCATTATTTCACTGGCCGCCGGCGAACTGACGGAAGAGGCCTTCGCCGACTGGTTGCGAGCGAATGCCCGCCCGGATCAGGTCAGTGAGGCCAGCCCGGAGTATGGCTAATTCGGGTATGGCGGGTTTCGCCATTCCTGCGACAGCGTTTGTCGCCGTTTTCTGTATCCTGTAGCCCTCTCGCAAAGAACAAGGACGAAGCATGAGTCTCAAGCTGCTCGCGGTGGGGGATATGCACCTGGGGCGCCGGCCGTCGCGTCTGCCGGATGACCTGGCCGATCAGGGCGGGGCCTTCAGTCCGGCCGTGGCCTGGTCCCGCCTGGTGGAGGCGGCCATTGAGCAGGGTGTGGACGTGGTCGCCCTGGCCGGTGATCTGGTGGAGCGCGAGGACGATTTCTATGAGGCCGGTCGGCTGCTGCGCGAGGGCGTGGAGCGACTGGCGGCGGCCGGCATTCGGGTCGTCGGCGTGGCCGGCAACCATGATGTGAAGGTGCTGCCCCGCCTGGTGCGGGCACTGGATGATTTCGAGCTCATCGGCGCCGACGGGCAGTGGCAGGCCTGGCGGATGGAAAAGCAGGGCGAGTCGCTGACCCTGTGGGGCTGGTCCTTTCCGCGCCAACAGGTGCTTGAGAGCCCCCTGGCCGGCCAGCGATTCGAACGCGAAGCGGGTCTGAATCTGGGCCTGCTGCATTGCGACCGGGATCAGAGCGGCAGCCATTACGCGCCGGTCAGCAGCGCCGAACTGCGTGGCGCCGGCCTGGACGGCTGGTTGCTGGGGCATATTCATCGGCCCGACGCGCTGAGCGTGGAAAACCCTTCCGGCTACCTTGGCTCGGTTTCCGGCATGGATCCGGGCGAGCCCGGCGACCGTGGCCCCTGGTTGCTGGAAATCGAACGCGGGCGTCTGGCGTCCTTGCAGCAGTGGGTGCTGGCACCGATTCGCTTCGAGCCGCTCACCCTCGACCTGACCGAGCTGGAAGAAGCCGAGGCTGTCCGCAGCCACCTGGCCGAGCAACTGCGGGAACTGGACACCCGAATCGCCCAGTCTTTCCAGCCCCCGGCGGCCGTGGGCCTGCGTATCACACTGGCCGGACGCAGCCGATTCGGCGAGCAGGCGCTGGCCATCCTGGAGGGGGAGTGCCAGGGTGCCAACGACCTGAGCCCCGGCGGTGGCAATAGCCGCTACTTCATTGAAAAACTCATTCCCGCCGCCCTGCCCGAGATTCCTCTTGAGGCCCTGGCTGAACGCCAGAACCCGGCCGGCCTGCTGGCCCGCCGCCTGTTGCTGCTCGACAGCGAGCAGGCGGGCGAGGCCCGGAGTCGTCTGCTGGCCGAAGGCCGTGAGCGATTGAAGGCCCAGGCCCGTGACCCCCGCTGGCAGGGTCTGGCTGAACCGGCCCTGGACGATGCGGCGGTGGCCGCCTGGCTGCGCCAGGCCGGTCTGCGTCTGCTGGAACAGATGCTGCGCCAGCAGAACAAGGGGGAGGCGGCATGAAGCTCCAATCCCTCAAGATCACCCGGCTGCCCGGCATCCGCGGCTCCATTCATCTGCCCCCCCTGGACCCCGGTCTTAACCTGATCACGGGCCCCAATGCCGTGGGCAAGAGCAGTCTCATTCGGGCCCTGGAGTATCTGGTGGGGGAAGTGCGTGCCGGTGACCCCCGTGAGCTGGTGCTGGAAGCCGAATTCGACAATGACGCCCGCTGGACGGTGAAGCGCACCGCCAGTCATGTGCAGTGGTTTCGTGATGGCGAGGCAGTGGAGGCCGGCCCGCCACTGCCGGCACGCGAGGAGCTGCATTGCTACTGGCTCAAGGTGGAGGACCTGCTGTCCGATGATGCCCGGCAGGACGCGGCCCTGGTGGCCGAGATTCGCACCGCCCTGGCTGGAGGTTTCGACCTTGCCGCCTTGCGCCATGGCGAATTCGAGTTCGGCCCGGCCCGCGGCCGCAAGGAGGGGCGCGAGCTGCAGGCGGCCCGCCAGCATCTGAATGAGGTGGACGCGGAAAACCAGGCCCTGCAGAGAGACGAGCAGAGTCTGGAGCGCCTGCAGCGGGAGGCGGACGATGCCCGTCAGGGCGCCCGTGAGCGTGATGTGCTGCTGGATGCCCTGGAGCTGGAAAAGACCCTCGGCGAGCGCCGTTCACTGGAGGCCGCGTTGGCCGGCTTTCCGGTGGGCATGGAAAAACTGCGCGGTGATGAACAGGAGCGACTGGCCGAGCTGGGTCAGCACATCACGGCGCTGGAGGATGAACAGCGCAGCGCCGGGGAGCAGCTGGCCGCCGCCGAACGGCGACTGGACGCGGCCGGCCTGGGCGAACAGCGCCCCGCCAGTCATGCGCTCCGGGCCGCCCGCCGGCAACTGGAAGCGGTGAAGGGGCGGGCCGCCGAGATTGCCCGCCAGCAGAAGGAAGTGGCCGCTCTGCAGGCCGAAGTGGCGCAGGCCCGTCGACCACTGCGGGGTGACGTACTGGGTGAGACGGCCAAGGTGCCGGACGTTGCGGTGGCGACCCTGGAGCAGGCCTCGGACCTGGCGCATCGCCAGCGCCGGCTGGAAGCCAAGATCGAGCTCATGGACATCCGTGTTCGGGCGGCGAGTAAAGCCCCGGAACCGCGCAAGGTGGATGCCCATCAACAGGCCACGGAGGCCTTGCGGACCTGGCTGGCGGTCAATGGCTCAGCGGTGGCGCCTTCACGTCTGTCTGCCGGGCTGGCGGCCCTGGCGGGTGTGGGCGTCGTCGCGGCTGCCGCCTGGTTGACGGTCTGGTGGTTGCTGGCGCCGGCCGCCCTGGCCCTGTTGGCGGCGGGATTGCTGTTCCATCGCTCGGCGGGCGGTGGGGATCCCCGCTCATCGGCAAAGGCGCGCTTCGAGCGCAGTGGTCTGGTGGCTCCGGAGAGCTGGCAGCGCGAGGCGGTGCAGCAGCGCCTGACCGAGCTGGAATCCCAATGGGCCGAGCTGGTGCTGTCACTGCGGCGGTCCGGTGCGACGGTCGAAGATCAGGCCGAGCGTGATCGTTTGCAGGAACAGTTGGACGGGCTGCAGGGCGAGAAGGCAGCGCTGGCCGAGGCCATTGGTTTCGACCCCTCCCTGAGTGCCGCCAGCATGGATCTGGTGGCCCGGGTGGTGGGGCAATGGCAGCGGGCGGAAAGCGAACTGGCAAAGAGCGAGGCCACGCTTCGCCAGTTGCAGGGTGAACAGCAGGCGGCCCTGCAGACCCTGCAGCAGGCATTGCAGGGCTGGGGCATGAATGTCGTGGCCGAGGCCGCCGCGCTGGAAGAAGCATTGAATGAAGTGGCCGCCCGCTGCGATGCCATCGAGGAAGCGGAGCGAGAGCGTGCCTCGGCGGAAGATCGACTGGCCCGGCTGAAGCGTCAGCTGGAGGAGCGACGGGCGGAACGTGGCAGCGTGTTTGCGCGCCTGGGCCTGAAGGAAAGCGATCGCGAGGCGTTGGAACAGCGTCTGGTGCAGCTGCCCCAGTGGCGGGAAACCCAGGACAGCCTGCGAGCCCTGGATCGACGCGAGACACAGCTGCGCCAGGCCCTCGGCGATGCCCCCGGCCGCCTGCGGCAGGCGGAAGCGGGCGAGCGGGACGCCCTGCAGGCGGCACTGGAGCGGGCGCAGGAGGAGGCCAGGCGGCTGGAGTCCCTGCTGGAGGATGCCAGTGCCATTCGTGAGCGCCTGCGCACGGCCGGCCGGGATCAGGCCCTGGAAAAAGCCATGGCCGAGCTGGCCCGGGCCCGCAATGCCCTGGAGGAGCAGTGTCAGCAGGCCATGCAGGCGGAAGCCGCGCAGTTCCTGCTGGATGATGTGGAAGCCGAGTATCAGAGCGAACACGAGCCGGCCGTGCTGGCCGATGCCCGCCGGCTCTTTCAGCGCTTCACCCACCATGCCTTTGATCTCACCCTGGACGAACAGGCCGGCCTGATGGCGCGTGACCAGGCCTCCGGTGGCCGTCACCCCCTGTCCGAGCTGTCATCCGGCACCCGCATGCAGCTTTTGCTGGCGGTTCGTCTGGCCTGGACACGCCAGCTGGAACAGCGCTGTGAACCGTTGCCGCTGTTTCTGGACGAAGCCCTGACCACCAGTGACGAGAACCGCTTCCGGGCCGTGGCCGAGAACCTGGCGGATCTGGCCAGGGACGAGGGACGGCAGATCGTCTATCTCAGTGCGCGGCAACAGGAGCGTGTCCTGTGGGAGCAGCTGGCCGGGCTCAGTCCGCATCATCTGGATCTGGCCGAAATCCGCTTCGGGTCTTCGGATACCACGGCGGCCGATTTCAGCCTGCCGGCGCTGGAGACACTGCCCGAGCCGGGCGATGAAACGCCCGAGCAATGGGCGGCCCGGGTCGGCATCGCGGCCATCGATCTCCGGCAGCCGGCGGGTGGCCTGCCGCTATTCCATCTGCTGCGCGATGACCTGCCCCTGCTGCATCGTCTGATGCAGCGCTATCGAGTGCGTACCCTGGGGCAGCTGGAAAGCCTGCTGGCCTCCGAAGTGGCGGAGAAGGCCATTCCCGCGGCGGATCAACGCCGGCAACTGGCCGGTCGCTGCGCGGCGGCCCGCGCCTGGCAGCAGGCCTGGATGCAGGGCCGCGGCAAGCCGGTGGACCGTGCGGCGCTGGAGGCCTCCGGGGCCGTGAGTGACACCTTCATGGAACGGGTCTGCGAGCAGGCCGAGGCCGTGGGGGGCGATGGCGAGGCCCTGATCGAGGCCCTGGCCAACAAGGCCGTCAGTGGCTTTCGCAACGAAAAGCGCGAAGAACTGGCCGAGTGGTTGCGGGCCGAGGGTTATATCAGTGCCGAGTCACCGCTGGAGGCGGAGGCACGGCTGCAGCGCAGCGTCTGGCGCACGGCCCGACAGGCCGACGAAGACGATACCCGGCAGCTGGTCGCCTGGCTGGAAACGGGGGCGGGTCTGGATCAGAACTCGAAGTAACGTCCGAGCCGCAGCTGGTCCCGGAGCACCGCCTGCACGATTTCCTCGTCACTGCGGGTGGTGCCGCCAGTGAAATGACGAATCATGCGGCCGCTGCCATCGAACACCGCCCAGGCCGGCACCGCATCGATGTGGCCGAACTCGCCCTCCCAGACTTCACCCTCGGGATCGAGGAAGACTTCGCCACCCAGTTCACGGCCCATGCGTTCATGGCCGGCGTAACTGCCACCGCCCGGCCCGACAATCACCATCATGCCGGTATCGTCATTGGCATTGAGCTGCTCGCGCACCTTGCGCACCAGGGGAATGCTGCCATTGCAGTGCGGGCACCACGGCGCCATGTACACCAGCACACAGCGCTCGGTACCGATGCAGGGGTGTTCGGCGTCGGCGCTGGCGGTGAAGCGGTCCAGGCGCTGGGCTGGCGCGGATGCCTCGGTGATGGGCGCGCTGCTCTCATGGGTCATGACAGCCCAGCCGCCCAGCAGCAGGACCAGAATGGCAATCAGTGCAATGCGGATTTTCATCATTGATGTCCGTGGGCATGGATGTACCAGGCCCATGATCCCAGATTGCTGGCATTCTGTCCCGGTGATTCTCCGAACGGCTGTGCCGGGCAGACGGATGGGTTAATCTGGTCTGGCCTCCCGTCCATTTCAGGAGTGATTTCATGATTCTTTCCGGCCACCTTGCCCGATGCCTGTTGCTGCTGGCGGTGATGCTGCTGGGCGGCTGTGCCCGTCTGATCAGTGTCGAGCCGGCTCCTGAGTTCTTTGATGATATCGAGCCGACATTCACGGTGGGTGTGCCGGAAGAAAACCCATTGGCACCAATACGGACGGAGGGCCTGGGCCCGGAAGAGCTGCGCGCGGTTGCAATCTATCGGGAGAATCACCGGGCGGTGGTGAATGTCACTTCCCTGAGCGCCTATCGCTTCCGTTTTCTGGGTACGGTGCCTCAGGGCGGAGAGGGCAGTGGCGCCATCATCGACCGGCGTGGTGTGGTTGTGACCAATCATCATGTGGTGGCGGGCGCCCAGCGGCTGATCGTGACGCTTTACGATGGCAGCCGTTACCCGGCGGAACTGGTGGGCAGCGATCCGGAAATGGATCTCGCGGTGTTGCGATTTGATCCTCTGGGTCGTCCCCTCAGCCGGGTGCGGATCGGTGACAGCACTCAGTTGCAGGTGGGCCAGCGGGTACTGGCACTGGGGAACCCCTTCGGTCTTGACGGCACCCTCGCCGACGGTGTGATTTCCGCGCTGAATCGCCCCGTTCAACTGCGCTCCGGTTTCATCATCCGGGATCTCATCCAGTCCGATGCGGCCATCAATCCAGGCAATTCGGGCGGACCGCTGTTCAATTCCCAGGGCGAGATGGTGGGCATCAATTCCATGATGATCTCACCGGCGGCTGGCAGTGTGGGCATCAGTCTGTCCATCCCCTCGCGCACCGTGGTGCGGATCGTCAATCACATCATCAATGAAGGTCGTGTCGTTCGTGGCTGGATCGATATCGAGGGTATTGCCATGAGCGAGCGCCTTGCCCATCTCTCTGGTCGTCCGACTGTGGCGGGCATCCTTATCACCCGGACCATGCCCGGGGGGAATGCGGCTCGGGCCGGCATTCGTGACGGAGAGGGGGGCAGGGTCATTCGCCACGGTGGCCATCGAATTCCGGTGGACGGTGACATCCTGATGGCCATCAATGATGAAGCGGTGGGCAGTGTGGCTGAACTGTTTGCCGGTCTGGAAGCCACCCGGCCGGGAGATCGGGTCCGCTTGACGCTGATGCGGGGCAACGAAACCATCGAGCGTGAGCTGGAACTGAGCGATCGGCCAAGACGCGAATGAATCAATCCGGGGTGTGACGTCCGGCTTGCTGGAAATAGGGAGCCCGATTGCCATGAATCCGGGCCAGGGCCTCATCGCCGATGAGACTGCGCAGCCGATTCAGGGGCGCCAGCGTGTCGTCGTATTCCAGGCTGTCCCAGTCCGACCCGAAGAGAACCCGTTCCGGCCCGAGGCGCTGAATGGCCTCGGCCACGGCTTGCCGATTCTGCCGCAGCCGCAGGGCGGTTCGTCCACCGTCCCAGACATCCTTCTCCCTGAAAAAGGCCCCCGAGAGGTCGAAATAGAGCTTGGGATGGCTGTCCACGGCGGCGGCCAGCACCCGGGTGGCCCGTGAGGTGGGGCCATCCATGCCGCCGCCGCCGCCCATGTGGGCCAGCTGAACGGTGACATGGCGGGTGAGCGGCAGGGTCTCATCCACGAAACGCTGCACCCATTCACTGTCATAGCGGTGGCCACGCGTCCTCAAATGGATGAGCAGTGACAGCTCCAGTTCCGCCGCCAGGGCGGTGGCATCGTGCAACGCCTGAAAATGCGAATCCCGGCTCAGATCCACGGCCGAGTTGGCCATGTGCATCTTGATCCCGACCACGTTCAGTGTCGCGCAGCGGCGAATCTCTTCCAGTGCGTACTCCGCCAGCGGGCTCACCCCGCAGAAGGCCACCAGGCGATCCGGATGGCGGGCGGCCTGCTCCGCGGTGAAGTCGTTCTCACGCCGCACCTTGTCGTATTCATTGTCAAAGGCGACTTCCGGAATGGCATACATGTAGCCCAGCGACAGGATGGCGGCCTGGTGGATGCCGTATCGGTCCAGTTGCTGGATCAGTGCGTCGGCATCCTGGTAACCCTGGCTGAGTTCATGGCGGGCATAGCCCCGGGCCAGCTGCACCCTCGGCAGGGCCTGCGCCGCGATCTCGCTGCGCAGATGGACGTGATGATCGGCGGCGGGGACCCGCCCAGCCGGTGGTGACGTGGCGCAGGCACCGAGCAGCAACAACACGATCAGGCAAAGCGAAGCGTAATGGCGGAGAGGGGGCTTCATGGTGACGGTGAATCTCTTGTTTGCAGTATCCAAATGGTGCTCTGATCCGTGCCGCTCAAGGCGGGTGATGAACTCAGCTGTTCGATTTCCCCATCCCGCATCCGGCCGCGAAAGACTTCCTGGCGCTGATCCAGCGCAAGGCGGAAGCGGAACTCCCGGCCGGAAAGGTGGGTGTCACGCAGGGGAATCACTTCACCTTGCCATTCTGCCGTGCCACTGAAGCGCTGAAAATCCTGGTGGATGCGGAGTTGCAGTACCCGTTCACCGTCACTGATCTGCCACCGTCCGCCGATATTCGCGGGCACGGTCCACAGGTGGATGGGGTGGCCACCCACCTGGCGGGTCGCGTCGGCGGGCCAGCGACCCATGCCGAATTCGTGCGAAACCACGCGCGTGCCGGCGGGCATGGCGAGAATGGCCGCCTTGAGTCGGCGGTTGAGTTCCGGCAGCAGATAGAGGGTGAGGACATCGGCGGAGGAAAAGTCCGTCTCGAAGATATCGTCCTGGCTGAAGTGGACCTGGCCCGATACACCGGCCGCCTCCGCGTTTCGTCGTGAAATCTCGACCAGTTCGGCGTCGATCTCCACCCCCCAGGCAGTGGCCCCGAAATCCCGCGCGGCGGCAATCGGAATGCGTCCATCCCCGGAACCCAGGTCCACCACCAGATCATCCGGCCCGGTGCCGGCCAGTTCCAGCATGGCCGTGACCACCCGTTCCGGCGTCACGATGAAGCCCACGTCCGGTTCACGGTCGATGACGGTTGCCGCCAGTACGGTGGACAGGAGGAGAAGCGGAGCTGTCAGCAGGAAGCGGGCAGGGCGCATGGGAGAACCTGTGTGGCTGATTGAATGGCGTTCTGGCAGGGCCAGTATAAACACCGCCGGCGGGTATGGCCGGGCCCGTGCCGGTCACGGGGTTTCGCCGGCCCGGATGTGGGCCGGGTTCAACCGGCAAGGCAACGACTTGACATTGGTGTGCTACATAGGTAAAACACCAGTATGGCATGAGCCATCAATGGAGGTTTTCCCATGACAATGAAGCGTTTTGTGGTGATCCCGCTGCTGGCGGGAGCAATGTTGGCCGGTGTTGCGCAGGCGGGCGTGTCGTCGGACTGCAAGGCCTCTTTCAGGCCGGATGTCCGTGAGTCCCCGCAGGCGGTGACCCTGCAGGAAGACGGTGGCGACATTTTCCGTTTTTCCTACGGTGGCCTGGAGATCAATGGTGAACGCATGACCTTGTCGGCCCGCGGCATGGCGGATGCCCAGGCCTATGAGGACGGCGTGCGTGAACTCATGGCCGAAGTGCGAGCGATTAGCCTGGAAGCGGTGGACATCGCCGTTGACGCGGTGGAAATCGCCATGACCACGGTCTTTGGCAATGGCGCCTCGGATCTCAGTCTCGACCTTAGGGCGTTGCGGGCGGAACTCGAGGAGGAGATTCAGACTACCGAGAACTTCAGCTCCGCCGAGTTCGGCGACCGGATTGATGAGCGCGTCAATCGCATCGTTGATGAAGCCGTGCCGAAGATGAAAGGGGCGGGCATGCGCCTGGCCCTGGCTGCCGTACTGTTTGGGCCGGAGTACGTGGAAAAGCGCGTCGAAGGCCTGGACGAGCGCATTGAGGAAGTCGTCAATCAGCGAGCCAGTGACCTTGAGGCGCGTGCCGAAGGTCTCTGCAGCGTACTGGAGCAACTTGAAGCCCTGGAATCTCGGCTCGACGAAGAGCTTCCCGAGCGCTACTCACTTCGTTTCGTTCGCCCGAACTGAGCCGTATCGGATGGCCAGCCGGTCATCAACCGGCTGGCCATCGTTGATTCCCGGCCCCTCAGGAAAAATCATCAATGAGAGTCTGAAGCAGCCGCACGGCCGCCCGGTCACTGCTGTCGTCGGTTCCGTTCATGACGACGGTCACGGCCAGGTCGCCTTCCGGAATCAGCACGATGAAGCACACGAAGGTACCGGCGCTGCCGACATAGACCACGGCCTGTTCATGCCCGAACCCCCGCTGAACGCCCCAGCTGATTCCGCCCTGAAAGCGGGGCTCCAGCATGGCATCCACAGTGGCCTGACTGATGGATTCTGACTGTCCGAGCATGGCCTGTAGCCAGCTTGCGCCATAGATACCCATGTCCGACATGCTGGCATGCAGGGCGCCGGCCGGGTTGAGCAGCGCGGCAATCTGGTAGTCGCCATCGGGATCCACGGGGCGCCACTGCCCGTTCTCGCGACGATGTCCAAAGACGAACCCCTCCGCCCCGGCGCCCGTACCCGGCCAGCCAAGGCCGACATGTTGCATGCCTAGGGGACTGGCGATCTGATCCTTTATCGCCTGTTCCCAGCTTGTCCCAGTCCGGCGTTCGATCATGGCCGCCGCCGCCGTGAAGCCACCGTTGGAGTAGTGGTAACTCGCTCCCGCTTCTCCCACTGGCGGCTGCAGGAGCATCCAGCCCACCAGTGCCTGGCGCTGCTCCTGCAGGCTGCCGGTAAAGGCCGGCAATACGGCAATGCGATCATCCTCGATCAGCTGAGGCAGGCCGGATTCATGGGACAGGAGGTGGGCCAGGGTCAGGCCTTCGTAGTCCGGCAGGGCGTTGTCCCGAAACTCCGGAAAGACGTCCAGCAGTCGGGTGTCCCAGCCGAGCTGTCCGGTCTCTACCGCCTGCGCGGCGAGCATTCCGGTCATGGTCTTGGTAACCGAGCCGATATGGAAGGCATCATCCGGCTCAATGTTGGCGCCGTGATCAATTCGGCGCTGGCCGCTGACAGCGTGTGCCACCAGCCCGCTTGAGCGGCTGATCACGGCACCCATGCCGGGAACGTCCGCCTGCCGGCGCGCTTCATCCAGCCTGTTCTGCAGCGTGACCACGGCATCGACATCGAGCGCCGACGGAACCGCTGTGTCAGGTGCACCGTCGCAGGCCGAAAGCCCGCCCAGAAGCAGAAGCAGGACGGGGATGACCCGCCCTGAACCGATACGAAACTCCCTCATCTCGAATGTCCTCAGGTCATGAAGGGACGGGCCATGCCCTTGCTCCTGCCTCGGAACTTGTCCCGTCACTGCCGGGGTTCAGATCATTGTCACTGGCGGCGAGACAGCCAGGCAATGATTTCTTCCATCAATTCTCCGGAAAGCTCCATTTCACCAAAGACATGCTGACCCACCGGCTTGCCGGGCGCCCGCAGGAAGAAGTGGTCCTGCTCGGGCAGGATGCGCACCGTGAAGTCCTGGTTGCCGGCGGACAGCAGCGCGGCGGTAAGAGGGCCGGCATTCAGGGCAGCCGAGGTCAGCCGATCATGGCTGCCGTAGATCGCCAGGGTCGGAACACGGGTTTCGGCCAGGGCCTCACTGGGGTTATCAGCCAGGAAGTGTCGCATCCAGTCGTCGGTCATGCGGCCGGTGAATCCAGCCAGCATGTGGGCGTTTTCTTCCGTGCTCACATCGATATTGCCCAGGGCGAAGAGCGCAACGGTGTTCTCACGCATGTCGTCCGCGCTGGCGCCCTCGATGGAAAGGCGTGCGGCCTCGCGCATGTGGGCCTCGACTTGTGCCAGTACCTCCGGATCCTCAATGCCCACACCTTGACGGAAGCCGGCCACCTGCTGATCCACCCAGACGGTCTTGCCCTGCAGTGCCGGGGCGCCGAGCAGGATGACGAGATCCGGCGGGCTATCCTGCGCGGCCAGTCGCGCGGCAATACCGGCTCCTTCGCTGTGCCCGATCACGCCAACCTGGCTGAACGTGGCAATGTGACCGTCCCTCAGCCAGTCGAGGGCTGCCCGCATGTCCACCACCCGGTCCGCTGTGGTGGATTCCCGGGTGGTGGGCCCGGTGGATTCGGCCGTGCCACGATCATCCAGGCGCAACGTGGCGATGCCGGCGCTGGCGAGTGCTTCAGCCTGGAGCCTGAACAGTGGTGCCCCGGAAATGATGGCATCCCGCGGGTGATCGCCGCTGCCCGTGATCATCAGCATGACGGTGCCGCCCTCGGCCCCTTCGGGAACCAGCAGGGTGCCTGCCAGAGTGACGGACGGATCCGGCGTGGTGATGCGCACTTCGTGGCTCTTGTGCTGGGCGAGCAATGGCGTGGAAAGCAGCATCAATGCGGCAATTGCCAGCATTCCGGTCTTGATTAGGCGGTTTCCAGCTTTGTTGTCTGGCATGTTCAGATCCTCACGTCTTCGATCAACTTGATGTCAACGCCTTGGGGAGATTCCCCCAAGGCAGATCTAGTGTTATACATATGTATAACACCTGTCAAGTCTGATCGGTGGCCGGCGCCATGCATTCGGGGTCGGTTTTCCGCCCGCCATGTGCCAAGCTTCCCCAAAGAGCGGTCAGTCACGAACATGGACACACCGGCGCTTGTCGTTGTCTCAGCAGGCAGAGCCTGCAATGAGGAGGTCGGCATGACGGAGAAGGGCAGGGAAATCGAACGCCCCTTGCTGGAGCTGGTCACGGAACTCGCACGCAGCCTTCATCCCGGATACAGCTTTCCCGAGTTGCACCTGGACAGCGACCTGGAAAAGGACGCCGGTCTGGACAGTCTCGGCCGGGTTGAGCTCATGCTGAGAATCCGGCGCCGCTTTCGGGTCGAGATCGCCGATGAACAGGCGGTAGAGGCGCGTACCCCGGGCGATCTCCTGAAGGCCATCGAAGCCGCCGGGCCGGCCACGGAGGTGACGAGTGAGGTCACGGTGGACGACGTGGAAAGCGGTGATGGCGAGCCGGTGGAGCCATCGGATGCCGCCACCCTGGCCGAGGTGCTCGACTGGCACGCGGATCGTGTGGGTGATCGGCAATGCCTGACTCTTTACGAGCCCGGTGGCGATCTCAGCAGCCTGAGCTATCAGCAGTTGCGTGAGGCGTCGGCGGAGCTGGCGGCCGGTCTGCGCGAACGGGGCCTCGGCCCCGGTGATCGGGTGGCCTTGATGCTGCCCACCGGCCTGGATTTCTTTTTTGCCTTTCACGGCGTACTGCGTGCCGGCGGGGTGCCGGTTCCCCTGTATCCGCCCGTGCGCATCAGCCAGGTGGAGGATCATTTTCGCCGCATTGCGAGGGTGGTTGAAAACGCCCAGGCGGCCTTTTTCATTGCCTCCACCGAAACGGTCCGTGCCGGGCAGCTGTTGATGAGTCTTGCGCCGGGACTGTCACATGTACTCACGGCCGATCAATTGCGCGAGGGCATGAGCGGTATCCAGCGGGTGCCCCGACGTCAGGAAGAGATGGCCTTTCTCCAGTACACCTCGGGTACCACGGGCGATCCCAAGGGTGTGATTCTCAGCCACGCCAATCTGCTCGCCAACATCCGGGCCATGGGGGGCGTGGTGGGCGCATCACCCGATGACCGCTTCGTGAGCTGGTTGCCCCTCTATCACGACATGGGTCTGATTGGGGCGTGCCTGGGTACTCTGTATTACGGCATTCCCCTGTATCTGATGTCCCCACTGCAGTTCATGGCGCGGCCCCAACGTTGGTTGTGGGCCATTCATCGGCATGGCGGCACCCTCTCGGCCGCACCCAATTTCGCCTACGATCTCTGTGCCAACCGGCTCAGGGACGAGGACCTGGAGGGGCTGGATCTCTCCAGTTGGCGAGTGGCCTTCAATGGTGCGGAACCGGTCAGTCCCAAAACCCTGGAGGTCTTTCAGAAGCGATTCTCCCCCTACGGTTTCGGCGAGAAGACCATGAAGCCGGTGTACGGTCTGGCCGAGTCGTCGGTGGGGCTGACCTTTCCACCCATGGATCGTGCACCGCGATTCGATCGCATTGATCGTGATGCCTTTCAGCGTCGCGGTGAGGCACGACCGGCCGCGGAGGAGGCGCCCGATGCCCGCCTTCTCGTGGCCTGCGGACGCGCCCTGCCGGGGCATGAAATCCGTGTCGTTGATGAACGCAATCGCCCGCTGCCGGATCGTCGGCAGGGTCATCTCCAGTTTCGGGGCCCGTCCTGCACCCGTGGCTATTTCAGGAACCCGGATGCCACCAGCGACCTTTTCCATGACGGGTGGCTCAACTCCGGTGACCTGGCCTATCTGGACGACGGTGAGCTCTATCTCACCGGCCGGGTCAAGGACATGATCATTCGGGGTGGACGGAATTTCTATCCCTATGAACTGGAGCAGGCGGTGTCCGCCATTGCCGGTGTGCGACGCAACAATGTGGCCGTTTTTGCCAGCCGGGGTGATGATTCCGGGCCGGAGAAGCTGGTGGTGGTGGCCGAGACGCGGGAACGTGATGTGGCCGAGCAGGAACGGATCCGCGAGGCAATCATCGAGGCCAGCATGTCGTTCATGGAGTCGGCACCGGACGTGATCTCGCTGCAACCGCCTGAATCCATCCCCAAGACCTCCAGTGGCAAGATTCGCCGCCCGGCCTGCCGCGAACTCTTCGAAAGCGGTCAACTCGGGCAGCGCGTCGGCCTGTGGCGGCAGATGGCGCACCTGATGGGGAGCGGGCTCTTGCCCACACTGCGGCGAAGCCTGAACAAGGCCGGGCGTGGCCTGTTCGCCACCTGGGCCTGGCTGACCGCCATCCTCCTGTTGGTGCCGGCATCCATCCTGCTGCTGGTGATGCCGGGACGCGGCCTGCGTGCTGCCATAGCGCGAGGCGCCACGCGCTCGGTGCTGTTGCTCACCGGCATGGGCCCGACAATCCGTGGTCTGAATCACCTGCCGGAGGGGCCCTGCGTTGTGGTTGTCAACCATGCCAGCTATCTGGATGGTCCTCTCATGCGGGCGAGCCTGCCGGGGCCGCTTTATTTCATTGCAAAGCGTGAACTGGCCGGCACGGTCCTGGGCCATGTACTGCGCCGCGTGGGTGCGCTGTGGGTGGAGCGCTTTGACCACCGCAAGGGGCTTGAGGATCTGGAGCGGGCCATCGCCCACCTGGCCAATGGTGAGCGACTGCTCTTCTTCCCGGAGGGCACGCTGGCGGCTGCGCCCGGGCTGCGCAGCTTCCGGATCGGTGCGTTCATGGCCGCCGTACGCTGCCAGGTGCCGGTTGTAGCGGTGGCGGTACGTGGCAGTCGCCGGAGTCTGAGAGGTTATTCCTTTCTGCCACGGCCTTCGCGGATTGAAGTAGACATCGGCCCACCCATGGCGCCTGACGGTGATGGATGGGAGGCAGCCATCGAGTTGCGTGATCGCAGCCGGGCGTGGCTGCTGGCGCACTGTGAGGAACCGGACATCGGTGGGCAGACGACCAGCCTGTTTGATCGCGACGCAGGGGTCTGAGACAGAATTTCACGCTTGTTTTGATGTCGATCAAGCCATGCTGCCGTCATAGGCGTGAGACTGACGTTTCATTGCTTCGGGAGGTTGGGTCATGGCGATTGAAAGCAGCCAGTTCAGGCAGTTGCTGGAAGCGCGCGAGGTGGTGGTGGTTGACGCCATTCGCCAGCACCTGGATGACGCTGGGCGGGAACACCGCGCTGGCGGCCTGCCTGATGTCATGGATACGAAGGACAGCGCCTTTCGCGATACCATGAATACGATCCGGCAGGCTGGCCTGATACGCGAGGCAGAGGAACTGGAAGATATTCGCGGGGCGCTGGCGCGTATCGACGCCGGCCGTTACGGGGTGTGCATCGTCTGTGGGGAGCATATCCCCGAGGCCCGTCTCAAGGCCTGGCCAACAGCCAAGCGCTGCCGTCCCTGCCAGGAAGAGCGGGAAGCCGAGAAGAGGCGCGGCCACTGAATCAGGAGTCATCGGAATGGATCCGGAATTCTGGCGGGAACGCTGGCAGAACGACCAGATTGGCTTTCATGAAGGTGCGGTCAATCGCCTTCTCCAGAGCCATTGGCACCATCTGAACCCGGTGCCCGGGGAAGCCGTGCTGGTGCCCCTGTGCGGCAAGGCCCATGATCTGGCCTGGTTGCGGGACCAGGGGCATGAGGTGATTGGCGTGGAGCTGAGTGACCGGGCCTGTGCCGCCTTTTTCGCCGAGCGGGGGATTGAACCGGAGGAAAGCTCGGGGCAGCGTTTTACCTGCTATCGTCACCGCCAGATTGCCCTGTGGTGCGGTGACTTCTTCCAGCTAAGCCCCGACGACATCGGGCCGGTGGGTCTTGTCTATGATCGGGCGGCACTGATCGCGCTGCCGGAAGCCATGCGCCAGCCGTACGTGACTCACCTCCGTCACCTCACCGGTCCGCAGGCCAGAACGCTGCTGGTTACCCTGGATTACCCGGAACAGCCCGGATTCCAGGGGCCACCCTTCAATGTCAGCGACGGGGAGGTGGAGCGGCTTTTTGGTGACAGCCATCACATCGAACGGCTCCACCATGGTCCGCTCCCTGCCGATGACGGCCTTCGCAAACGGGGTCTTCAGGGCGGCACCGAAAGCGTTTTCTGCCTGCGCCGACGTTGATCACGTGGCGTTGACGTCACCCGCTCAGGGCAATCACGGGCGCGTGGCCAGCTGAAGCTCCAGAGCCCGCAGCAGACGATTGCGGTCAATCCAGCCGATGACGCGATCCGCTTCCGTCACCGGTACCTGATTGAAGCCGGTTTCGCTCATCAGTGCCAGAATGTCTTCCACCCCGGTGTCGATCTCAACGCTCTTGAACATGTCCTTGCCCGTCATTACCTGACTGACTGGCGTGTGTGCCCAGTCGCCGGGTGCAATGTGTCGGATGTCATTGAGGGTGATCAGACCGTGAATATCCTGTTCCCTGCCCACCAGGCTGGCCCGTTCGGCCCGTGGCAGCAGGAAATGGTCAATCCAGTCCCGGATGCTGAGTTCCGGATCGACCGGCCGTAGCTGGCGTTCGGCCAGATCCCTTGCCCGGATGCCGGAAAGCCGCATGCGCAGGTCGAATTGCCTGCCATGCATATCGGCCATGGTGAGCAGGAACCAGGCAATCAGAATGATCCAGAGCCCGCCCAGCAGGTTGCCCAGATAAAGACCATTGAACAGACCCAGGGCAAAGAGGCTGTAGGCCACCACGCGCCCACCCATGACCGCCGCCCGGATGCCCTTGCGAGCGTCCCCGGTGAAGCGCCAGATGGCGGCCCGGAATACGCGCCCGCCATCCAGGGGGAAGCCGGGGATCATGTTGAACACTGCCACCACCAGGTTGATTACACCCAGCCAGCCGAAGGCCACCGAGACGGGCTCCAGAAAGGGACTGAAGAGGAAGGACAGCATCAGGAATATGGCCGCCAATGCCAGGCTGACCAGGGGGCCGGCGATGGCGATATGGAACTCATCTTCGGGATTCTCGCTGTCCTTGCCCAGCTGGGCCATGCCGCCGAAGATGAACAGGGTAATGGCCTTGACGGGTATGCCCCGGCGAATGGCTACCAGACTGTGACCCAGTTCATGGGCCAGGATGGAGCCGAAGAAGGCCAGGGCAGTGAACAGGGCGGTGAGTATGGCCGTTGGCAGTGCCCATTCTGGATAGTGGCGAATCAAGGTGCTGCTCAATGTCACCATCAGCAGCGCAAAGATCACCAGCCAGCTGATATGAACCTCCAGGCGAATGCCCCGGAAGTGACCCAACACCATCACAGTCTTGAACATGGCGCCTTTCTCTTATCGGTTCCTGGCTTCAAGGTAGTCCAGCAATTCACCCAGGGTCTGCATGCGGCCGTAATCCCGTTCGGGGATATCCACCTGCAGACGTTTGTGGATGGCGATGAGCAGGTTCATGGCATCCATGGAATCCAGATCGTATTCCTCCCGCAGGGTTTCCGTGTCTTTCACGACGGCGGTGTCGATGTCGGGGGCGATATCCGAGAGTTCTTCGAGAATGGCCTGTCTGAGTGCGTCTCTGTTCACAATCCCTCCGGGTGCTGCAGCCGCTGGTCGATGTCGTTGAGAAAGCGGGCCCCCACATGACCGTCACAGACCCGGTGATCCGCCGCCAGACTGATGTCCACCGTGGCGTGCACGGCCAGGGCGTCGTCGATGGCGACGGGGCGGGGGCGTGGCCGGCCGAAGCCGATCATGGCCACTTGGGGCGGCTGAATCACGCCGATGACCCGGTCCACACCACGCTCTCCCAGACTGGTCACGGTGGCCGTGCCCTGATTGAACTCGGAGCCGCGCAGACCGCCGCGCCGGGCCCGCTGCACCAGGTCCTGCATGGCGGCGGTGATCTCGCCAAGGCTCAGGCGGTCGGCGTGGAGAATGGCGGGGGCCACCAGCCCGCCCCCGCGCAGGTGGATGGCCAGGCCCAGGTGGATGTCACTGGATGGCCGGAAGCCATCCGGCCCGTAGTGACCATTCAGTTCACCGAAACGGGCCAGGGCCAGGGCGGTGGCGCGGATGAACAGGCCCGCCATCAACAGCCGCTCGGCCGGGGGGCGGTCATGGTTCCAGTTCTCCAGCCATTGTTCGGCGGCGTTCAGGTCCACTTGCTGGCTGAGATAGAAATGGGGGATCTCCCGCTTGGCCCGGCTCATGGTGGCGGCAATGGCGCTCCGCATGGCTTCCGGCTCAAAGCCCCGTGATGGCTCGGCGAAAGTCCTGTCGTCGGTTTGGTCCAGGTCGCGCAGCAGGATGGCCCCATCCGGGCCACTGCCTCGGAGCCGGCTCAAATCCAGGTCCCGCAGTCGAGCCTGACGCCGGGCGGCGGGTGAAGCGGTGGGCCGTGGCTCATGGCCGGGGCCGTGTCTGGTCGGCTGGGCGGGTTTTCGGGGCGGCTGGCTGTCATCCGGACTGGGCCTTTCCGGGGCAGCCTTGCGGGGCAGGGGCGCGGTGGCGGCTTCGGCTGTCTTGCTGGCCGCCTGCTCGTCCCCGTCGATCCGTGCCAGCACCTCGCCCACCGGCACTTCGCTGCCTTCCTCCACCAGCAGTTCGCGTACCGTGCCGTCCTCGAAGATCTCGATATCCAGCACCGCCTTGGCGGTTTCCACCGCTGCCACCACCTGGCCACGCTTGACCCGGTCTCCGGGCCGGATCTTCCAGCGCACCAGCTTGCCGGATTCCATGTCCGCGCCCATGGAGGGCATGCGAAAATCGCTCATGCCTGTTCCCCCAGGATTCGGCGGGCGGTGGCAACGATCTTGTCCACCTGGGGCAGGGCCGCTTCTTCCAGGTGACGGGGGTAGGGCATGGGCACTTCCTCGCTGCAGACCCGGGCGAGTGGCGCGTCCAGCTCCCAGAAGGCCTGTTCGGACAGGATGGCCAGGATCTCGCCGGCCAGACTGCCGGTGAGCCAGCCCTCGTCCACCACCACCGCACGCCGGGTGCGGCTGACGGATTCGATCAGGGTGTCGCGATCCAGTGGGCGCAGGACCCGGAGATCAATCACCTCCGCCTCGATGCCGTCCCCGGCCAGTACCTCGGCGGCTTCCAGGGTCTTGTACAGGCAGCCGCCCCAGGTGATCAGGGAAATGTCGCGACCGGGCCGCCGGATCACCGCCTTGTCGATGTCCACGCCATCCGGCTGGGGGGTGAGTTCGGCGCTGTGGTTGTAGAGCATCACATGCTCGAAGATCAGCACCGGATTGGGGTCCTGCAGGGCCGACCACAGCATGTAGCGGGCATCCTCCACGGTGGCCGGGTAGAGCACCCGGATGCCGGGCACATGGGCATACCAGTTTTCCAGGCTGTGGGAGTGCTGGGCCGCCACCTGGCGACCGGCACCGGTGGCCATGCGGATCACCAGCGGTACCGGAAACTGGCCACCGGACATGTGCAGCAGTGTGGCCGCCGTGTTCACGATCTGGTCCATCGCCAGCAGGCTGAAGTTGACCGTCATGATCTCCACGATCGGGCGCATGCCGCCCAGTGCGGCACCAATGCCGGCGCCGGTGAAGGCGTTCTCGGACAGCGGCGTGTCGCGCACCCGTTCCGGGCCGAAGCGCTCCAGCATGCCCCGTGTGACGGCATAGCAACCGCCATAGCGGCCGATGTCCTCGCCCATGATGAAGACCCGCTCGTCGTGGCTGAGTGCTTCCTCAAGCCCGCGGGCGAAGGCTTCACGCAGGCTCAGTTCCCTACCCGCTTCCTCCGCCTCGGGGGGTGGCTCACGGCCGGCCGGGGCGGGTGCCATCACATGTTCATGCAGGTCAGTGACCGCTTCCCATTCGGAGTCTTCCGCAAAGCGAACCGCGGCCTCGACTTCTTCCATGACTTCCCGATCCAGACTGGCCTGCTGTTTTTCGTCGAGCAGGCCGGCCTGCTGCATCCAGTTGGCCAGGCGATCGATGGGATCGCGTTCTTTCCATTGCGCCACTTCTTCCTGATCGCGGTAAAGCTGGGGGTCGAACATGGAGTGGGCGCGGAAGCGGTAAGTGTCACACTCGATGAAGCGCGGCCCCTGGCCACCGCGAATCTCCTCCAGTGCGGCGCGGGCGGCGGCTTCCACCTGCACCACGCTCATGCCGTCCACCTGACGGGCCGGCACGCCGATGGCTTCGGCCTTGCGGTGAATGGCGGTCTCGGCATGGGCCACCTCGATGGGGGTGCCCATGGCGTAATGGTTGTTCTCGCAGACGAAGAGCACGGGCAATTGCCACAGGGCGGCCAGATTGAGGCTCTCGTAGAAAGCGCCTTCGGCGGCGGCCCCATCGCCCAGGAAGCAGACCGTGGCCCGCTCGATGCCCTGCAGGCGGTCGGCCAGGGCCAGGCCCACGGCCAGCGGTAGACCGCCGGCGACGATGGCATTGCCACCGAAGAAGCGGGCGTCGGCATCGAACAGGTGCATGGATCCGCCCCGGCCCAGGGAACAGCCGGCCCGCTTGCCGTACATCTCGGCCATGACCCGTTCCATGGAAATGCGATTGAGCAGGGCGTGGCCGTGTTCGCGATAGGTGGAGATGACCGCCTCGTCCGCGCGCAGATTGTGCATGACCCCGGTGCCCACCGCTTCCTCGCCAATGCAGACATGCAGGAAGCCACGAATCTTTTCCTGGGTGTACAGCTCCACGCAGCGTTCCTCGAATCGGCGAATCCGCAGCATCTGATGGAGCAGGGCGAAGGCATGTTCGCGGGACATCTTGGGCTTGTGGGCCCGGCTGATCTCAGTCATTGCTGCCCCCTTCCAGGGTGGAGAGGTCGCCTTCCGGAAGACCCAGTTCACGGGCACGCAGCAGGCGGCGCATGATCTTGCCGCTGCGGGTGCGCGGAAGCTGTTCACGGAACTCGATCTGTCGCGGTGCCACCGCCGGCCCCAGGCGCTGGCGGGCCAGCCCCAGCAGGGCCTTTTGCAGAGCCTTGTCCGGCGTATGGCCAGGCTTGAGGGTGACGAAGGCCTTGACGGTCTCGCCGGCCACTTCATCCGGCACACCGATGACACCGGCCTCGGCCACCGCGGGGTGTTCCAGCAGGGCGCTTTCCACTTCGAAGGGGCCGATGAGATGGCCGGCGGACTTGATCACATCATCGGTTCGGCCAATGAACCAGTAATAGCCATCGGCATCGCGACGGGCCAGGTCCCCGGTGAGATACCACTCGCTTTCAAAGCACTTGCGGTAGCGCTCCTCCTGGTTCAGGTAGCCTCGGAACATGGAGGGCCAGCCCTGTTTCAGGGCCAGTTCCCCGGTCTGATCGGGCTCATGGAGGATTTGAAGGCCGGATTCACTCTGGCGGGCAATGGCGGCCTCGATGCCCGGAATGGGCTTGCCCATGGAGCCGGGCCGGATGGACAGACCCGGCCGGTTGGCAATCATGATGCCGCCGGTTTCGGTCTGCCACCAGTTGTCATGGAAGGGCAGGCCGATGACTTCCCGGCCCCAATGCACCGCTTCGGGATTGAGCGGCTCGCCCACGCTGGACAGAAAGCGCAGGGCGGACAGGTCATGGGCCCGGGCCAGTTCCGGCCCCTGCCGCATGAGCATGCGGATGGCGGTCGGGGCCGTGTACCAGACCTTTACCGCCTGGTCCTGAAGAATGCGGTACCAGCGTTCGGCATCGAACTCGGCTTCGTCCACTACCAGGGTGGTGCCATTGGTGAGCGGCGCGATCATGCCGTAGGAAGTCCCCGTTACCCAGCCCGGATCGGCGGTGCACCAGTAGACATCGCCGGGTCTGAGATCGAGGGCGTACTGGCCGGTGACATGGTGGGTGATGACCGCCTCGTGCACATGCAGGGCGCCCTTGGGCGTACCCGTGGTGCCCGAGGTGAAATGCAGCAGCACTGGTGCGTCCGGGGCCATGGGACGGGTGCTGTAATGGCTCGAGGCCCGATCCATGAGTGCCCCGGCATCGCGGGTGTTTTCGGGGGCCTCGTCCACATCGCCAATTAGCAACACCTCCCGCAGGCAGGGCGTCTGGGTGATCCATTCGGCGACCTTGCGGCGATAGAGGCGTTCGGTGGTGACCAGTACCGCCGGCTCGCCAATCTCCACCCGTTGGCGGATGGGTTCGGGGCCAAAGGCGGGGAAGAGCGGGGTGAACACGCAGCCATGTTTGATGGCGCCAAAGAAGCCGGCGTACAGGTCCGGAATGCGCTGGGACAGGCCGTAGACCCGCTCGCCCGGCCGGATACCCAGTTCATCAAGCACATTGGCAAAACGATTGGCGCGTTCATTGAGGGCGCGGTAACTGATATCCCGCGCCTCGAGACTGTCGCGGGCCAGGAAGCTTAAGGCCGTCCGTTCGGCGGCGGGACCATCCATGTGTCGGTCCAGGGCTTCGAAAGCGAGATTGATCCGGCCCTCACCCAGGTCACTCAGTTGGGCACGGGCCGTGGCCCAGGAAAAGGACTGCGTGTTTGAGACTTGATGGGCATTGCCCGTTGCCTTGCGTCCAGACATGGAGATACCTCCCCGGTGCCGATGGGCTGGTTTCAGGCTAGACAATTGGTCACGGCAGGCACTTGATCCCGGTCAATCAAGGATCGAAATCGCGACCGGCCCGATCCGGCACTGCTTCTGTCGGATCACGGCCGGTTGGGTCAGCTGGCGAGATGAGTGGGTACTTGTCTGTTCTCGGCGCGGGCCACCTGCTCCAGGGCATCGTGGTCGAGAATCTGGATATGGTTGTTCTCAACAGCCAGGATGCCTCGCACGCGCAGGCGACTGAATATCCGCGAGACGGTTTCCGGCGCCAGACCGATGTAGCGGGCCAGGTCCCGGCGCCCCATGGGCAGGTGGAATTCCCGGGCACTGAATTCCCGGCGCCGCTGGGCCTCGGAGAAATCGAGCAGGAAGCGAGCTAGGCGGGCATCGGTGCCACCCCGTTCCATGTGCAGCAGGCGAGCCAGGCGCAGAATCTCGTCCTGCATCCAGCTCAGCATCATCTGCTCTTGTTCGGGATGTGCCAGCCGCTGGACACTGGAGGTATCGAGTGCCACCACCGAGAAAGCGGCGAGTTTATCGGCCAGGCTGTCGCAACCGATCAGGTCGCCGGACAGATGAAAGCCGATCACCTGCTCATCACCATCCTCATGGATGAAGTAACTCTTGAGGATGCCGCCGACCACTCGATGCACGCGATCGACCCGGTCTCCAGTGCGGAACAGATGCTGCCCCCGCTGCAGAATGCGAAGACGGCTTAACGAATCGGTTTCGCCCAACTCCTCACGATCAACGGCCGTTAGACCGGTCGGCAAGCTGGAACTGAACAATCCGGTGTTTTCAATGGTGGCCTGCATGTCGGTTCTCCAGGGTGCTGGACTATTTCCATATCCCATTGGAGCAACTGTAGGCTCAACGATTACTGCCGACTATAAGGGGTTTCCACTAAGTGCACCTCTCGGGGACTGATGGATTTTCCATAACCAAGATATCCGGGGAGGTTGGCGTTGCTCATCGCCGTCTTTTTACTGTGGATAACGCGCTTAATGTGCGTCGAGTTGGTTTATTTCCGGGGCCAATTTGGCGAGCTGGGCGGCTGAACGCAGCTGCAGCTTGTGCAAGAGGTTATGCCGATGGATCTCCACCGTGCGTTCGCTAATGGCCAGTTCGGCGCCGACAACCTTGTTGGCCTTGCCGTCGGCAACCCGGCTGGCCACCTGCCGTTCCCTGGGTGTGAGCTGCGCCAGACGGCTTTGCAGGGCCGCCTGGTGTTCCCGCTTTTCCAGTTGCAGCCTGTGCTGATTCAATGTGTCACCCACGAGCGCAAGCAGTTGCTGAGGGGTGAAGCTGCCTTTCTCGAGAAAATCGAAAGCCCCGCGCTTGAGGGCGGTGACTGCGGAGGCGACATCGGCCTGTCCGCTGAGAAAAATGATGGGCAGCTGGGGGCTGCTTGTCTGAAGTGCTTCCTGAATCTGGATGCCATTTTCTTCCCGCAAATGCAGGTCCAGTAGCAGGCAGGTGGGGCCTTCGGGCAATGGGTGATGGAGTAGGGACGCGCCCGAGGCATGGCAGCGTGTTCGAATCCCAGCGGTGGACAGGATTGCTGCCAGCGATTCGCGCACATCCACATCATCGTCCACGATGATGACCGTGCCCTCAGACTGGCTCATGCTTCTCTCCCGTCAGGGGCAGGGTCAAGCGAAAGCATGCGCCGCCTTGTGGGTGGTTACTGCCTTCAAGCGTGCCGCCATGACGGCGGATGATGGAACGGCTGATGGCCAGGCCCTGTCCCATGCCGCGGGTCTTGGTGGTGAAGAAGGGGGTGAACAGCTTTTCCATGTCTTTCTCGGCGATACCGGGGCCTGTGTCGATAATGTCCACCCAGCACTGATTTTTCGGCTTGTCGTGCCGGGCCACGATGCGGATTTCATGTGGTCCCGGGGTGTGATCCATGGCATCCATGGCATTGGAGACAAGATTGAATAGCACCTGCTGGATCTGCACGCTGTGGGATTTTATGTGACAGGGTGTATCAGGTATATCTATCTCTACACGAATATTGCTTAGGCGTGCGTCGTGATCCAGGAGGCGAAGCACCTCGCAAACCAGTGAGTAAATGTCCAGGTCCTTGTCAGGGGGATCGTCCTCATTCCGGAGGAAGGATGTTATCTGATTGAGAATGTCATTGACCCGCTTGCTTTGCCGCTCGATTCTATCCAGGTTGTCATCTATAGGCGTTTGCAGGGTCGCTGTTCCGTTCTGCTGGCGCATCGCGTAGGCCGACGCCTGTATGGCCAGCAACGGTTGGCGGATTTCGTGTGCCAGGTTAGCTGTCATCTCCCCCAGGGCATCGACGCGGTTGAGCTGGGCCAGTTGATCCAGGTATTTCCGGGCTTCGTTGCGGATCCGGTTTCGCTGGGTCAGATCATGGGTGATGCCAACGAACATGCGCCGGCCCGATTCATCGAATTCCGCGACCGACAACAGCAGGTCAATGGGTTTGTCGTCGCGATGGCGGCCCGTGACTTCCCGGCCGATGCCGATGATCCCTGCCTTTCCGGTCCTAAGATAGTTGTCAATGTATTGATCATGCTTGTCGCGCTCGGGTTTTGGCATCAGCATGTTTAGGTTGTGGCCGATCACCTCGGCGGCTTGGTAGCCGAACAGGCGTTCCGCAGCCGGATTAAAGCTGTGCACCGTGCCGGTCTCGTCAATGGTGATGATTCCATCAATGGCAGTATTGATGATGGTCTCGGCACGGCGGCTGGTACGGTCCAGTTTCCGTTCCAATGACTGTTCGTGGCTGAGATCCACTGAAAGAATATAAAAGCCGTTGATATCACCGGCCGGGTCATGGCTGGGGATGTAATTGCCGTGAATGAAACGGGGACCGCCGCGTGCATAGGGCACTTCGCCCTGGAACAGTGCATGCTGTCCGGCCAGAGCCTGGCGGAAATGCCCTTTCAGGATCCGGAAGGCCTGGCGTCCGATGACATCCTTCAGATGCTTCCCCCGCTGGGCCTCCGGGTCCAAGCCGAACCAGTCCCGGTAAGCGTGATTGGCGAACAGAATTTCGAAATCGGGACTGATGTGAGCCACCAGGCCCGGCAATGCCTTCAGCAACTGTTCCAGGTCGGTCGACCTGTCGCCCGTCTTCTGTTCGGCATCAATCACCCTTGGGTCAGGGCGTGGTGGCGGGGGGGCAGTGAGCAAATGGCAGAGTAGTTGGCCTTGGTCGTCGATTACCGGGCTGGCTGACAGCTGGAGCATCCGATCCGGCCCGGCGCGGATGCGCCATTGACAGCGGATGGTGGTCGAACTGCCCGGAGTGGAGGCGGATTGCAGCGCTTTCCTGAGGTGTCGGGCCTCTTCAGATGTCATGAGAACGGGGTCGGGAGCCTGGCCGATGACTTCCGCGGCCGGGTGTCCGGTCAGGCGTTCACACGCGGCATTGAACAGCAGAACCTGACCTTTCGGGGCCAGGGCGAAAATCAGCTGTCCGCCCTGGGCTAGCACCGCATCGAGCAGGCGGGCATGGTGCTCTGCCGAAGGGGCTTGAGCATGGACAACGTCGTGGTCCATCAACGTTTCTCCAAATCCGTGGGAAGGCGATCACTCTCAGAAGTGTAGACCAATATGCTGGCTATATCAGAGAAAACTGATAAAAGGCGGGTGGTCGGGTCAGCTTGCCCCGACCACCCGCCGCGGCGGTGGACTTTTCAGTTCCTGGGCGGGCTCAGAGCGCCTGTCGGAGTGGTTCCGGTCCGTTCGGGCGAACGCGGAAGCGTTCATCCAGGCTATCCAGGGTGGTGGTGATGCCCGTGTATTCCAGTTCATCCATGGGCAGCATGGCGGCGCCGAAGAAACCCTGCTGGCGCATGTCCATCGCCTTGTCGGCAACCTGGTCGCGCACCCGATCCCAGAAGGGATGAGCGAATACATCGACGGGGTCGGTGAGCTTGCCTTCGTGGACGCAGAAGGCGGCGCCGGTGACGATGGGCGGGCCGTCAAAATAACTGGTCCCAGCATTCAAGGGCACCGGCATTAGCGGCATATTGTGGGAACCGCGCATGCCGCCGGCGACGAAGTGGCCGGTGCTGAAAGGCGCCAGTATTTCCCCGGTGGCCGGGAAGTCTTTCTGTACCCGAACCAGCATGACCGGATCGTCCTTTCCGGTGTATTTGCCGGCAATGTTGTGCAGGCGGGAGGTGGAGGCCGCCACCGCCTGTTGGCCCGAGTGACGCGACCAGATCGATTCCACCACATAGCGCTCCGGATCCCGCAGCAGGGCGGCGATGCGGTACAGATCTTCCGGTGCCTCCAGTTCAATCACCCGGTCCTTGCCGGTATGGGCGACATCCATGATCACGAAGCGGAAGCCTTCGGTGAGGGCCGGTGAGAGCAACAGGCCGGGAGTGTTCATGGGGTCGGCGAAGGCCCGGTACAGGGGCAGGTTGAAGGCCCCCGGGTCGGTCTTGTCGGCCGCGAACAGCACAAAGGGTTCGGCATCCCGTTCCTGGAAGGTCATTTCCGCCACGCCTGGACCCATGCCGCGCACATTGCCGGAAAAGGCATCGGCGAGCAGATCCTGGCCGGCGCCGTAAAGGCCTTCCGAACGCGCCACTTCGGTACCGGCGAGAAAGGCCTCCCAGGCCATTTCATGGATGGCGGTGGCGCCCACGCCCTGCTGGTGGGTCATCAGAATGGCAATGTCGTCGCCGGTCCAGCTGACCCGGCTGTCGATCAGCTGCTTTCGCCCCTTATGCTGGATGATCTCCCGCACTTTTTCCGTCAGCGCTGTGGACGGTTGAATATGGCCGCCGATGGAGCCGATATCGGCCTTGAGCACGCTCAGTGTGATTTCCATGTGTTACTCCTCCCCGAAGGGGCTTGGCTGAAAGCGTTTCTTCATCATCAAGGCCCTGGTTCGTGTCCGCATTGACGGCGGTCATCATCATCGCCTCTCGTGACACATACATTATCTGCATGACGATCACAGAGCCGGTTGGACCGGCAGGAAGTAGCGCAATGGCAGGGCATGATCACTTGCTGGAAGTCAGGCCAAAACTGCCGAAAGCCCTGGCCCGGCTGGAGGATCTGAGCGGCAATCTTTACTACAGCTGGGAGCGTCGGGTTCGCGGGCTGTTTCATCGTATCGACCCGGATCTCTGGAATCGGTGCGAGCATAATCCGAAGATCTTCCTGCGCCGGGTTTCCCAGGTGCGGCTGAAGGCGTTGGCAAAGAGTCCGGATTTTCTGTTCCAGTACAAGAGCGTTTTGGATGCCTTTGACAGCTACCTGTCGGCCGAACGCGATCGTCCCCTGCAGGCCATCAGCGGCCTGGAGCCGGGTCGAGATCTGGTCGCCTATTTCTGCATGGAATACGGCCTCTATGAGAGTCTGCAACTGTACTCAGGGGGGCTGGGTATTCTCGCTGGCGATCACTGCAAGGCCGCCAGCGATCTCGACCTGCCTTTTCTCGCCGTTGGTCTGATGTACCGGCAGGGTTATTTCACCCAGCGCCTGGATCGTGATGGCGGTCAGGAAATGATCTACCGGCCCTTCCGGGTGGAAGACCTGCCGGTGACACCGGTGACGGACGAACATGGCGAGGAAATCCGGGTTGCCGTGGAGCTGGCCGATCGTGAGGTGGTGATTCGCCTGTGGCAGATTCAGGTCGGGCGACTGCAGCTCCTGCTGCTGGATACCGATCTGCCGGAGAATGGACCCAATGATCGACGCATCACCTACCAGCTCTACGGCGGTGATCGGGTGATGCGCCTTGAACAGGAAATGGTGTTGGGGGTGGGGGGTGTGCGTGCCCTGCGTGCCATGGGTTTTCATCCTTCTGTCTGGCACATTAACGAGGGACACCCGGCCTTTCAGATCCTCGAACGCTGCCGGGAATGGGTTAGCCAGGGTCTGACCTTTCCCGGCGCCCTGGAAGCGGTGGCAGCCGCCACGGTCTTCACTACCCATACCGCGGTGCCGGCGGGTCATGACCTGTTCACTCGTGAACTGGCCGAGCGCTATCTCATGCCGCTTGCTGAATTCCTTTCCGTACCTCTGTCGAGATTGCTGGCGCTTGGGGCATCCCCTCAGCGGGGAGACGCCTTTAATATGACCGCTCTGGCCTTGCGTGGATCACGCCGGCACAACGGCGTCAGTGCAGTGCATCGCAATGTGGCGGCGCGAATGGAGGCCCATGTGTGGCCGGACCTGGCGCCGGCAGACAACCCCATCACCTGGGTGTCCAATGGTGTCCATGTGCCCACCTTTCTGGCGCGGGAATGGGTCAATCTCTTTGACGGACGCTATCCGGACTGGCGCCAGCATCTGGGGGATGTTGAATTCTGGGAAGAGGCAGTGGGGAGTATTGCCGACCATCGCTTCTGGAGTCTTACCCAGTCACTCAAGAGCGATATGCTGGGGGCCCTGCATGGCTCCTTGTTCCGGCAGTACTGCCGGAATAATTATTCACGTTCCCGGATTGAGGGCATGGAGGCGGTCTTTTCGCCGGAGAATACGCGGCCGCTGATTATCGGTTTCGCCCGTCGTTTTGCCACTTACAAGCGCGCACTGTTGATCTTCCAGGACCTGGAACGGCTGGAGCGGCTTGTTACGAATCCCGATCGGCCGGTAATCCTGCTCTTTGCGGGCAAGGCTCATCCCCAGGATGTGCCCGGACAATCCCTGATCAAGCGCATCCACGAGTTTGCTTCCCGGCCCCCCTTTCTCAACCGGGTCTTTCTGATCGAGGGCTATGACATTGCCCTGGCGCGGAAACTGGTGACAGGGGTGGATGTCTGGCTCAATACCCCGGAATACCCCATGGAAGCCAGTGGCACCTCCGGGCAGAAGGCGGCCATGAACGGTGTCATCAATCTGAGTGTCCTGGATGGCTGGTGGGCTGAAGGCTATGACGGCGACAATGGCTGGGCCATCGCGCCCCATGACCGGGAGTTGTCGGCCGAGCAACGGGATCGGGTGGAAGCGGAGGATCTGCTGGATCTGCTCGAAGGGCAGGTGATCCCCGAGTATTACCGAATTGGCCCTGGCGCCTATTCCCCGGACTGGGTAGCCCGCTCCAAGCGTTCCATGATCAGTGTGCTGCCTCACTTCAATGCCGAAGGCATGGTGCGTGATTATGCCCAGCGTCTTTATGCGCCGGCAGCCCGTCACGGTGAGCGTCTGACGGCGGATGGTGCGCTTGAGGCGGAGCGTCTTGCGGCCTGGAAGGCCAGGGTTGCTCAGTGCTGGGAAGGGGTCGAAGTTCAGTGGCGGCGGCTACCTCCGACATCCATCCTGACCGGTGAGCGATTGAGATTGGAGGTCCTGGTCTGGCTCAACGGTCTGGAGTCCGGAGATGTGGTGTTGGAATGCCTGCTCAATGGTTGTGACGGCGAGGGGGATGCGTCCGAATGCCTGGTTCCGCTTCCTCACCAATCGCCTGCTGCGCTACTGGATGAGAAATTCAGGCTGGTGCATACTTTTCTGTCCACCAAGGATGAGGAAGAGGAGGCACAGGTATTTCGACTGGAGCTGGAGTCACCGGACAACGGTATCTATCAGCTGCATGTTCGACTCTACCCCTGGCACGAGTTGCTCAGCCATCCCTTCGAAATGGGGAAGATGCTGTGGTTATTCGAGACGGAACCAATTGAGGATTGAGAGTCGGGCCGTCCCGGCCGCTGGAGACCACCCGCTCCCTAAGACAGGCGGCCAGCGCCGGCAGCGACTCCTTTCCGCTCATGCGCCAGGACCAATTGCCCGCCGCGGTCCCCGGGGTGTTCATTCGTGCCTCGCTCCCGAGGCCAAGCAGATCCTGGAGCGGGATCACGCTTAATTGGCCCAGGGATTCCAGACAGCCATTCACCAGTCGCCAGTGCATGGGCTGTTCCGTGTCCAGGGCCTGTTCAGAAAGGGCGGCTAATACCCCTTCGCGTTGTTCCTCTTCAAGGCCGGACCACCAGCCCATGAGTGTGTTGTTGTCGTGGGTTCCCGTGTAGACCACGCAATGACTGTCGTGGTTGTCCGGATGATGGGGGTTGCCCTCCTTGCCATCGAAGCCGAACTGCCAGATGCGCATGCCCGGCAGGGCGAATTGATCGCGAAGCTGTTCCACTGCGGGCGTGATATGGCCAAGATCCTCGGCCACCAGCGGGAAATCGCCCAGAACCCGGTGAACCTGCTGCAGGAGTGCTTCGCCCGGCACTGGCGTCCACTCGCCGTCGGCCGGGTCACTGTCAATCGGATGCGACCAGCAGGATTCAAGGCCTCGAAAATGGTCCAGGCGCAGGATGTCGAACAGCTCCAGTTGATTCATCAGGCGTTCAAGCCACCATTTGAATCCATCTTCCTGCAGGCGGGCCCAATCATAGACGGGCGTGCCCCAGCTTTGCCCGGCCTCGCTGAAGGCATCCGGGGGCACTCCGGCAATACGGCGCGGATGGCCGTCTGCATCCAGATCAAAGTAGTGCTGATATTGCCAGGTGTCCGCACTGTCGGCGGAGGGGTAGAAGGGGAGATCGCCATACAGGGCGATACCACGGCGGTTGGCGGCGGTCTTGAGTCGCCGCCATTGCTGATGGAAGAGGAACTGCCGCAAGGCCTCCCGGTCCATGGTCGCCTCAATGTACTCGTCCAGTGGCAGCACCGGGTCTAGTTCATAGTAGCGAAAGCAGGCCGGCCAGTACGGCCAGGCCGCACCGTCGAACTGCGTCCGCAGGGCATGGAACTGGCACCAGGGGCGAAGCCAGCTGCGGTGGTGGTGGCGAAAGGCCTCGAAGGCATTGGACATGGCCCGGTTCTCCCGCTGCCTGATGCGTTGCATGGCAGCCTGAATGAGATCCGGGCCGGCCGTCCCGGACGGTGCTGAGGGCAGATCGAAATCCTTGGCCACCAGTTCGGCATCGATCAGGGCGGTATTGCCGGCGAACAGGGAAAGGGGCTGATAGGGCGAGGCGCTTTCATTGACCGGCAGCAGGGGCAGGGTCTGCCAAACGCTCACGCCAGCCTCGGCAAGAAAATCGATGAAGGCAAAGGCCGCTTTGCCCAGGGTGCCCACGGGGCCGGGGCCGGGCAGGGAAGTGGGGTGGAGCAGGATCCCGGCTCGACGGCGGCCGAATACGAAGTCGCGACGCATGATTACCGGGCGGGGCGCATGGTCCCGCCGCCCTCCGGTTGACCACCGCCCCGGGAGAAGGGCTGTTCCAGATACTCCGGCGGCGCCTGGCCCATCTGGCGGTAGAGGTCGGCCAGATGCCGGCGGTACAGGCGTTCGAAGCGGGCCACGACGGCTTCGGGATTGTAGTCACCAGGCCACCAGAACCAGTCGGAACCCTCGCAGGCGGCCAGTTGCCGACCGGTTTGCTCGCGCAGGGTATCGGGCAGTCGGTCCCACTGCTGCTTGGCGGCCACCAGCATTTCCCAGGCCCGGTTCTTGTCCTCGTCGCCCATCCAGGTATCCAGGTTGCCATGCACCCAGCTGCCTGCCCGCAGTCGCTTCAGCCTTCGAATGGGCACAGCGGGGTCTCGCAGGCAGCGGGAGAAGGTAGTCAGTTCGATGCGGGGATGGGCCACCAGTTTGCGATACAGGCTGCCGATGAAATGATAGCCATTGTCCGGGTAATGCTCCCAGGCGTTCTCGCCATCCAGGATCACTGAAACCACTCGACCCGGTTCCGCATTTTCCGACGCAATGGTTTCCAGGTGATGGATGAAATTGGCGACGGCGTCGTCGGCATGCCAGTCCTTGTAGGTGAAGCCGATGAGATCCGACAGGCCGTCATCTCGAAAGAACAGGGCCGGCCCCTTCTCGCCCAATTGCCAGGGCCGATGGATCTGATCCGAACCCGGATGGGGGTGGCCCAGGCTGTTGCAGAGAACCGCCTGGCCGCTGGCGGCCCAGGCATAACCGGCTTGCCCCAGCAGCTGCACGGTGTCGCCGCTGATCGCCCCCTCGGCCGGCCAGCAGCCCTGGGCGGGGCGGCCGAAGCAGCGCCGGTGGTGTTCGCCGGCGGTATCCAGGTGCCATTGGGCGCGCTCCCGGCCGCCCGGATAGCGTTGGGCCACCGGCAGATTGGCCTCGGGCTGGGCTTCGCGGGCACTGGCAAAGTCCAGTAACAGGGGCAGGATGGGATGGGCCCAGGGGCAGGTGGCCAGCTCGATGCGGTCATTCTCCAGCAGCCGCCGGTAGCGGGGCAGGAGTTCCTGCAGGGTGTCACTGATCAGGCTCAACAACAACTGGCGATCCGGGTAGCTGAAACCGCTGGCCCGGCCGAGCAACTGGTCGGCGCGGCGATCATCCCGACGCAGGGTCTCGCCCAGCCAGGCCAGGTGAAACCAGACCAGCAGGTCGAGGATGAAGCGATCCTCCAGATAGGCCAGGCCGTCCGTTTCGGCGAGGATGGATACGGCCATGTCGGCCAGACGACGATAAGGGGGGAAGCGTTCAATCAGCCGCTGGCGGTTGGCCTGGAGACAGGCACGCACCAGGCCCCGGCGATCATCCTCATTGAGCGGCAGAACCGGATGGGCGAGGGCATCCAGCACGCGGTCACCGATGGGGCTGCCATCCACCTGGTGGCGCTTGAGGCGTCGGCTGTAATCCTCCAGCTGATCCAGCAGGATGGGCGAGAAATCGAACACTGCGCAGGCCCCCGGCACCTGTTCCAGGTGGGCGGCCATGTCGGCGTAATCCTTGATGGCATGGAGATAGGTCCAGGATTCCAGGAACTGGCCGCTGAATGCGTCGCGGTATTCCGGCTGGTGCATATGCCAGCAGAGCACCACCCGCAGTGCCTCATCGGACATGGTGAACCGCCTGACCCAGCATCTCCGGGGTCACCAGTACGATGCCACCGGCGCTGAGCTCGAAACGCCGGCCATCCTCTTCCGCGTCATAGCCAATGCGTATGTCATCCGGAATATCGCAGCCGGTCTCGATGATGGTGCGCCGGAGCCTGACATTGCGGCCAATACGCACATTGCTCAGGATCACGGACTGATCGACCACCGAACCTTCATCCACCGTCACGAAAGAGGACAGCAGGGACTGGTTCACCTGGGCACCGGAGACGATGCAGCCACCGGCCACCATGGAGTTGCGGGCTTCGCCGCGCCGGCCTTCCTCGTCCAGGACGAACTTGGCCGGGGGCGCCTGCCGTTGCCAGGTCAGGATGGGCCAGTCCCGGTCATAGATGTTGAGTTCCGGCCGCAGGCCGATCAGCTCCATGTTACTTTCCCAATAGGAGTCGATGTCGCCCACATCCCGCCAATAGGCCGGGCCATCATCATGCATGTTTCTGTACGGATAGGCGTAGCAGCGGGCTTCGGTGACGGCGTCGGGGATGATGTCCTTGCCGAAGTCATGACTGGAATCGTCGCGGGTGGCATCCACCATCAGGCGGGAGAGGAGATAATCCGTATTGAAGACATAGATGCCCATGGAAGCCAAGGCCTGGTCCGCCTGTCCCGGTGAGCCCTCGCAGTGGTCGGGCTTTTCCACGAAGCGGGTGATTCGATGGTTATTGTCCACATCCATGATGCCGAAACGATTTGATTGCGACATCGGCACGGGCATGCAGCCTACCGTGACATCGGCATCGTGAGTGACATGAAATCCCAGCATGGCGCCATAGTCCATTTTGTAGATGTGATCACCGCCCAGGATCATCAGAAAACGGGGGTTATGCAGACGGATGATGTCCAGGTTCTGGTAGACCGCATCCGCCGTGCCGCGGTACCAGCCTTCGCCGGTGCGCTGCTGGGCGGGGAGCAGTTCGATGAATTCCCCCAGTTCCGAACGCAGAAATCCCCAGCCCTGTTGCAGGTGCTGGATCAGGGAGTGGGCCTTGTACTGAGTGAGTATGCCAATGCGCCGGATGCCGGAATTGAGGCAGTTGGACAGGGGGAAATCGATGATTCGGAAATGCCCGCCAAAGGGTACGGCCGGCTTGACCCGGTGCGAGGTCAGGGAGCCCAGACGAGTCCCCTTGCCGCCAGCCAGCACCAGGACGAGAGTGTCGCGGGTGATGAGACTGACGAAGCGTTCACTGACGGGATTGGGTTGGGCCATCATGCTCGGCGCTCCTGCCGCGTTTCCGAGTCTTCATTCGAGCACCCCCCATTCGCGCCGGTGTTGACTGCCGTCAACGCTTGCGCGCCTCGTCCGGCCGACCATGTTCATTCCAGTCGCCTTGCGGTAGGAAACGATGAGCCCAGCCATGCCCGCCCGATCCGTGATGGAAAGTGATGTCCTGCGCCTTGTGCAGGGCCGCCATCATGCGCCCCATGCCGTTCTGGGTTGCCAGGGCAGGCGCTACCGTGCCTGGCGGCCGGGCGCGAAGGCGGTCTGGCTGGAGCCGGGGCGGGTGCCCATGAAAGTCGTTCATCCCGCCGGTCTGTTTGAATGCCCTTTGCCCGAAAAGCCGGCGACCGAGCCATGGATTCTGGTCTGCGAGTATTCGGGCGGAGAGACCGCTCGGCTTCATGACCCTTACCAGTTCGCCCCTGATCTGGATTGGAAGGCGCTTGTGGCCTTTGGCGAGGGCCATCATTGTCGTGCCTGGCAGATCATGGGTGCGCATTGCATGGACAGGGACGCCGTCGCCGGCACCCGTTTCAGTGTCTGGGCGCCCAATGCCGAGCGGGTCAGTGTGGTGGGTGATTTCAATAACTGGAATGGCCTGAGCCATCCCATGTCGGTCCACGGCGAAAGCGGGGTTTGGGAACTGTTCATTCCGGGCCTGGCAGCCGGTGCCCTGTACAAATTTGAGATTCACAACCAGAGCGGCGAGGTGACGGACAAGGGTGATCCCTATGCCCGGCACTGGGAGGTCCGTCCCCGCACCGGCTGTCTGGTCCCGACCGAGCCCGGGCATGAATGGGGCGATGCGGCCTGGATGCGCGAGCGGCCGGATTGGCGCCATGCCCCCATCAGCATCTATGAGCTGCATGCGGGCTCCTGGCGCCGTAATGCCGACGGCAGTTTCCTGGGCTATCGCCAGTTGGCCGATGCCCTGGTGGAGACCTTGCAGGACAGCGGCTTTAGCCATGTGGAGCTGATGCCGATCACCGAGCATCCCTTCGATGCCTCATGGGGCTACCAGACCACCGGCTATTTCGCCCCCACCAGCCGTTTCGGCAACCCCGATGATTTCCGTTACTTCGTCGATCGCCTGCACCAGGCCGGTATCGGCGTGATCCTGGATTGGGTGCCGGCCCATTTCCCTCGCGATCCTCATGGCCTGGCCCGCTTTGACGGCAGCGCGCTCTACGAGCACGCCGATCCTCGGCGTGGCGAGACGGCCGAATGGGACACCCTGGCCTTCAACTTCGGCCGCAAGGAAGTGATGAGCTTTCTGCTTTCAAGTGCGCTCTACTGGCTGGAGGAATTCCATCTCGATGGCCTGCGTATCGATGCCGTGGCGGCCATGCTCTATCTGGACTATGGCCGCAAGGAGGGCGAGTGGCTGCCCAATATCCATGGTGGGCGGGAAAACCTGGAGGCGGTGGCCTTCCTGCAGGCTCTGAACACCATGACGCACCGGGAATGCCCCGGCAGCATGACCATTGCCGAGGAATCCACCGCCTGGCCGGGTGTGACCCGCCCGGTGCATCTGGGTGGCCTGGGCTTTTCCATGAAATGGAACATGGGTTGGATGCACGACACCCTGGCCTATTTCCGTCATGACCCGGTACACCGGCGCTTCCATCACGACAGCCTCACCTTCGGCCTGCTCTATGCTTTCAGCGAGAATTTCGTTCTGCCCTTCTCCCATGACGAGGTGGTGCACGGCAAGGGATCCCTGCTGGATCGCATGCCGGGGGATCGCTGGCAACGCTTTGCCAACCTCAGGCTGCTGTATGCCTACCTCTATGCCTATCCGGGCAAGAAGCTGATGTTCATGGGCAATGAGCTGGCCCAGACCACTGAGTGGTCTCATGACGGCCAGCTTCCCGAGGCGCTCGGGGCAGTGGCGGAACACGCCGGCGTCAAGCGCCTGATTCGCGACCTGAACCATCTCTACCGGGACAGGCCGGCCCTGCACCGGGGGGACTTCGATGCCGCCGGCTTTGAATGGATCGACTGCCATGATGCGGATCAGTCGGTGATCAGCTTTCTGCGGCGGGAGCCCGGCCGGGACGGGGCCGAGGCCCGTCATGTTCTGGCCATTTGCAACTTCACGCCCATAGTACGCGAGGACTACCGCATCGGCTTGCCCGAGGGTGGCGCGTGGCGGGAGATTTTCAACAGTGATGCGGAAGCCTACGGCGGCAGTGGCGTGGGCAATCTCGGACAGGTGTCGGCGATCCAATCGTCCTGGATGGGTCGCCCCTGGTCCGTTGCCTTGCGTCTGCCCCCCCTTGGCGCCGTTTACCTGGAGTGGAGGGAAAGATCATGAAACGACTCAAGATACTGATGGTGGCCGCGGAAATGTCGCCCCTGGTCAAAGTGGGCGGGCTGGGTGAAGTCATGGGCAGCCTGCCCCGGGCACTGGCCGAACGCGGTCACGATGTGCGTGTGCTGATCCCGGCGTATTCTTCGCGTCTGATCAAACAGGCCAGGGTGCTGTCCCCGACGCGGGGGTTCAAGGGACGGCTGCTGGCTCAGAAAAATGGCCAGACGCCCTTTCCTGTCTGGCTGCTGGAAACCGCGGCTTTTCTGAGACGAGAGGGCCGCCCCTATCTGAATCGCACCGGCAAGCCGTGGGCCGACAACCCCTTGCAGTTCAGTCACCTGAGTCGAACGGCGGCGGATATTGCCAGCGGCGCGCTGGGTCTGGACTGGGAGCCGGATCTGGTTCATTGCAACGACTGGCACACGGGGCTGGTTCCGGTCTGGATGCGGATGAACGAGTGCAATCTGCCGACGGTATTCACCATTCACAATCTTGCCTATCAGGGCCGTTTTCCACCGGGCATACTGGCCCGGCTGGGGTTGCCTGATTCGCTTTACGATCCCGAGGCGCTGGAGTTTCACGGTGAGGTGGCCTTCATCAAGGGCGGGCTGGTCTTCGCCGACCGGCTCACCACCGTCAGCCCGGGTTACGCCCGGGAGATCCAGACGCCCCTGTTCGGTGCCGGTCTGGACGGTTTGCTGCGGTCACGCGCCGAGAAGTTGACGGGAATCGTCAACGGCCTTGACCTCGACACCTGGAATCCGGCCACCGACCCCTGGCTGACGCATCATTTTGATGGCAGTGCTCCCGCCGCGAGTCGCAAGGCGAAGCAGTCGGAAGGAGATCGCCTCAAGCTGCGCCTGGGCATGGCCGCCAAGGACAAACCACGCCGGCCACTGCTGGCCTGGGTGGGCCGACTCGTGGAGCAGAAGGGCGTGGATATTCTGCTGGCAGCATTGCCGGCCCTGATGGACAGGGATATTGATGTCGTGGTGCTCGGGGATGGTGAAGCAGCCGTCAGCCGGGCACTCAAGTCGGCAGCCCATCGTTGGCCCGGGCGGCTGGCCTTCAAGCAGGGCTTTGATGAAGCCCTGGCCCACCAGGTGTATGCCGCCTCGGACATGCTGCTCATGCCCTCCCGTTTCGAACCCTGCGGCCTGGCCCAACTGTGCGCCATGCGTTATGGCAGCATCCCCGTGGTCAGTCCGGTGGGAGGCTTGCTTGATACCGTGATTGATGCCGGCGTGGATCCCGGGCGTGGGAACGGTTTTCACATGGAGGCGGTCAGCAGCGAGAAGCTGACGGAAGCCGTGGACCGAGCTCTGGCCTGCTGGCAGTCACCCGCTGACTGGAATCAAATCACCTCCAATGCCATGGCACAGGCTTCTTCCTTCGGTTGGGGCGAGCGTGTCCTGGACTATGAGGCGGTTTACCTCAAGACGCTGGACAGCTACCTCGGCGAACACCATCGCGCGCTGATTTCCGTGGCAAAACAGGCAGACAACTGGACTGCCATGGACAATGCACGGGGATGAGGGGTGATGATGACCCGGCGAGACAGCGTCGATGAACAGGCGCTGCGTCAGCGCCGTTGATAATAGGCCCCGGCGTGGACGCCATTTTCCGATGGCATTTCCTGGCCACCCGCTCGCCGACCTGTGCCTGCATGGTGCTGCCGGCTTGCCAGGCGGCTGATGCCTTCCAGGCCCGGTTCGGCTGTGGCCAGGGCCGTGATGGGAATGGTCTCCATCAATGGCTGCAGGCGGCCTTTGCGATGGAAAGCCTGGGTGAATCGATGGTGGTCAAGATAGGGGTGCAGGCGGGCCAGCAGACCACCGGCCAGATAGACACCGCCGGTAGCCAGATTGAAGAGAGCCGCATTGCCGGCGAAGGCACCGAGAATCTCGGTGAAGCAGCGAATGGTGGCAACAGCCGCCTTGTCTTCCACGTTTTCCGCCCGCTGGCAGATCAGCGGTACCGGGTCCTCGGTAAGGGCATGACCATCAAATGGACGGCATGACTGAAGCTGGCACTTGAACCGGTAGATCTTCACGAGTCCGGGGCCAGACAGCAGTCGCTCGTAACTGACATGGCCATATTGCTCCGAAAGTGCCTCCCAAAGCGCATGCTGCTCCGGGGTCTGGCTGGCGAAGTCGATGTGACCGCCTTCAGATGGCAGCACCCGTATTTCTTTCGACTCCGCGAGCAGACTGGCCACGCCAAGGCCGGTGCCCACGGAGATCAACAGTCGGGGGCCACGCCCCGCATGCCCCTCCTGAATGGGAAGCATCTGCCGGTCGGGAATATGCGGGAGGGCGTGTGCCAGAGCCTCCAGGTCGTTCACCAGGTGAACCCTTGGCAGTTGGAGAGCGGTTTCCAGATAGTGCTCCTCACTTTCCCACGGCAGGTTGGTGAACTGTACCCGCCCGCTGGAAACCGGGCCGGCCACGGCCAACCAGGCCTCACCCACATTGGCCCGTTCCGCTCGGGACAACTCTTCAAGAAAGCAGCGCAGAGCGTCCTCCAGGCTCTCAAACTCCCGACTTCGACGAATGGATTCATGCCGTAGCTGCCAGCCGTCGGGTGTGGAGTCCAGCAAACGCAGTCGTACGCGCGTTCCACCGATGTCGCCGATCAGTATCTGCATGGCTCACCCTCACCACTCCTGTTTTCAGGCCCGCCGACGGGCCTCGACGCCGGGCTGCCGGGTGATCACACCCACCACCATCGAGAGTTGCTCGGCCAGTAGTTCCACCACGTCATCCAGGGCGAGTATCCCCGCCAGACGGCCGTTGTTCTCCACCACCGGCACCCGGCGAATGCCATGCCGGCACATCATTTCCAGGGTTTCCTCCAGCTCATCATCCACACTGGCCGTGATCAGCTTTGGCGATGCAAAAAGATCACCGGCACTGACGCTGTCCATGTCCACGTCCATGGCAATGACCTCAACGGTCAGGTCCCGGTCGGTGATGATGCCCATCGGGCGCTGGTGATCCCTGCCACTGCCGAGAATGACGAGATCGCCCACATGGTGTTCACGCATCAGTCGGGCGGCCTCCCGGATGGAGGCCTCGGCTTCGATGCAGACCACGCTTCGGATACAGGCTTGACCGGTTTTCATGGTTGAGTGACCTCTGTGTCGGGCTGGCGGCCGAGAAGGATGAGCGAATGCCTGGCATAGGGCATGGCTGGCATGGGCAGGTTTGACTGAGTAATCAACCACTGGCCGCAGAGTTCGACGAAGGTTGACCAGGCATCGAATTCCTGGAAATGCGGTCCAGTGCCTGCGAACAGGGCTGTCCGATAGGAGCATCGCAGGTACGTAACGGACCGCTGCAGGGCCGACCTTCCTGCTCCGTCACGCTCACCCAGGGCGAACAGCACAGGGGCGTGAACCTTTGGTAGATGGCTGCCCGCCAGATCCGGTCGACCGCCCCGGCAGACGATGGCTTGAATCCGGTGGGGGTGGCGGGCGGCAACCACCAGACTGGCCGCTGCATTGTTGCCAGTGGCGATCAAGGACACGGGCAATGTGGATAGCCTGACTTGGTTGCTGCACCAGTCCAGGGCGGCGGTGATCCGGCGGGTGAGTAGTGGAATATTGAAGCGATGCCAGGCCTGGGCCGGCGCTTGCTCGCGCTCATTCTCCGTCAGGGTGTTCAGCGCCAGCGTCGCCAGACTGCGGCGATTAAGGCCATCGCGAAGACGGCGTTCCCGTTCCTGACCGGTTTGAGCCGAACGAAGGCAGATGACCAGGCCCGAAGGGTTCACGGGCAGCGACAGTCGGGCGTCCAGCATGTCGCCATTGCATGGAATGAAGAGGGGGTAATCTTCCAGGGGACCTGTCTGCAACATCGTATGTCTCCTCTCAGTGGTGTTCACGCTGGCCCACGTGAGTGTTCTCCGGGTCGATGGTGCGGCGCGTGGCCTGTGCCAATAGTGCCGAGACTTCATCATCGCCGGTCTGATCGAACACCCGGTACCATCGGCTGACCGCCTGGAAATCCCAGGGCGTCTTGAGCGAGACGAACTCGTCCACTTTCTTCGCCAGGCGTTGCCGGGCTTCGGCCGCTGCCACCGGTGTTGCCGCGATGATCTTTCCGGCTCTGGCATTGCGAGCCCAGGCGATGGCGGCTTCCAGGCTGGCGCCCGTGGCCAGGCCATCGTCCACGATGATGACCGTGCGACCCTTGGCGGCAATGGCAGGGCGGTGGTCACGATAGAGTTGCTCCCGTTCCTTCTGTTCCTCCCGCGCCTTGTGGGTGGCGTGCACAACGGCCGCCGGCGAGATATCCATGTGGGCAATGATGTCGTTATTGAGGACACGCACCCCGTCGGGTCCCACCGCACCGATGGCCAGCTCCGGTTGATGGGGGGCACGAATCTTTCGGACAACAACCACATCCAGATCGGCTCCCAGTTCATCGGCGACAGGCGCCGCCACCGGCATGCCACCGCGGGCCAGCCCCAGCACCAGGAGATCCGGCTCATCCCGGTGATGTGCCAGTGCCGCGGCCAGAGCACGGCCGGCCTGCTCGCGGTTCTCGAACAGCTCGAACATGGTTTGCTCCCTTTTCAGCAAGCATTGCCCGAAGGTTGCCTGATTCCATGCTAGGAGCAGCCGAGGACACAGGTGCTGACCGTGGTCAATGGATTGCCACCCGGATCGGCGCATGATGACCGCGGATCGGATCACTTGCGGGAGCCTGGCTGTGGACACGCTGAATGAAGCCGAGGATCAACTGGCGGCGTGGGTCTGGTCGACCCGATACCGCTACCGGCCTGCTGATGGTGCCGTGGAGTCCGGTCTGGCGGAGACCCGTGCCCGGGTGGCCCGTGCCCTGGCGGGGCCGGAAGCGCAGGGCGAACATTGGGAGAGGGCGTTTCGGGATCTGCTGGCTTCGGGGGATTTCCTGCCGGCAGGCCGGATTCTGGCAGGCGCCGGCACGGAGTCCGAACGCACCCTGTTCAATTGCTTTGTCATGGGGCGCCTGGAGGATTCCCTGGATGGCATTTTTCAGGGCCTGCGCGAGAGCGCGCTGACCCTTCAGGCGGGTGGCGGCATCGGTCTGGATTTCTCCACCCTGCGTCCGGCCGGCGAGGCCGCCCGGCGCACAGTCGGGCGAGCCACCGGGCCGGTTTCCTTTCTGCCCCTGTGGGATCGCATGTGCGAGACCGTGATGGCGGCTGATACCCGGCGGGGTGCGATGATGGCGACACTGCGCTGCGATCACCCGGACATCGAAGCCTTCATCAACGCCAAGCGGGCCGGTGGCCTGAGCCACTTCAATCTCTCGGTGCTGCTTTCCGATGATTTTCTGCGCGCGGTGGCGGCGGATGCCCCCTGGCCCCTGCTGTTTCCACTGGCAGCCGGAACCTCCGAGCCGCAAGCCGTGGAACGACCCTGGCCGGATGCGGACAGTATCCGCTCCTGCCGCATTCACCGCTGGCTGCCGGCCCGTGCCCTGTGGCACCAGATGGCGGAATCGGCCTGGCAGTGCGGTGACCCAGGCCTGCTTTTCGTTGATCGGATCAACCGCGACAACAATCTGTCTTACCGGGAAACGATCACGGCCACCAATCCCTGTGGCGAGCTCCCCTTGCCGCCTTACGGGGCCTGCAATCTGGGTTCCATCAATCTGGCGGCACTGGTGCGCCACCCTTTCAGCCGCCGGGCCTGTCTGGACGAAGCCGCCCTGGACAAGGCCGTGCCTCTGGCGGTGCGCATGCTGGACAACGCCATTGATGCGTCCCGCTTTCCCTTGACGCAGCAGGCAGCCTGCAGCCGCCAGACCCGGAGGCTGGGTCTGGGTATCACCGGCCTGGCCGATGCCCTGATCATGCTCGGTCTGCACTATGACAGTGATGCCGCCCGGGCCTGGGCGGCTGCTTGCATGCGCGGCGTGGCGGAGCGCGCCTATCGGGCCTCCATCCAGTTGGCCAGGGAGCGAGGCCCCTTCCCGGCCTTCGAGGCCGAGCCCTATCTTGATGCCCCGTATATCCGACGCCTGCCCGGGCCGCTGCGCGATGACATTGCCCGAGATGGAATTCGAAACAGTCATCTGCTGGCCATTGCCCCCACCGGCAGCATCAGTCTGCTGGCCGGCAATGTGTCCAGTGGCATGGAACCCGTGTTCGCCTTCCGGCATCGGCGTCGGATACGGCAGGTGGATGGACGGGAGGTGGTGTACGAGCTGAGGGATCATGCCCTGCGGCAGTGGCTGGCAGCCGGGGGCAGCGAAGCCGCGCTGCCGGACAGTTTCGTATCGGTGATGGACCTGCCGGCCGCGGCTAAGCTCAGGATGCAGGCCAGCCTGCAGGCGGCGGTGGACAACGCCATCTCCAAGACCGTGAACCTGCCATCATCGGCCAGCCTGGCGGACTGTCAGGCCGTGCTGGAGCAGGCCGATACCCTCGGGCTCAAGGGTCTGAGCCTGTTCCGGCAAAGAGACGAAAGGGCCGGGGTGCTTGAGGCCGTGCAGGATCCGGCCAGGGCCGGCAGTGCCTGCTGCGGTATCGGCCTCAAGGGCCCCCGGCCCGTTCAACCCTAGTTGTGGTCGGCCAGACCGCTGACGCCGGACTGCCGGGCGCAGTGCACGGAACAATAGATGTCGTCGCCGCTTTCCACACCGTGGCCAATGACACGGGTGTCACAGCGTCGGCAGTGCGGGGCCAGGGCCTGAATGGCGCATTCGAAGGAATCGAATTCGTGCTCCTTGCCGTTCATGACGACGAGGAAATTCCTGGTGTAGTCATTTCCGCATGTTTCGCAATGAGACATGGTTGCTACCTCCTTGCCAACGGTCATGGTCAATGTTGTCCGGGCTGGTGCCGGCGTTTGCGGGTCAGCAGGTGAACGGTACTGGCACGGGGGCCGTCCTCCCCGGGCACCTCCACAAAACGCACCCGGTCACCCACCTGGGCATCCCGGATGTGCGCATTCACCATGCTGTTCTCGTGAAAGAGGATCTCGCGACCGTCATCCGTCATCAGCAGGCCGCTGGCGTTGCCCTGATCCAGATCGTGGATGCTGGCGAGTGAAGGCGCTTCATGACGCTTCACCTTGCCTCGCCGCCGACGTTCGTAATCTTCCAGCTGTCGGCGCATGGCCCGGAAGCTGTCACGGGTGGCGACGAAGGCATCTTCGTGACTGTGGTCCGGCCCGGTGGCATGGCCGCTGTTCAGTTCCGCCCCGGGCAGGGTAATTCGGATATGCACGAGGAAACGGTTGCCCTTGTGGTGTCTGGCTTCGGTCCGGCTGACCGTTACATGACAGGAGACAATGTCGGGAGCGAACTGTTCCAGCTTGTGGCATTCATCCTCGATCCTGTCCCGCAGTGCCGGTGAAGGCTCCAATTCCTTGAATGTGATTTGAACCGGGTTCATGGCATGGTCACCTCATCTTTCCGGTTGCCAGCCGGGAAATGTCTGCGTGTTCTCATCGTGATGGCAATCTACGGTGTCTTACTCTTCTCCACCACGCATTGTGCGGTCCAGCAGTCGGCCCTGTGACGGACCATGAGTTCAGTGAGTGTGGCGCCCTTGATTTCAACCGCGGGACGATGGCGCACCCGGTTGATGGGTTCACCTTTCAGACGGGCACGGAGTTCATCACCGTGGATTTCCACATGAAACTGCGAGAACAGCATCTGGCGCGTGGCCATCTCGTAGACGACGGCATCGATCCAGTCGACGAAAAGCATTTCCCTGTCCGCGTTCCGGCATTGCACATCCACGGTGCGCCAGGTGGCAATCCGGCGGGGATCACAGATGATGGCGGTCATGGCCTTGGCGGCCTCTTCAAAGGCTTCTGCCATGTTTCTCCCCACACCCCGAATGCCCATGTCCGAGCCATGCTGGAAGTGTTCCCAGTGAGCGGGTAGAGCCATGTGATTCGTTTCAGCGGTGTGCGACGTCATCGTGGCGCACCCTCCTGTCCCGTGCTGGTGGCAGTCTGCCCGGTCTGTGACTCGGCCTGGGGAGTGGCCAGATAGCGCTGGAACCAGACGGCGGCCGCCTGGGCCACCTCGTCCAGCTTGCCGGGCTCCTCGAACAGATGTGAGGCGTCGGCGATCAGTCGCAGCTCGTAGGGGGCTGTAATCTGCCGCGAGGCCGTGCGGCTGAGGCGATAGATTTCCCGGTCCAGCGAACCGATGATTATCAGAATCGGCGCCCGCACGCGTGACAGGGCTTCGCCAGCCAGATCCACGCGGCCTCCCCGGGAGACCACAGCCCGAATCTGTCGCGGCCGTTCGGCGGCCGCGATCAGGGCCGCGGCCGCACCGGTACTGGCACCGAAGAGTCCGATGGGCAGGTTGCTGAGCGCTGCTTCCCGTCGCAGCCAGTCGAGCACCGCAAGCAGGCGCGCACTGAGCAGGTCGATGTCAAAGCGAAAGCGTCCGTCTGCCTTGTCCTGTTCATGTTCATTTTCCGTCAGCAGGTCGAACAGTAACGTGGCCATGCCGCGTTCATTGAGTTGCTTTGCCACGTTGCGGTTTCGAGGACTCAGGCGACTGCTGCCGCTTCCGTGCACGAACAACACCAGCCCGGCGGCGCTTGTCGGCCGGTCAAGCAGGGCGGACAGTTGCACACCGCCCACGGAAATCTTCAGTTCCTGATGGTGAGCTGTTCTCATGGGAATGTCCCCGATCGTCTGTCGTGCCCTCAGACTAGGGCGTGCTGATGATGGTGGTGATGACGGCCGTCAACAGGCGACGGAATATGTTGACGGGGATCAGCGCCGGGGGCCGTTTCGACGTATACATTTCAGGGAAATCGGTGATTCACGATGAGGGAGGCGGCATGAGCCGAGCGGTTCACAGTCAGCCGGAAGGGGAGGGCGTTGACATGGCTGCCAAACTGGCCTGTCTGTCCCGGCCCGCAAGTTATCCGGAGCGCCCGGTGCGGGTGGAGGTGTTGGAGACGCACATGTCCTGGGTCTTCCTGACCGATCGCTTCGTCTACAAGATGAAAAAGCCGGTTTACCTGCCACCCCTGGACCTGACCAGCCTCGAGAAAAGACATCGCAACTGTCTGTCCGAATTGCGGCTCAACCGGCGTCTCGCCCGTGGCGTCTATCTCGGGGTGCTGCCCCTGACTCTGGATGGCCCCCGTCGCCTGCTGATTGATGGCGAGGGAGAGGCGGTGGAGTGGCTGGTCAGGATGCGGCGCCTGCCGGCCGGCCTGATGCTGGATGCCAGGTTGCACCGTGGAAAACTGACCGCTGATGAGGTTCACCGATTCATGAAGCCGCTGCTGCGCTTTTACGCCCGTTCGGCCCCTGCCATGGCGGAGCCTCTGGCATACCAGGGCAAACTCGCCGCGGGGATCGATGACGTGGCCGCCGGTTTGTTCGAGCCCGGCCTGGCCGCGGATGCAGACAGGGTGGCGGCCATTCAAAGGGCCCTGCATGCGGCCACGGGTGCATTGGGAGAATTGCTGTCGGCCCGCGTCATGCAGGGCAGCATCATCGAGGCTCATGGTGACCTTCGGCCAGAGCATGTCTGCCTCAGCCACCCGCCGGTAATGATAGATTGCCTGGAGTTCAGCTACGAACTGCGCGTTCAGGATGTGGCCGATGAGTTGGCCTTCCTGAGCCTGGAATGTGAGTGCCTGGGCGCGGATTTCGTGGGCGATGTGATCTTTGCCGAACTGGAAAGAGTACTTGGTGATCGTCCGCCGCCGGCCGTGATTCATTACTACAAGGCGGCGCGAGCGTTTCTTCGAGCACGCCTGTGCTACTGGCATCTGCACGAGCCGCAGGATGCCGTAATGGCACAGCATTGGCGCGAACGGGGCAGTGCTTATCTGGCACGTGCCGAAGCCTATCTTGCCCGTTGTTCCGGTGTGGTCGGAAGTTGATGGCCGGGCCATTGCCAGCCTGCCATCATTCCGCCGAGCGCGTGCTCGTCGGCCTCATCGGCCATTTGCATGCCCAGATGCCAGAGGCTGCCGCCCCGATGGAGGCATTGAATGGCATCCGCCAGCAGGGGCGCCAGGGGGACGATGTACAGGTTACGCCATGCCTTGCGCCGGGTTGTTTCTGTCTGGCTCACGCTGTCAGTGACCAGGATGCGGTCAATGGGGGCCTCCGCCAGGCGTTCGGGCGCATCGCGGGTGAACAGGCCATGGGTGGCGATGGCCACGATGCCACGGGCACCCTCCCGGTGACAGGCGACTGCAGCTCGAGCCAGTGTGCCTCCGCTGGCGATCAGGTCATCCACCATGATCACCTGCTTGCCACCCACGGATGCCATGAGTCGTTCGCCGCTGAGTTTGCCACCGCTGCGGTACTTCTCCATGCAACCCGTATCCACCGGTCGGCCGGTGATCTTCTCCAGCATCCAGCGAAAGTGTTCGACCCTCTTCAGACCGCCGGTATCCGGTGACAGAACCAGGCAGTCTTCGGTGCCAATCCAGTCACGCAGATGATGGATCAGCAGTGAAGCAGCACTCAGGCTTTCTGCGGGTACGCGAAAGGCATTTTCGAAAGCGGCCTGGTTGTGTACCTCCAGGGTGATGACCCGTTCCACGCCACAGCTTTCCAGCATGGCTGCCACGTGACGAGTGGAAACGGGATCCTGACGCTTGCTTCGACGGTCCTTGCGTGAGTAACAGAGGTAGGGCAGCACTGCGGTCAGGCGTCCTGCACCGGCATCTCGAAGGGCACCGAGCAGCAGGCAACAGCGAACCAGGCGATCATTCACGCTGGCCTCGTGATCACCCTGAAGGGAATCCAGCAGGTAGACATCCCGGTCACGGACATTGTCCAGCGGCCGGCACTTGTGCTCGCCGTCTTCAAAGTGACGCAGATCCAGTGTGCCCGCCTGTCCGTGCAGTCGTCGGGCCACCGCCCGGATCGTGGCAGCATTGAAACCGTAGATCAGCGGCCCCCGGCCATCCATGCGCGGCTCAATCACAGTGATAGCCCAGAATGTCCAGGCCCTCGGTCAGCTGATCCGACAGCATGGGATGTGCCATCAGGTAGTCGGCCGTGTAATCGGTCCATTCCGCATCGGCATCACTCAGCAGGGCATGCCAGTCCTGGCGATCATAGTCGCCCCGCCCCATCCAGAGCAGGGCCACCACTTCCACCTGTTGGTTCCGGTCCAGATCGTCGATGATGCTCCGAAACTCATTCAGGCTCTGGTCATCGTGATGGGCGGCCAGAATCTGCGTTGGCCAGTCATCGGACGGGTTGCCAGGCTCCTCCGGGATGACGACGGCTTCCTGGGCGTGGAATATCCGCGCCAGCTGGATGAGCCGGCACACATTGTCCAGGTTCACGTCCAGGGTTGGCGAATCGGCCTGGCTCTCGAACTCAGCGCTCATTGGGGTTCTCCTGGTGACTCACCAGCGTCCAGTAGCGGCCGCCACGGCCTGGCATGCTGGTGGTGGTCAGGTAAAGCGTGTGCTGACAATGGCTGCATTCGATCTCCTGGCCCATGGAGAGGTCGTCGGTAGAGAGCATCAGCGGGCGTTCGCAATCCGGGCAGGCCATCACGAAACTGTCGTCGGCGTGGGAGTTTCCGCGTTGGTTTCTACGGTTCATGGCGTGTCGACTCATGTCTGGCGATGGAACCTCAATTCTGCAAATGCCGTGGATGGATGGCATTGACGCCCGTCATCGAGGCGCCGAATCCGCGATTCCGGATGAAACCGTCTGACGATGACTGTGGTCAACGCCTGGCGTGTGACGGCCCGGCAGACTGGATCTCCAAGCTGACGAAAATTCGGAAGGAGTCCAGTCATGACCGTCGCAAAGATCATTGAAATCAGTGCGACCTCAAACGACAGTTTCGAGGACGCCATTCGCCAGGGCATCGACAAGGCATCGAAGTCGGTGGATAACATCAAGGGGGCCTGGGTGGCCGAGCAGAAGGTGACCGTCGAGAACGGCAAGATCAGCGGCTATCGTGTGGATATGCGGGTCACCTTTGTACTCAACTAGGCAGGTGCCGTGATTTGCTTTTCACAGTCCGAGGATGGTGTGGTGGAGTGTTCACGGCCTCGAGAAAAGGCCCCGACCTGTTGAGGTGCGGGGCCTTTCGCTTTATGCATTTACCCGTCGTCAGTTTCAGCTCTTGATCGGGATCCGATTGCTGCGGGCCTTCTTGGTCTTGGGAATGGTGATTTCTACCACGCCCTTGTCCGAGCGGGCGCTTACCTTGGTGGCATCTGCGGTATCCGGAAGACTGAAGCGGCGGAAGAAACTGCCGTGGAAACGCTCCGAGCGGCGATAGTGCTCATCACCGGTGGACTTCTCTTCCTTGCGTTCACCACTGATGGTGAGCAGGCCGTTCTCCAGGGTGATGTCCACTTCCTCGGGTGCCACGCCGGGAATATCCACCAGTACCAGGAAACGATCCGCTTCCTCGCGAATATCCACGGCGGGGTTCCATTCTGCCATGCCCAGTGATTCGTCCGGCCGGCTGATCATGGGGGAAAAGCGGTCGAACAGTCGGTCGAAATCCGCATCCAGACTGGGAATCCAGCTGCGGCGTGGAGTGGTCAGCATTCTCATCTCAGCACCTCCCGGGTAGCGTTTACCGTCCGGAACCGGACGTCCAGTGCAGGGTGCAACGATCCCGGATTCACCGTGTTGACGGCGGTCATCGTCACCTGAGAATTTCCCGGGCTTTCAGGGCTGGACTACGGCTGCGCCACTGAAACGTCCGTGCCGAAGATCGTCCAGGGCTTGTCCGGCCTGTTCCAGCGGGTAGGTGGTGACTTCGGTGCGAATGGGGATTTTCGGGGCCAGGGCAAGGAAGTCACGGCCATCGGCCCGGGTGAGATTGGCCACGGATTTCAGGCTGCGTTCTCCCCACAGTGTGCGATAGGGGAAGGCAGGAATGTCGCTCATGTGGATTCCCCCGCTGACCACGGTGCCGCCCCGATCCACCTGTTCCAGGGCCGATACCATCAGTTCACCCACTGGTGCGAAGATGAGAGCGGCATCAAGAATCTCCGGTGGACGCTGGTCGCTGCCGCCGGCCCAGACCGCACCCAATTGCCGGGCAAAGGCCTGAGCGCTCACGTCGCCGGGGCGGGTGAAGGCGTAGACCGATTGACCGTGCCAGACGGCCAGCTGGGTGAGAATATGCGCTGCGGCGCCGAAGCCGTAGATGCCCAGGCGTTGATTGTCAGCGCCCCCGGCCAGGCGCCAGGCACGAAAACCGATCAGGCCGGCGCAGAGCAGGGGCGCGATGTCCGCGGCCTTGGCGTCAGTGGGCAGGGGAAAGCAGAAGGGGGCGTGGGCCAGGGCATACTCGGCGAAGCCGCCGTCCAGGGTATAGCCGGTAAACTCGGCCGCCTCGCACAGATTCTCCCGACCTCGCCGGCAATGGCGGCAGCTGCCGTCGGTGCGGCCCAGCCACGGCACGCCCACCCGGTCGCCGGCCTTGAGTGTCCCGCACTCGGGCCCCGCTTCCACTACCGTGCCAACGATCTGATGGCCGGGAATGAGGGGCAGGCTGGGCGTGTCCAGCTCGCCGTCGAGGATGTGCAGGTCGGTGCGGCAGATGCCGCAGGCCTCCACCTTGAGCAGGAGCTGATCCGGCGCCTGCCTTGAGGGTATCGGCACCCGTTCCGGGACCAGAGCCCGACCGGGACCGTGAAGGACCATTGCCCGCATGTGATCCGCCATCATCGTCGCCTCCGGGGTCTCCAGAGAACATAGTCGCTTGGCGGACAAACAAAAAGGCCGAACCCTGGCGGATCCGGCCTTTCTTCGGAACTGGTGGGCGATGCTGGATTTGAACCAGCGACCCCTGCCGTGTGAAGGCGGGCATAAGTTAAGCAGGCCGAACAAAATGGCATATAAAACAGGGATATAGGGGATTGCCGTTTCCGCATTGATGCACTAATATGCAGGAGAGTGGCCAGAGAGTGGCCACTTTTTGGCTACTCGAAGCGGAACCAGAGGCCCCTGCCATGTCACGACAGACCCGCATCACTTCGATCACCGAAGCGGCTGCCAGTCGGCACCTGAAAAGCGCCAAGAAAGGCGAGTCGCTTTACTGCAAGACCATTCGTGGATTCCACCTTCTAAAGACCGCCAAGGGGGGATCGTGGCGGGTGCGTTACATGATCGACGGAAGGCGGCGCGTTTATGCCATTGGGCTGCTGTCTGAGATGAAGCCTATTGAGGCTCAGGAGAGGGCGCTAGAGATACGGCGCAAGGTGGACGCGGGGCAAGACCCTGCGCAGGAGAAAAAGCGCCAGAAACAGTCTCTAGTGGCCGCTGAGGAGGCGGACAAGGCCCGAACCGTGGGGGCATACCTTGAGGGCCGTTATTCGGACCTGATGAGGAATAAGCGGACGGGTGGCGAAACGGTTGCAAGGATTCGAGCGAATTTCCCGAAGCTGATGAACAGGGGCATGGATACCCTGAACAAGTTTGATATTGAGGCATGGCAGAGGGCCAAGCGAAAAGAGGGGAGAGCGCACGCCACTTTGGTTCGGACCTATGGCGCATTAAAGACCATGCTGAATCAGGCCGTGAAGGATGATCTGCTAGACCGCAACCCGCTGGCCCATTACTCACTTGAAAAGCCTGTCAACGATCCGAGAGAGCGGGAAAGGCACCGCAAACGGAAGGAGGCGCGGCGGCTGCTAACCGATGATGAGCTGGAAGGGCTGGAAGTCGGCTTGGCGGCATTTGCGGAGGAAGTACGCGGACAGCGAAGAAGAAGCCGAAAGCATGGCAAGCCCCACCTGCCTGATCTGGATAAGGTGCCCTTTCCTCATTGGTTTGTGCCGTTCTGCTATTCAGCCCTATACACCGGACTGAGGCCGGGCGATCTGTATTCACTGACCTGGCAGGAACTGTCTGTCGAGTTTGGGCGGCTGGAGAAGGTGCCGGAAAAAACGAAAGATCATCCGAACCCGATCACCGTGAAACTGAAACTCCCCGCCGAATATGTGGCGATCATGCGGGGCTGGTGGGAGCAGGGCGGCAAGCCCCTGGATGGCTGGGTTTTCCCCTCACGCAATCCAGGCGAGAAGATGACGAAGAAGGCCCACTTGAAACCGTGGGCTAGGGTGAAGGAGCTAGGTGGACTCCCTGCCGATCTGGGGTTCTACTCCCTCCGGCATCATTTCATTTCGAGGCTGGTGGCGAACGGGGCTCCATTGTTGACCATCGCCCAAATGGTCGGGCATCGGTCCGCGCAAATGATCGAGCAACACTACGGAAATCCCGATGATGAGCTGATAGCCGAGCACATGGAGGCGTTCGCGAAAAAGCTGGCTACTCCCAGAAAATGGCAGGGAACGGCTGCGAAAGGGTGACTTCAGTAAGTAGGGCGCACCGTCGGCCGGGTGGCCTGGGTGATGAATTACTTGACACTGTATGGAATCACAGGTGAAAATAGAATTGGGGATGAAGCAATTGGGTTGCTGTGCTGTTACTTTATAACACTACAAACCAATGGCATAAATTTCGACTTATGAATCCAGTATGGCTAGATTGACAACAGATGTCAAGCCTACCGAACAAAAAAAGTTTCCACTGAGAGAGGTAACGCCATGAAATCTGAACAAATCGAACCCGCATTTCTGCGCCCGAAGCAGGCGGCTAAGTTTCTCGGATGCACGCTGCGAACCGTTCACAATTTGGCCGAATCTGATCCGCAATTCCCCCGCAAAATTAGGGTGACCAGTCGCATGGTTGGCTGGTTGCGTTCGGACCTTGAGCAATACCTGGATCGCAAAGCGGCGGCATAGGGGGCAGGCGTGAGCAATCAAAACAAATGGCTCAGCGTCATGCGGGCCGCGAGAGAAACGGGCGTTCCCGTTCAGGTTATCGGGCAGGCCCTTATAGCCGGACAAGTAGCGAACCGCCATGCCGACGGGCGGACAGCGGTGCGCTTGTCTGATGTGAAAAAACTAGCGGACAGGATGTCGGGAGGTGATTAGGCGCTTACGCAAGCAGGAGGGTTATTTTGATCTCGAGGTGAAAAATGAACGAGCAGAAACGAGAGAGGACGGTGCAGCCGCCAAGCACACACCGTCCCCTGAGTGATTTCCCCTCCAAGGAAATCTGCGTCGAGGATAGCAGTCCCGCCCGTTTGTGGCTAGTGGCCATGACGGTGCGTGGCTGGCTCCCCCTCCGAATCGGCCGCTGGGCCGAGGGAGGGCGGCGTGAGTGAGCTTAATCAGACGATGCCCCAAGTTGCCGAGACCCTGCTAGGCGACCGGAATCCAAGGCTATCAAACAACGGCGAGTGGCGCTTCGGGCGCCAAGGCTCGCTTGCCGTCAATCTTGCCACGGGTACTTTTTACGATCATGAACGCGGCGAAGGTGGTGGCGTGCTTGATCTGGTTCAGTCATACGGCCAGGCCCGCAATCGTAACGATGCCGCCCGCTGGGTCAGGGAGCGATTCGGCGGCGGTGATACCTGGACGCCCCGGCCCAAGCCTGAAAGGAAGGCCCCCAAGCCTGTCGAGCTGACGGCCCCCCGAGGCGTCAATCCCCCCACTTCGCGGCCCGACCGTCATCCCTCATTGGGTAAACCGAGTCGGATCTATACCTATCACGACGGCGGAGCCCCGATTTTGTGCCTGTATCGCTTCGACACCCCGCAGGGGAAGGAAGTACGGCAGGCAATCCCGACTGCCGAAGGGTGGGAGTGGAAAGGGCTGCCGAAGGGTGTTGCCCGGCCACTATATGAAGTCGAGTGGCTGTCTATGTACTCCGATTGCCCCGTCATTCTGGTTGAAGGTGAAAAGGCCGCAGAGGCCGCGACAGCGCATTTCCCAAAGGCGTTTTGCACGACTTGGGCGGGTGGGTGCAGTGGGGCGAGCAAGGCTTATATAGAGCCGCTGCGAGGCCGTGAGGTGGTTCTGTGGCCCGATAACGATGATGCGGGCGTTAAGGCAATGGGGACGATTGCTGAACGCCTCAAAGGTGTCGCACGCAATATCCGCTGGGTGACGCTCCCGGATTGGCTGCCCCCGAAAACGGATGCTGCCGACTTTACCACCGATCAGGCCCGCGATTTGGTGGCGACTGCGTATGGTCGCGATGCTCCCGACCCCTTTCCAGACCTTCCATCGCCTACGCCAAATGAAACCGCTGAGGATTGTGCGGGCGATGACGAGGCATTTGATTGTGACGAGGATGGCGAGGAGCTGATTCCTGAGGGTGAATATACAGCGCGGTATCAGTGGCACGCGGTTCGCGAGTATCGCGGCTCAAATGGGAAGTTTCCTAAGGTGCAAATGAGGTTTGTGCTGGTGGACGGTTTCCCTGGCCTTGAGCTGGATGCTTTCTATAACTGCAAACTTCCACCAGGGCGGACAAAAAAGGGCGCACGCCCGACGCTGGGAAAGAAATCAGATCTCAAGCGCCAACTTCGAGCAATCGCCAGGCAGCGCGGACTAAAGCGTAAATCGGGAAGATTAAGCCCCGCAATCCTGAGAGGCGTCGATCTGCGAGTGAAGGTTCAGACCGTCACTGAGGGCTGGGCCGGGTCTGACAATTACGGTGACGACTACTCAAAAGTGGCTGCGATTATTGGGCTCAAAGAAGCCGCGAACCATGCACCCCAACCCGCTGAAAGCCGCGCATGACAAGGGATTCCGCGACCCCAACTGAGTTTAAGTAACAGTACAAGTACAAGACTCAAGGGGAAGATATATATACAGCTTTAGCTTGTAAATTACTTACGGGGCGAGCGTTTCCAGAATGCTCCAGGAGATTGGACATGAACGAGTTGAAAGAGGCGAATGATCTGGCGCGGCGACTGATGGCTGGCGATGAATCGGCGCTTGAATCGGCCATGCGTGACTTTGGCGGAATGGTTCGTGGTCGCATTCGTGCCCAGGGTGTCACTGAATCGGAAATTGAGGATGCTGAACAAGCGGCGTGGCTGAGAGTATGGAATGGACGCCAGGGACTTTCCAACGAGGCGGCGTTGCCTTCGTGGCTAGGGCAGATTGCGTCGAACACTGCAAAGAACTTTACGCGACATGGGCGGACGCTGAAGCGCGCTGCCGAGGTTACGGAGACTGACTGGATGGCGGCGTGGTCGCGAATAGGCGGCGAGAATCCCGACCCCGAGGCTTTCGAAACTTCGGTGCCTTCGCCGTTCGATATGAGTGCCTACCGCGAATGGCATGCTGAGCTGATTAACGCTCGAAACGCAGAGGCGCGTTTTGATCGGGTCTGGTTCGATCTTTATAAGTTGCGCGAGATTGCCCGAATCGACCGCCCGCCGCATATTTCGAACCGGGATTATCGCGATGCCCATATTGCAATCGGCGCGAGGATTTTGCATGAGCGGCATGGTGTTCGCCCAACGGCGCGGACGGTGTGGTGCGGGAGTGTGATGGCTGCAGCTAGTTTGGCGACCATCGGCCAAAAGGCTTCCCCCGCGATTGCACGGAAGGCGTGGGAAAGGCGGCGGGAGCTGTTTCGAGATGAAGGCTCGCCGGGCTTCAATGTAATCCCCCCGCAAGCGCACCAGAAGTATTTCGGTATTTCTCCGAATTGGTGGTGATTTTTCGCACCGTTTTGCTGTTTGTAGTGTCTTTTGTAATGGGCAGGGAAATTACAGGGGCATACGATGCTGGATAAAAATTTCATGCATGAGATTCAATCGCGCTGGCCTGATCCGGCCGAGGCGGCGGTGGCCTTAGCGTTTGCCCAGGGTGAGATCAGCAAAGCCATGATCGCGGCAGGTGTGGCAGACCGTGAATCCGCAAAACTCGCGCTACGCTCACTTTCCCACACAGCCCAACTGGTGGCGGGGGTTGGCGGCGATTTGACGGAGCATTAGGGTCTTTAGTGCGCGGCGCATCCTGAGCCCCTGATAACCCCTACGGCCCGCCCGGAACGATAGTGCCCTGCCTTGTTTAGGCATAGCCAGAAATAACAAAAAAACCGCATAAACAGTGGCTTACAGCTTAACCTGGATTTTTTTAGGGCCAGAAAGTGGCCAGTGAGAAACCCCGAGAGTATCTACGATATGGAAGCCAAGAATCGCGAGTTGCCCCCCCGATATCGTCCAGATTGGATCGAAAAAATGGACGGACGCACGACCCTGGCGCGCGTGGTGAATGAGCGATACGAAACACTCGCCAATGACCTTGGGGGAATCGAAGTGCTGTCCTACCAGAAACGCAGCTTGTGTAAACGGGCAATCTGGATGGAGGCGATTATCGAACAGCAAGAGGCCGCCCTGTCCCGCGGTGAGGAAGTAGATCAGGGCAAGCTCACGCAGGCGGTCAATACCTTGATTGGCCTGCTCAAGACCTTGGGGCTAGAGCGCCAGGCCCGTGATGTGCCCGACTTGCAGCAATATCTCCAGCGCAGACAGCAGGAGGCCACGGTATGACAAAGGAAATCGGTGTGCTGGTGATCGACCTGGAGACCGGCAAGATTGTTGACGCTTATACGGAGATCCGCAAGTGAGTATGCCAGCGGCACAACAGACCACGGTAACAATCAGGGATGCCATGACCGACCCGGCACTGTTCGGCAATCAGTTTGCTGGCGACACCTGGAGCGCATGGCGTGCCCTGTTTGCTGGATTCGATGGCCTGACACTGGATTCCACCGAGCGCAAGCACTGGGAAGCCCTCACAGGCCGCACCAGCGCCCCCACACAGCGTGGGGATGAGCTTTACCTAGTAGTGGGCAGGCGTGGCGGCAAGACCAACACAGCGGCACTCAGAGCCGTCTATGATGCTGCCTTCACTGACTACACCGACAGGCTGGCTCCCGGCGAAGTTGCCACTGTTATGGTCCTGGCTGCCGACCGCAAGCAAGCCCGTTCCTGTTTCCGATATATCAGCGGCCTGCTGCACGATAACCCGATGTTGGAGCGCATGATAGTGCGTGAGGACAAGGAGAGCATAGAGCTATCCAACCGCACAGCCATTGAAGTGCATACCGCCAGTTTCCGGGCTGTTCGTGGCTATACCGTGGCCTGCTGTATCGCTGATGAGGTGGCGTTTTGGAGATCCGAGGACAGCGCCAATCCAGACTTTGAAATCATCAACGCTATCCGCCCGGCAATGGCGACACTGGATGGCCGCCTGATCGTACTCAGCAGCCCCTATGCCAAGCGCGGCGTTCTGTGGGATGCCTATCGGCGCTACTACGGCAAGGCAGGCCCCATTGTGGTGGCAAAGGCCCCTAGCCGCACCATGAACCCGGCACTGCCACAGCGCGTTATAGATCAGGCTATGGAGCGCGATCCCGAATCAGCCAAAGCCGAGTATCTGGCCGAGTTCCGTAGCGACCTTGAACAGTTCGTTCAGCGTGAGGTTGTCGAGGCGTGCGTGATGCCAGGGCGCTATGAGTTGCCCTACCTGTCCGAACACCGTTACCGCGCCTTTGTGGACCCGTCAGGGGGCAGCCGGGACTCCATGACGCTGGCCATTGGTCACGATGAGGGGCAGACGGTGGTGGTCGATGCGATCCGTGAAGTTAAGCCGCCATTCAGCCCCGAGGCCGTGGTCTCTGACTTTGCCGACCTGATGCGCGACTACCGCATAAGCCGTGTTGAAGGCGACAGATACGGCGGCGAATGGCCCCGCGAGCGGTTCGCCATGCACAGAATCACCTATGACGTGGCACAGAAGCCGCGCTCTGACCTTTACCGGGACATGCTCCCGCTACTCAACAGCAAGCGGATTGAGCTGCCGGACAACGACCGGCTAGTGATTCAGCTATGTAGCCTTGAGCGGCGCACAGGGCGTTCAGGCAAGGACACAATCGATCATGGCACAGGCGCACACGATGATCTGTGTAACGCCGTGGCCGGACTTGTAGCAGGCACCAAGCGACCCCGCAAACGGGCGGGCGTCTGGTGAGTTTTGAAGCAACAATCGAGGACGAAACTATGGGCTTTCATGTAAACAACACAGGCTTTATCTCAGGCGACGGCACGCGCCGTTACACCCCACACCGACGCACCACCAGCGGTTCGGGCAAGTTGTCTGCTCAGGCAGAACGAATGCTGACCGATGAGGTGCAGCGCCAGCTTAATGGCGACGATGCCGACGACATGCAACCGGTTAGCAGTGCGCTGGTTCCGGGCGGCCTGGTGGATGACGTTACCGCCAACAGCGCCACTGATGCGCCTTTGAAGTCACGCGGGCTGGTGGATCGGGTGCAGGCTCAAGAGCAGGACACCAGCAAGGCGAAACCGAAAACCAACACGCGGCACGATGAACAGCCGCTGAAACCGAGGGGGCTGGTGCAATGAGCGCACAAGTGAACATGACCCACGATCACGATGCCATTAAGTTGCCGGGCCATATCATGGCGGCCAGTGTGGCGTCTGCCAGTGATGAGGATATTAAACAGTGTCTGGTCGATGACCTGCACGCGCTGGCTGAAACCATCGAGCCGACCAAGCCGACCAAAGACGGCCTTGCCCCAAGGGCATGGCATGAACAAGCCCTGGCGACTCGCAACAAGCACAACGATCTTGCCGCCGTTGAACGCATGGAGCGGCGCATTCTCGCTATCCGTGTCGAGCTTGAGCAGCGGGAGAAAGCTGCCGAGGAACAGCGTAAGCGCGAAGCAGAACAGGCCCGCGAATCACTGACAAAACTGGTGGAAACGGCCCCGGAAAAGGCGCAGGAACTGGCAGAACTGGCTGAAAAGGTGGTTCCGGCCACTGAGCGCGTCCGTCAGTTTGTCGCCGATCTGGAACTGATGGCCGGGGGATCACGGCTTGCCGGGCAGTATCATGGCATTGCCGATTCTGCCGAGGCAGCCGCTAAGGCGCTGGGGCAGGAACCGCCGAAGCTGGCAGAACTCCCGGATGGGCTGCCGGGGCGCGATGAAACCCAGCGCATCATCAATACACTGGCCGGACGCCATGAGGGATTTTCCCGACTGGTCGCGGTGGAGTCCGTGTCACCCCATCGGGTGCATGACCTGGCCCGCAAGCTGAAGTAGTCCTCGCCGGTGAAGGGGCGGCCGGTCCTCCGCAAAGCGCCCCGCTGGTTGCGGCCACCAGCCCGAGGAAAGGCCGAAGTCCTGCCGATGCTTCGCGGTGGGAATCACCCCTGCCAGGTTCGTCCTGGTGGGGGTTTTTTCTATGCTACGGCTTGGGCTTTGATAGATAGTGAGGAAGCACCATGACAGTGTACTCATTCGGTTGAGGCCGTTCGGATGCCCATGAGCTAATTTCTTTCCGGGTCTCTAGTCCTGGCGGCAGTCCTTATAGCGGCCACAAAGACCGTTTCATGTTGGATCGACCGCGCCTTTATCACGTATTTCGTAGACTCAGGGCTGCGCATCAAGCCACGAACCACTGACCGAGCCGTGGTCTGTCCCGGCCTCGATGTCGAGTTTCCGTGCCTGAATAGAACGTACCGGTAATTGTGCGCCTGTGCATGCTTCAGGGCGGATATTGCATCGTCGCGGACCTCGGACATTGCGTCCCAATAGCTTTTGTCCGCCGCGCGCCTGCCACGATGAAAGTCGCACTCGATAAAACTAGCGAGTTGATCGCGCAGGCGCGTCCAGTCTCCGGCTGCTTTCTTGAACATGGCCGTTTCTCCTAGGGGGGCGATTCTGCCTAAGCCCCGCTTGAGCGACCGTGGCCGCATCGGTTGGCAGCGGCAGGACAGGGGAGACTGTACCTGATCCGTTGATGCTTTTCTGTAGGCGGTTGCTGACACCCCTTGTCAGTCTATTTCGGCTGGCCTCGCGTACTGGTCCGAAAATTCCCTTTTTAGGGGTCCGAAAAATAGGCGGCTGGGCTGGCGGTGGACGCGCTGGAGGCTGTCTGTTGAGTGGCCACTTTTTGGCTACTCGGAAGCGGCGGACAATCAGGAGGCACAAAAAAAGCGACCCCCGAAGCTCGGAAGTCGCTGATTTTGCTGGGTAATTTGGTGGGCGATGCTGGACTTGAACCAGCGACCCCTGCCGTGTGAAGGCAGTGCTCTCCCACTGAGCTAATCGCCCGAAAGCGCGGTATTGTATCGGCGTGCCCGGTGCGGGTCAATCGTCCGGGGGGACAAATCCCGGCGCGGGCAGCGAAAGTCATACCGAATTTGCTAATATACGGATATTCCTTACAACTGGCTTCGGTGCATTCTGATGTCATCAGCAATTCTCAAATCCGGGCAAAGAATGCCCTCCCTCGAGGAGATGGAAGCCCATTCCGACGAGGCGGCACGGGTCCTCAAGGCCCTGGCCAATCCCAATCGCCTGATGGTGCTGTGCTCTCTGGTCAACGGGGAGCGCTCGGTGGGCCAGATCAATGAGAAAGTGCCTCTCAGCCAGTCGGCCCTGTCCCAGCACCTGGCGCGCTTTCGCCAGGAGGGGCTGGTGGCAACGCGCCGGGAATCCCAGACCATCTACTATCGTATTGCCGACCCCAAGGTGCTGGCCCTGATGGCCAAGCTCTACGAGCTTTACTGCGCGACCGATTGATTGCCGATTGATCCCCGTCATCTTGAGATCGGAAATCACCGCCTATAATATCAGTAATATCTAATACGGCAGACCGGGAGATTGCCATGAAGATTTCACGCATTGTTCTTGCGAGTGTGCTGATGGTGCCCGGGGTCGTGTTGGCGGGTGAGAATGCCCGGGATCATTTTCGGGATGAGGCTCGGGCCGCAACCGGGGAACTGGCCTCGGAGCTGATGCAGGCGCTCCAGGCGGCCATGCAGGAGGGCGGGCCGCCGGAGGCCATTGCTGTTTGCCGTGACCGGGCGCCTGCAATCAAGACCCGCCTATCCCTGGAACGGGGCTGGCGGGTTTCCCGGGTGGGCACCCGCGTTCGCAATCCGCTGCTGGGCATGCCGGATGCCTGGGAGCGCCGCGGGCTGGCGGAATTTCAGGCACGCCATGCCGATGGCGAGGCCTATGCCGACATGGAGAAGGTCGAACAGGTCGTTGAGGACGGGCAGCGTTTCAACCGTTACCTGCGTCCCATCCCGCTTCAGGGTCAGTGCCTGGCCTGTCATGGTGACCGGGATCAGATGAGTGCGGACATCCGTGGCATCCTGGATGATCGATATCCCCACGACCAGGCCCATGGTTACCAGGCCGGTGAGCTGCGTGGAGCCTTCACCATCAAGGCCCCGGTCGATTGACGGCATGCACGACCGGATCAATCAAAGGTTCCCGAGATCAAGGATTCCGACACAATGAGTCACAAGATCACCGTCGTCGGCAGTGGCTTTGCCGCGCTCACCGCCGCTCGTCATCTTCGTTCGCTGGATCGCGATGCCAGAATTACCCTGGTTGCGCCACGCCCGGAGTTCGTCTACCTGCCGAGCCTTATCTGGTTGCCCACCGGTCAGCGCCAGGCGGAGGACATCGTCCGCCCACTGGAGGGCTTTTTCGAACGCCACCGCATCCGCTATCACCAGGGAAGTGCCACTGGCCTCGACCTGGGCGGACGCCTGCTGCTCACCGACAATGGTGAGGTGGAAAACGATGCCATTCTGATCGGCACCGGCGGGCGTTTTCTCAAGAAGCTGCCCGGCATCGAACACGCCATCACTCCCTGTGAGGGGGTTGAATCCGCCATGCGCATCAAGATGGCGGTGGAGAACATGGATGGAGGGCATATTGCCTTCGGTTTCTCCGGCAACCCCAGGGAAGGTCAGGCCATGCGCGGCGGGCCCATGTTCGAGTTCCTCTTTGGCATCGACAGCCTGCTGCGCAAGCAGGGGCGGCGTGACCGTTTCGAGCTGACCTTCTTCTCGCCCGCGCCGGAGCCGGGAAAACGCCTCGGCCCCAGGGCCGTGGGCAAGCTGCTGGGCGAGATGAACCGTCGCGGCATTCACACTCACCTGGGGCACAAACTCAAGAGCTTCAGCGAGGACAAGGTCAGCACCGAGGGTGGCGAGTTTCCCGCCGATCTCATCCTGTTCATGCCGGGCATGACCGGAAACCCCTGGTTCGACAACACCGAACTGAGCCGTTCCGACGGCGGTCTCCTCAAGGCGGACGCCTTCTGCCGGGTGGAGGGGGCCGAGCGAGTCTATGTGGCCGGCGATGCCGGCTCCTTCCCGGGGCCGGACTGGATGCCGAAGCAGGCGCACATGGCCGACCTGCAGGCCGCGGCGGCCGCGAAGAACATGCATGCCGAACTCAATGGACGGGAACCTGAGGCCACCTTCAAGGCCGAATTGATGTGTATTGTGGACAGCATGGACAAGGGCATGCTGGTGGCCCGCAGTGAAAAGCGCAACTGGGTGCTTCCCAGAAGCCGCCTGTGGCACTGGTCCAAGTCCCTGTTCGAGAAGAAGTACCTGCGTCAGTATCGATAGGAATGCCCGGTACCATGTGATGGACGATATCAGTAGCAACCGTGACCCGGCCGAACTCCGCAAGATGCTGGATTATCTTGGGGTGGCGGCGTTTCTGATCGATGTGGATTCACATGATGCGTTCCGACTGGCCGCCATCAATGCCCGCCACGAGCAACTCACTGGCATGAAACACGATGACGTGGCGGGATGTAGTGTGGATGATTTGCTGTCACCGGAAATGGCGGCGAATGTGAAAGGCAATTATCGACGGTGTGTCGAGGGGCGGGCCGCCACGGATTACCGGGAAGTGCTTGATCTCCCTGCCGGGCGGACCTACTGGCACACCGCGCTGGTGCCGCTCATGGATGATACCGGACGTATCACCCGCCTGTTGGGGACGGCCCACGAAATCAGTGACACTCTCCACCTGGAACTGGAAACCCGTTATCAGTCCACCGTGTTGAGTGCCTACCTGGATGAATCGCCGGACGGGATCCTGGTGGTGGATGCCGACAATACCATGAGAACGTGGAATCGCCGCTTCCTGGAGCTCTGGTCCATTCCCGAAGCGGTGATGGAGGCCCGCGATGGCGAGGCCGCCTTGAAGGCAGTCACAGACCAGCTGGTGGATCCCGAAGACTTCATCGAGCGAGTCAAGGCCTTGTACGCCAGCCTGGAAGAGGAAGAGCAGGGAATGCGAATCGACATGAAGGATGGACGCGTCCTGGAGCGCTATTCCCGGGGGCTCCATGGACCGGCCGGTGTCTATTGGGGGCGCATCTGGTTCTATCGCGATGTCACCGATCGGGAGCGGATGACTGAAGAGCTCCGTCGCCTCTCTCAGACCGATCCGCTTACCGGGGCAGCCAACCGGCGCGTGTTCATGGACGTATTGCGGGAAGAGTATGAGCGTGCCAGGCGCTACCGCCATCCACTGAGCATGCTCATGCTCGACTTGGACCGATTCAAGCAGATCAATGACGGGCACGGCCATGCGGCAGGTGACGAGGTGCTCAAGCGTTTCGTGGACGTCTGCACGCAGGCGCTTCGCAGCAGCGATTGCCTGGCCCGCATGGGCGGTGAGGAGTTTGCCATCCTGCTCCCGGAAACCGACCTGCAATCCGCCACCCGCCTGGCCGAACGGCTTCGCTGCGCCGTGGCCGGGATGGCGTTTTCCGGCACCGATGGTCCCTTCGCTGTCACGGTCAGTATTGGCGTGACGGATCTGGATGAAAAGGACACCGCCGAAGAGAATCTGCTGGCCCGTGCCGACAAATGTCTGTATGCCGCCAAGGCGGAAGGCCGCAACTGCGTTTTCACCGCAGAAGGCCTGAGCCAATGCCGGCAACACCCGGCATGATGACAGCGGGTTCTTGTCCGGTTCTGCCGCTCACTCGCCATTCCAGGCGCGGCGGGGGATAATCGCAGTTTGATTTTCTGGGTAAGCATCGGCAGCGAGTCACAGGATGGGGCAGGCGGGGAAGGGCATTCGAATCGGGCAGTGGAGGTTCCTGCCGGAGCGCAATCTGCTGTTGCGCAGGGGCGAACGGCGGGAATTGGAGCATCGTCTTTCGGTCCTGCTCGAGCATTTCTGTAGCCATCCGTCTGAGGTTCTGACCAGGGACAGACTGCTCGAGGCTGTCTGGGGGCCCCGCATCGTCGGGGAAGAGAGCCTGTCCGTGGCGGTGAGCCAGCTTCGGCAGTCGCTGGATGACACGGCTCGCAATCCACGCTTCATCCGTACCGTGCCGGGCGTCGGTTACCAGTGGATCGCCACCGTGGCCCGGGAAGAAGGGCCCCGCCTTCGTGGACTCTGGCGGGTGGCAGTGATGACGGCGGGGCTGCTGGTGTCCGCCTCGCTGCTTGTCTGGTGGCTGACCGGGGAGCCGGAGCCAGCGGCTGCATTGCTGGAGGAGGGAGGGCCCGGATCCCAGGCCCGGCAGCTGCTTGCCAGTGAAGAGCCGGAAGACTGGCGCCGGGCAGTTGGTCTGTTCCGGGCCGCCATCGATGCCGACCCGGATCACGCGGACGCGTATCTCGGTCTGGTCGAGGCCAAGCTGCAACAGCTTCGGCGCTCGAATCTTCCCCTCGCGCCCCATTACGGTGAACTGGAGGCACTGCTGACTCGTGCCCTGAGTCTTGCCCCCTCCCTAGATCGAGCCTTGTTGCTCTATGCCAATCTGCTGTTCCTGCACGGTCGAGACTACCCGACAGCAGAAGCAACCTTTCTGAACTTGCTGGACACTCATCCCGATCACGCCGAAGGGCGGCTGGCCTACGCCAATTTCCTGCTCGCCTTCGGCCGTTTCGAGGAGGCCATGGCCGAAGTTACCGACCTGCGTCGCCGGCAGCCCCTGTTCTTTGCGGTGCCCATGGTGGCCTGGAACTACCTCATGCAGGGTGAGACGGAGCTGGCCTGGGAGGAGATTCAGCGGATCACCCTGACCGAACCCGGATCGGCCGCGTATCACATCTCGGCTCAGCATATCGACTTCCAGCGGGGTGACGAGGCCGCGGCCATGCAACACCTGCTGGCGCTGATGGAAAGGG